>JAPZUA010000002.1:0-302705 GCA_027532905.1 Magnetospirillum sp.
CATTGAAGTGGTCCTCCCTGAGGTATGGTTTTGGAGAAGGAGGAACAGGCAATGGCAAGGAAAAGACATACGCCAGAAGAGATCGTCGCGAAGCTAAGGCAGGTCGATGTGCTTATGGCCCAGGGGCGGCCGGTTGCAGAGGCCGTTCGATCGATAGGGGTAACGGAGGTTACGTGCTATCGGTGGCGCAATGAATACGGCGGATTGAAGGGCGACCAGTCATGCCGGATCCAAGGAGTTGGCTCTTTTCCACCTGCGCCAGGGTTACAGTCGAAAGTCAATTCCTCTGCCTTTGAGTAAATGCTGGGCCAACCTGAAAATTTTTCACTGATTTCAATATCAGTCATAAGTCTTCTTAATAGTAGAAAATCGAGCGGCAATTGACTATACAGCCTCGTGAAATGTCTGCGTTGCCCAAATGAACGGAAACACCCCAATGAAGAACATCCCCATTGCGCCAAAAATCTACGCCGCTCTGTTGCTGCTGTCTGTGGTGGCCGCCGCATTGTCAGTCAGCGGAATCCGCGCACTCTCGGACCTCAAAGGCGACGTAAACGTAATCACCGGCGAGGCCACGCGCATTCTGCACGGCGGGCGGGGCACGGCAAATTTGCTTGCTTATGCCCGTGCAGTCGAGTTTTTGCCGATCGAATTGACGGCCGACGCGCGCACAAGAATGGAAGCGTTGGTCGAGGATGAGCATCGCCGCTTTATCGCGCGGCTCGACCAGTTGCAGCCGCTGCTCGTGTCGGAGGAGCCGCGAGCGGCGCTCACGCGGGCGCGCGCGATCCTGGCACGCCATAAGGCTCAAGCTGACACGATCAAAAAACTGTCGCGCGACGGAAAGTTCGAGGAAGCCGGCAAGATTGCTTATGAGATCAGCGGCCTGATCGACGAAGTCCGCATACAGATTCGCCCGATCGAAGACCGAAGCCTGGCCGGATTTACTGCGGCAGCGAAAACGGCAGAGGACAATTATCAGAGCGCCAAAACGCTATCGATCAGCCTCGCCGCCGGCGGGATACTGGGGGCATTGCTTCTGGGCACGGCGGTTATCTTCATCGGCATTCTGATGCCGCTCAAGCGCATCATGGGCGCGATGCGCGAAACGGCCGCCGGCAATTTGGATATCGCGATCCCGCATAAGGACCAGACTGAAGAAGTTGGCAAACTCGCAGCGGCTCTGCAGGTGTTTCAAGACGCCGGCAAGGAGAAGCTGCGGCTGGAAGTCGAACAGAAAGCTGCCTCGGCCGAAGCCGAGCGCCTCAAGAAAAAGGCGCTACTCGACATGGCCGAAACGGTCGAGCGCGAAACTTCGGCGGCGGTCGAATCAATCGCCGCGACCACACGCCAAGTCGACAATGCTGCCCAAGGCATGACGAAGCTGGCACAGGGCGTGTCGACCGACAGTCAGTCGGTCGCGGCGGCGTCGGAAGAAGCGCTCGTGAACGTGCAGACCGTATCGTCGGCGGCCGAGGAGCTTTCGGCTTCGATCCGCGAGATCTCGGGCCAAGTCGCGCGCGCCTCGAGTGTAACCAAACACGCGGTCGCCAGTGGCGAAAAAGCGCAAACGACAATCCGCTCGCTGTCCGAAGCGGTCGCGAAGATCTCGGAGGTGACCAAGCTCATCGGCCAGATCGCGGGCCAAACCAATCTGCTGGCCCTCAACGCGACGATCGAAGCGGCGCGTGCGGGCGATGCCGGCAAGGGTTTTGCCGTCGTGGCCTCGGAGGTCAAGAACCTCGCGAACCAGACGGGCCGATCGACCGAAGACATCGACCGCCAGGTCGGCGAAATCCAGGCGGCGACCGAAGCGGCCGTGGCCGCCGTTGCCGAAATCGGCGAACGCATCCGCGAGGTGGACGAAGTGGCAGGCGCCATCGCGGCCGCAATGGAAGAGCAGGGGGCGGCTACGCAGGAAATTGCGCGCAATGTCGGTCAAACCGCCGAAGCCTCGCGCGAGGTGTCGTCGAAGATCCAAAACGTCAGCCGCGAAGCAGATTCGGTCGGCAACTCGGCGGCCGAGGTGCGGGCCGCCATCGCGTCGGTCACCAAAAACGTCGAAGGCTTGCGCCAGATCCTCGTGCGCGTGGTCCGCACATCCACGCAAGACGCCAACCGGCGCAAGTTCCCGCGTTTTGCGATCCAGGCCGGCGTTGACGTCTACGACGGCAGCGGGGCGCGCATCGAGGGCACGCTGGTCGATGCCTCGGAGGGTGGAGCGCACGTGCGCACGGCGCATGCGATGCGCAACGGCGAGCGCGGTACGCTGCGATTCGACGGTCTGTCGCACACGCTGGCCTTCGCCGTGCGCGAGCGGGTGAACGACCAGATCCATGTCGAGTTCGAGAAGCCGCCCGCCGACTACGCGCAATGGCTTGCCCGCCGCAGTGCGGGCCTCGCGGCGCTATAAGCGCGGGGTCCAAACAGCGTCAAGTTCCCCCGCGCCGCGCTTGGCACCGGAATTCAATCGCGTGCCGCCGGCGTCGGCATTAAGGAACACAGCGTCGGCGCGATGCTGGTTGACCAATGTCCGCGGCAATTGTCCCGACGTTGGCGCGACCATTGTCGCGACGAGGAAAGACAGCACTAAAACGACCGTCACTTCAGCTATTGCAACCTCGTGTTGTATCAATGGTGGAACGCGACGAAGATCGAAAGCCGTTTGCACTCGGTCATGCGCGTCTTGGAGAGAGCGTGCTGCGCGTGCAGGACACAAGCCACGGTCTTGGCGCCACATTCGAACAGTGTCATCTGGGCGACGACCAGCCCGATCTCGGATAACTGACCAAGCAGATTCCTGATCTCGACGAAGACTTTTAGATGATGGTGCATCGCGATCTTCGCCGGGTCATCGCACTACGGCACACAGCCGACGCAATTGGTGCGTCACTTCGGCTTGAAGCACGCGTCTTCGCCGGCCGGCAATCCGGGCAGATTACCGGGACGGTCGAGTGGCCATCGGGCCAATGCGTAATTTTCCTACATTTATCGGCCCGCTCAGGCATACGGGAATTATTGGCTTGCGTTGAGTTCTTTTTTGGGTTTATGACAGTAATGTGACAATTTAGGCATCGCTTGCTTGTTATGTCTCCTAAAAACGTAACAAAACTACACAGGGCGCGGCGCCTTTGGCGCGGGCTCCGAAGCGGAGGAAACCATGGTCAGGAAATCGATTGCGATCACTGTTGTGACGCTTGGCTGGTGCGTCGTGTCGGCGAGCCCCGCTTCGGCGCAAGGAACCCTCAATCTTGCGTGTTCGGTTCAGGTGGAATGGTGTCAGGCCGTGGCCACACGTTTCCAGGTAGCGACGGGCATCACCGTCAACATGACGCAGCGCGGTTCGGGTGAAGCCCTGGCCCAGTTGCGCGCCGAAGCGCAGAACCCGCGCACCGACGTTTGGTTCGGCGGCACCGGCGATCCGCATTTGATCGCAGCGGAAGAGAACCTTACTGCCGAGCACCGGTCGGCGGCGAACGACCAGTTGCAGCCGTGGGCACTGCGCCAGTACGAGATTTCCAAAGGTCGGTCGATCGGGATCTACTCGGGCGCCGTTGGATTTGGCTTCAACAGAGAGTTGCTCGCCAAGAAAAACATTCCGGCCCCGACGAGCTGGTCAGATCTGCTGAAGCCGATCTACAAAGACGAAGTCCAGATCGCCAACCCGAATTCGTCGGGTACGGCCTATGTCGTGATCGCGACGCTCGTGCAGCTGATGGGCGAGGCCAACGCGTTCGACTACCTCGCGGCACTCCACAAGAACGTCAATGCCTACGCGCGCTCCGGGACCGGCCCCATAAAGGCGGTCGCGCGCGGGGAGACGGCTGTTTCGATATCCTTCGTGCACGATGCCGTGACGGAATCCAACGCAGGATTTCCGGTGGGCTGGGCGACGCCCAGCGAAGGTACGGGATACGAAATCGGTTCGATGTCGATCGTCCGCGGGGCGCGAAACATCGCGCAAGCGCGTCGCTTCTACGACTGGGCACTGACGCCCGAAGCCCAGCGCCTCGGCTTCGAGGCGGCCGGCCAGCTGCAGATGCCATCCAACAAATCGGCGCCGTTACCACCCAATGCGCCCGACCTCTCGAAGCTGCGTCTTGTCGAGTACGACTTCGTCAAATATGGCCAAGCGTCCGAGCGGCGTCGCTTGCTGGCGAAGTGGGACAAGGACATCGGCTCGCTGCCGCGCTGAAAGTCGGTTGCGGACGCGAACGCGCGTGGCCGCGAAGGGAAAGCGCGCGATGAAGCGGATCGATCCAGCCTTCATCTGGTGGCTCGTTGCAGCCATCGGCTTCGCCGTGCTGCCGTGGCATATGGCGCAAGAGAAACTTGCGCTTACCGGCTACTTTGCCGCATTCGCGCAAGACGCCGATGCGGCATCCGCCTTCGCGCAGGCGGCAGCTTACGGGCGCTGGTGGTTCTGGCCCGTTGCGGCAGCACTTGTTCTCGCGGTGCCGGCTTTCGCCTTCGATCTGCCGCGAAGTGCGCGCGCGAACTGGCTTCTTGCCGCCGGGCTCGTCGGGTGCGGCATGGTCGCCGCGCAAGGCTGGCTGATCGGCGTACGCGGGTGGCGCTACGACGGGCTCGAGAGCGCTTTCGGGGTTCTGGACGAGCGCCAGTTCGGTATCGGCTGGGGCGGCACGCTCGTATTCTTCGCTTTCATGATGATGGTGACGGACGGATTGGCGCTGAAGGGGCGATTCGGCGGCGACCGTTTCGTGTCCGCAAGCGTCGGAATTCTGGCCGCGTCGATTGCGCTCTTCACCGTGTGGCCGGTAGCCACGATGCTCAGCCAGATGTTTTCGGCACCGACGGGACTTTCCCTGGTTGAGGCGACGGCCGAACGCCTGTTCGCGCCGAAGATTTGGAGCCTCGCTTGCGTCGTGTCGGCGTCGAACTGCGGCGTTGCCTGGAACACGATCGTGTTGGCGCTTTCGACCGCATCTTGCGCCACGTTATTGGGACTCGCGTTCGCCTTGGTCGTCACGCGGACCGGCTTTCGCTTCAAGCGTCCGCTGCGCATGCTCACCGTGATGCCGATCATCACACCGCCCTTTGTCATCAGTCTCGGCCTGATTTTGATTTTCGGCCGTTCGGGTCTCGTGAATCAGGCCGCGAGCGCTTGGTTCGGCATTGAACTCGGCCGCTGGATCTACGGCTTCGAAGGCGTTCTTCTAGCGCAGGTCTTCAGTTTCACGCCAACGGCCTTTCTCGTTTTGATCGGCGTCGTCGAAGGTATTTCGCCGACGATGGAAGAAGCTTCGCAGACGCTGCGCGCCAGCCGCATGCGTTCTTTCTTTACGGTCACGCTTCCGCTGATGCGGCCGGGCCTTGCGAACGCTTTTCTCATTGTTTTCATCGAGAGCATCGCCGATTTCGGCAATCCGATCGTGCTGGGCGGTTCGTTCGGCGTGCTATCGACCGAAATCTTCTTCGCCGTCGTCGGTGCCCAGGCCGATTTCGGCCGCTCGGCCACGCTCGCCTCCATTCTCCTTCTCTACGCTCTCGGCGCCTTCTTCCTGCAGCGGCACATTGTCGGGCGGGGATCGTATGTTTCGATGTCGGGCAAGGGCGATGCCGGACTCGTCGCACCGCTGCCGGCGCCGATCCGCCGCGCCGCTTTCGCGCTGGCGCTGCCGTGGGCGGCGCTGACAATCATCGTCTATACGCTGGCCCTAGCGGGCGGTTTCGTAACGGTCTGGGGCCGCGACTGGACGCCGACCTTCTCGCATTTCCAGCGCGCATTTTCGTTCGAATTCGCGGCAAGCGGCATCGTCTGGTCTGGCGGCGCATGGAACTCGTTCTGGACGACGATCCAGCTTGCGACCCTCGCTGCACCGGTCACAGCAGGGTTGGGCCTGCTCGCGGCGTGGATCATCGCGCGCCAGCGCTTTGCCGGGCGCGCGATGCTGGAGTTCGCCCTGATGCTCAGCTTCTGCGTGCCCGGGACAGTCATCGGTGTGGCCTACGTGCTAACCTACAATATTCCGCCCGTCGAGATCACCGGAACGGCCGCAATCCTCGTCATCTGCTTCGTCTTCCGCAATATGCCGGTCGGTGTGCGCTCGGGACTTGCGGCGATAAGCCAGCTCGACCGCAGCCTCGACGAAGCGTCGTCGACTTTGCGCGCCTCGACGGCGCGCACGCTTCGCAAAGTGGTACTGCCGCTGCTGAAGCCTGCGATCATCACGGCACTCGTCTACAGCTTCGTGCGTGCGATGACCACGGTGAGTGCGGTGATCTTTCTTGTCTCGGCGCAGCACGAAATGGCGACCGTCTACATCATCAATCGCGTAATCAACGGCGATTACGGGCTCGCCATCGCCTATTCGACGGTGCTGATCGCGCTGATGATGGCGGCGATCGGCCTTATCCAGCTTCTTGTCGGGCGCCGTCGCATCGGTCGGCGCGCTGCGGGTGCGACGCCGCAAGTCGCCGGAGTGCGAGCATGACGAACGAAAAACGCAAGAATGCCGGAGTCAGGCTCGAGGGCATCGTCAAGCGCTACGGCAGCGTGGTCGCAGTCAAGAAGCTGTCGCTGGACATAAAGCCAGGCACTTTGGTGACGCTGCTCGGGCCCTCGGGCTGCGGCAAGACGACCCTGTTGCGCATGGTCGCAGGCCTCGAAACGCCCAGCGAGGGCCGCATCGAAATCGGCGGCACGGACGTGACGGGGCTGTCCGCGCGCGAGCGAAACGTGTCGATGGTTTTCCAGTCCTACGCGCTTTTTCCGCATATGAACGTGGCAGAGAACGTCGCATACGGTCTCATTTCGAGCGGCTTCAACAAGTCCGATGCGGCGGCGAAGGCAGCCAAGGCGTTGGAGACGGTCGGGCTTGCCGGATACGGCGAGCGGTTGCCGTCGGAAATGTCCGGCGGCCAACAGCAGCGCGTCGCAGTGGCGCGCGCACTCGTGCTCGAACCCGACGTGCTGCTGTTCGACGAGCCGCTCTCGAATCTCGACGCACGTCTGCGCCGCTCGATGCGCGAGGAGATACGCGCGCTCCAGCAGAAGCTGGGGCTTACGGCCGTCTACGTCACGCACGACCAGAGCGAGGCGTTGGCGGTTTCCGACACGATCGTGGTGATGCGTGCAGCCGAGATTGCCCAGGCGGGGACCCCTGCCGAACTCTACGATGCGCCGCGCGATGTTTTCGTCGCGACTTTCATGGGCGAGGCGAACCATGTGCGCGCCAATCTGGACGCTAAGGAAGGAGCGGCCGGGCGCGTGGCGCTTGACCGCGCGTTTGTGACGCTGCCGCATCGCGACCTTCCGCTGGGTCCGGTCGATTTGGTCATTCGGCCCGAGGCGATCTCTTTCGCGGATCCGGATGAGGCTGCGGATGCCTTGGAAGGGCAAATTGCGCGCGCAACTTTCATGGGATCGCATGTCGAGTACCACGTGGACACGGCACTCGGCGATCTGTTCGCCATCGTGCCGCGCGCCGCACCGTTTCGTCCCGTCGGCTCGCGCGTGCGCGTCATGCTCGATCAGAAGGGCGCAATCCTTGTGCGGCCTTAGATGAATTCGGCTTTCGGATCACGTCGGACTTATCTTGTGTCGCAGTACTGCCTGCGCGCCGGTGTCTATGGCGGTGTGTTGTGAACGAAGAATGTGCCATTCGCGTGCCTTCGTTGCGGGCCGTATTGTTCGACATCGACGGTACGCTGGTCGATACCGAAGACATTCATTTCGCGACCTGGAACGAGATACTGGCGGAATATGGGATGGTGCTGGATCGAGGGCACTACGACCGGACTTTCGTCGGGCTGACCAGTGGCGACATCGTGTTGCGTAATTTCGCTCACTTGCCTGCCGCCGCTCGCGAAAGCCTGCCGGAACGCAAAGAAGCGCTCTTCCGTTCTAAGCTTTCGGCGTTGTCGCCCACAAAGGGACTCGTCGCGTTTCTCGAACGTATCTTAGCGATGGGGATCCGCGTTGCGGCCGTCACCAATGCGCCGCGCGCCAATGCCGAGCGCATGCTGTCCGGGTTGTCGCTGCGCGAAGTGTTTCAGACATTGATCAGCGGCGAAGAACTGGCGCATGGCAAGCCGGACCCAATGCCCTATGCCGAAGGGTTGATGCGGCTTGGCGTTGAGGCCGGGCAGGCACTCGCCTACGAAGATTCGATAGTCGGCGTCACTTCCGCTGTTGCGGCTGGAATAGCGACCATAGGGGTCGATGCCGCAGGCCATCATCCTATCGAAGGGCACCCACTTCGGGTGGCCGGTGCGCGACGGGTCGTGTGCGACTTCGTCGGCGAGTGGCAGCAGATCGGTCCAGTTTAACGTCTGGTTTCCAAACGTCGCCGACGGAGTTTAACTCGCGCAGTACCGACGCCTCGATGACGTAGAAAGATTCAATCTTTTGGGTCATTCGAATGGAAAGCGCCTCAGGCGTGAACTTGTCAATGATGCTGAATATCCGAAGGGCTGTTCCGTCACGCGTACGGTCCTCAACAAAGTCCTCGGACCATACGTGGATTGACCGTAAGGCCGCAGACGGAAGCACGAACCGTCGTTGAGTCATATTCCTCGCGATAGCCTGAGCCTCCTATCCAGAACTCCTCCTTCAGGTGGGAGCACGTCGGTGGAGGGGAGGTCACGAATGCATGCCCGTATCAGAATTCAAGCGTCGGCGGCTCGGGCGTGTCCGCAGAGTAAGGCTCCGCATCAATCGTGCGGTCCGCCGACGCCGATAATCGAGGCTGATAGCTTGCAAGTCTCGCCAGACCCGGCGGGCGCCGCAAGTTTAGTCGCGGCTCAGAGCGGGCAATCGGATCTCGCGTTTAAGCTTGGCGTCGTAGGCGGCCTGTCGCTCGGTGGAAAGCTGAGCCAGGCGGAAAACCTGTCATGCGAGACTTCAATCGCTACTCTGGTGGGCACATCGCTCCTTTCGGGAATCAGGCTGCAGCTTTTTTCGAGATAGATCCAGACCTCATCGCGTTCCTCGAAGAGAAACGCTCTTTGATCTTTGCATAGACATTAGATGATCTTGGAACGGATGCGCGACGTGACGATCTCGGTGAGAACGACCACGGCAAAGATCGTGGCAAGTACTAACCCGGCTTGGTCCCAATAGAGATTGCTGATCGCCGTATCGAGGGCTACGCCAATGCCGCCCGCACCCACCAGCCCCAGCACGGCGCTTTCGCGAACATTGATGTCCCACCGGAACAGTGCCACCGACCAGAAGGACGGCTCCACCTGCGGCCAAAACCCTTTGAGCAGGATTGCAGGCCGCGAAGCGCCCGTCGCGGTCAGCGCTTCGATCGGCCCGACATGCGATTCGTCGATCGCCTCGCTCAAAAGCTTGCCGACAAAACCGATGGAGCGAAACGCGATCGCGAGCGTGCCCGCCAAGGCACCGGGGCCAAAAATAGCGACGAACAGCAGCGCCCATATTAGCGAATTGACCGAGCGCGACGAGACGAGAATGAGATTGGCAAACTGGTTCAGCAACACCGACTTCGTGATAGTGCGGGAAGCCAGCAGTGCCACAGGTGCAGCCAGCACCAGTGCGATCAATGTTCCGAGCGTCGCGGTATGCAGCGTTTCGACCAGCCCGGTCAACACGGTTGGCCAAAAGCGCCAGTCGAACGGCCACATGCGCTGGAACAGATCGGCCGACTGTGCCGGCGCGTCGTAGAGAAACTCCGGGATCACCTCGATCGTGCGCAACGACCAGACGATGGCAACGGCACTCGCCACATAAACGGCATAGCGCGCCATCCGCTCGGCGGGCGTGAAGCGCTGCCACACACGGGCAATTCCGGTGCCGACGGCGGCACTCACTGGAACACCCGGCGAATGCGCGTCGAGACTACTTCGAACAGCATGATGATGGCGATGATTACAAGAAGAATGGTCAGCACAACATCGTAGTCAAAGCGCTGGTACGCCGTGAACAATGTCGCGCCTATACCGCCGCCGCCAACGATGCCAACCATCGTCGAGTTCCGTAGATTGGAATCGAGCTGGTAGATGACGAAACCGACGAAGCGCGCCATGACTTGGGGCAGCACGCCCATAATCAGCACGCTCAAGAAGCCGGCGCCCGTGGCACGTACGGCCTCGACCTGCTTCATCGAGATTTCTTCGATCGCTTCGGCAAAGAGTTTGCCCACAAAGCCCATTGAGGCAACGACGAGTGCGAGCACGCCCGCAAGCGCGCCGAAACCAACCGCCTTGACGAACAGGATAGCGACGATCACCGGATGGAAAGTGCGCAAGAGCGCGATGAACGCGCGCGCCGCCCACGATGCCCATGCTGGCGTCAAATTGCGCGCCGCCAGCAGTCCGAGCGGCAGCGCCAGCAACACTCCAAACGCTGTCGAAAGCACGGCGATCTGAAGACTCTCGAGCATGCCATCGACGATAAGCTGGACCTTCTGCGCCTGGACGTTCGGCGGCCACATGCGGCCAAGAAATCGCTCGCCTTGATCAAGTCCGATGACAAAGCGCGCCCAAGTGATCTGCAGAATGCCTGCCGCATGCGCGACGTAGAGCACAAGCCCTAACCACAGCGCACGCACCTTCCAATTGGTCGGAAACGCATCGCGCAGGGTGCGGCCGACTCCGATAGCGCTCATTCCTGCAGCCAATCCTTGCCGCCGTAGATTTCGATCAGGTGACGTTCCTCGAGCGCCGACGGATTGCCGTCGAACACGATCGCACCTTTGGACATCCCGATGATGCGGTCTGCAAAACGCTTGGCGAGTTCGACGTTATGGATATTGACGACAACCGGAATGTCGCGCTCAGACGCTAATTTTTCGAGAATCTCCATGATTTCGACCGAGGTTTTTGGATCAAGCGAAGAGGTCGGTTCATCGGCAAGAATCAGATCTGGATTCTGCATGATCGCACGGCAAATCCCGACCCGTTGGCGCTGGCCGCCGGAAAGCGCATCGGCTCGGCGCGTCGCCATGTCGCCCAAGCCGACTGCATCGAGAAGCGCGAAGGCGCGTTCCACGTCTTCGGCCGAGAAGCGGCGCAGCAGCGCACGCCACCACGCTATGTAGCCAAGCCGACCGCACAGGAGGTTCTCGATTACCGACAGCCGCTCAACTAGATTGTACTCTTGGAAGACCATGCCGATGGTACGGCGTGCGGCGCGCAGCTCGGCGCCTTTGAGGGTCGCAAGATCGCGCCCCATGAAGAGGATTTCGCCCGCCGTCGGATCGACAAGGCGATTGATGCAGCGAATCAAAGTCGATTTTCCGGTACCCGACGGGCCGATGATCGCCGTCAGTCCGCGTCCGGCGATCGTCACCGAAACGTCCCGTAAAATCGGCTGGCCCGCGCGATATTCTTTGCGCAAGGCACGGATTACAACGTCGCGGTTCGGCGCGTACGGCCGCCCTTCGCGTTCGGCAGTCCTCACGGCCGCGGGGCTGCGGGTGCCGGAGCGGCAGGTGTTGGCGCCGCTGCCGGCGGCGCGGCACGGCGCGCGGCGGCTTCAGCCTCACGCCGCGCTTCGGCATCATACGCAGCTCGGTTGTAGGGTGTGTTGGTCTTCTCGGCGACCTCGCGCACAGGTGCCCAATCTTTCAGGTACGTGATCGGCAAGAAGCGGTCGTCGCCGTTGAACTCCTTGACCATCTCGGCCGGGAATTTGAAATCGTAGAAACATTGCTTGACCTTCGCCGCCAAGGCCGGCGCAAGGTCGTGTGCGTGGGCAAAGGAAGAGGTTGGGAAGACTGTGCTCTTGTAGATGATGCGGAAACTGTCGGCCTTTACGGTGCCGCGATTGCCCATGCGATCGAAAACGTCGGATGCCACGGCACCCATGTCGTAGTCGCCTGTGTTGACGCCCAACACCGAACGGTCATGCCCGCCCGACATGATCGGCTGGTAGTCTGTGCCGGGTGTCAGGCCCTCTGCCGGAAAAAGGGCTCGCGGCGCAAGATTGCCCGAGTTCGACGACGGCGATGTGTGTGCAACCTTTCGGCCCTTTAGATCGGCCAGTTTTTGGAACGGCGAATCGGCTTTGACGATGGCCAGAAGATGGTATCCCCGCACACCCTCGTTCGAACCCTTTGCAGCGAACGGGACTGCACCTGCGATATTCACGGCAAAGCCGGTTGGGCCCGTCGAAAAACCGGCCACATGCAGGCGGCCCGAGCGCATCGCTTCGATTTGGGCGGAATTCGATTGCACCGGGAAATACACCCAGCGCTTGCTCGTGCAGGTACCCAGATAGTCCATCAACGGCTTGAAAATGTTGGCATAGACGGCCGGGTCTTCCACCGGCGTGTAGGCAAAGATCATCGTCGAGGGATCGCGTTGCCGATTTGCAGCCGGGAGATCAGCAACAAGATCGTTGTTGGCGTCGCAATACAGCGTATCGAGCTGTCCGCGATTGGAGCACGTATCCTGTGCGGCGGCTTCGCGCGACACAAACGGGCCTATCGACGCCAGCATAGCAACTGCAATAGCGCCAGCGCGCACATGGAGGAACGGCATGGTTTTCTTCTCCCTGGAATCACTGCTCTTTCGGCCTAACGCCGTTTATGTTACCATTTTATGACAGTTTATAATCAACCTTACAAGCGTCGTCGCTTGGCGTTTTACTATGCAGCTTCGGAGTTGATTGAAAAAGTGATCTATCCGACTGGGTTCCTGGCGCTTCTGGGCGCGATCGCACTGCTTCTATGGGCCACGCATCTGGTCAAAAGCGGCGTGGTTCGGGCTTTCGGCGGGGAACTGCGCGTCATCTTGGCACTCGCAGCAGGCAACGCACCGCGCGCCGCTGGTCTTGGGTTGGGAATTGCGCTGGCGTTGCAAAGCTCGACCGCCACGGCATTGCTTCTGACATCCTTGGCGACGCGCGGTTTTATTGCGCTTGCCCCGGCGATCGCAGTGATGCTCGGTGCCGATGTCGGCTCCAGCCTCGTTGTGCAGCTCCTGTCTTACGATCTCAAAGCGCTGGTCCCGGTGCTGCTGACGGCGAGCATAGCCGCGTTCATGATCTCAAGCTCGGCCCGCGTGCGTAAGATCGGGCGGATCGGCATTGGATTGTGCCTGATCGTGCTGTCGCTCAGCATGATCGTGGCGGCAACTGCGGATTGGCGCGGCGGCGGTACGCTCGACATCGTGCTGTCGCGTCTGGGCGACGAGCCGGTCTTGGCGATCGTCATTGCGGCTTTGCTGGCATGGGCGATGCACTCGAGCGTGGCATTTGTGCTGCTCGTCTTGGCGCTGTCGACGTCGGGTGTGGTGTCGGTGCAGATTGGGCTGTATCTGGTTCTGGGCGCCAATGTTGGATCGGGCCTGACTGCGCTGGCATTGGTCTGGCGCGAATCCACCATCGCGCGCCGCATCGCTCTTGGCAATCTTGGCTTCCGCCTGATTGGTGCCGTCCTCGCGCTTGCTGTTCTGCCGTTCGCCTGGCCGCTGATGGCGCAGATCGATTGGCCGCCTGCACAGCTATTGGCGGCCGCCCATGTCGGCTTCAATCTGGGGCTTCTTTTTCTTTTTCTCCCGTTTGTTGCGCTGGCGGCGCGGCTTCTGGTCAGGCTTGTCGTTGCCGACGAGAAGGCGGCGGGCGAATACAAGGTGCTGCATCTCGACGAAGCGCTGCTGACTACGCCGCATCTGGCGCTGGGAGCGGCGTCGCGTGAGGTGTTGCGGCAGGCAGAGCGGGTCGAGACTATGCTTGGTGAGACGATGCTGACTTTTAACGAGGCGGACGGAGCGCGCCTCAAGGCAATTCGCAAGCTCGATGACGAAGTCGATGGCTTTCAGGATGCCATAAAGCTCTATCTCACGCGCCTGACGCGCCAGCCCTTGACTGAAGCCGACGCGCGGCGAGCGTTCGACCTTATTCTTTTCACCACAAACCTCGAACATGTAGGCGACATCATCGACAAGAGCCTGCTCGAACTCGCTGCCAAGCGTCGGCGCTCGGGCGTTTCATTCTCGCCCGAAGGCTGGCGCGAACTTAACGAATTTCATGCCCGCGTCGTCAAGCAGCTCAAGCTTGCAATCGCCGTGTTCATGACCAACGATCCGGAGATGGCGCGCGAACTGATCCGCGAGAAGGATCAGATTCGGTCCGCCGAGCGCGTGGCGATGGAAAGCCATCTTGCGCGATTGCGCGAAGGCGCTGTCGCCTCGCTGGAGACGAGCGCGCTGCATCTCGACATCTTGCGCGATCTCAAGCGCATCAATTCACATCTGGTTGCCGTTGCCCACCCCATTCTCGAAGCCGCCGGGGAGTTGCGCGGCTCGCGCCTGACGTCGCCTGCGGCTTGAGCATCTCGTGGTCCTTTCGCTTCGCTCAAGCCGACTGTATCGTTTGCGTAAACGACCTTGCGGCCGTCGATGGCCGCAAAGGAAAAGATCAAAACCAAAGAGGAAAGCCCCCGATGCCGAACCGACGCTTTGCAATCTGTGCGACCGCTGTAACCGCCGTTGCCCTGGCGCTTGGGCTCTCGATTGGCGACGCCCATGCCCAAGCCCCCAGCGGCAAAGTGACCGTCGTAACCTCCTTTTCGAAGGACGTAACGGATCCATTCAAAAAGGCGTTCGAGGCGGCCGTTCCGGGCGTCACCCTTGAAGTGCAGAATCGCAATACGAATGCCGGCGTGCGTTTCGTGCAGGAAACCCGCGCCAACAATCAGGTCGATCTTTTCTGGGCGTCGGCGCCCGATGCGTTCGAGGTCCTTAAGCGCGCGGGGCTTCTCCAGGCGCACAAGCCCAATACGCCGGGCATCCCGGCGAAGCTCGGGCCCTACAACATCAACGATCCCGACGGCATGTTTTTCGGTTTCGCCGCGTCGGGCTACGGCATCATGTGGAACGAGCGTTATACGCGCGCTAACCGTCTGCCCGATCCCAAGGAATGGTCCGATCTGGGCAAAGCCGTCTATTTCGATCACGCCATGATCACCACGCCGTCGCGCTCGGGAACCACGCACTTGACGGTGGAAACCATCCTGCAGGGCGAAGGCTGGGACAAAGGCTGGGCAACTTTGAAGGCAATGTCGGGCAATATGCGCACGATCACCGACCGCTCCTTTGGCGTGCCCGATGCCGTCAATTCGGGCCAAGTCGGACTTGGCGTCGTGATCGACTTCTTCGCGTTCTCGGCGCGTGCGGCAAACTTCCCAGTCAAGTTCGTCTATCCGACCGTCTCGACAGTCGTGCCGGCCAATGTCGGCATCATCGCCAATGCGCCCAATCAAGCTGCGGCGCGAGCCTTCGTCGATTATCTTCTGTCCGACGCAGGCCAAGAGCTTCTGCTGATCCCGGCGATCAGCCGCTTGCCTGTGAATCCGGCGATCTATGCCAAGGCGCCGGAGGGCTACCCCAACCCGTTTACCGGCGCCATCGGGTTGCCAGGGTTCGAATTCGATGTCGGCCTTTCCGAGCGACGCTACGCGGTCGTCGATGTGCTGTTTGACCAGCTGGTGACCTTCAATCTCGAGCCGTTGAAGGCGGTCACCAAGGCAATGCACGATGTCGAAGCGCGCCTCGCGCGCCGCGACAATGCGGCCGCGCGTGCCCGACTGGCAGAGGCCCGTGCCCTGATCTCGGCCATGCCGATCACGGCGGAGCAAGCCGCATCTGAGGAAATTCGCGCGTCGTTCCAAGCGAGCACCCCGCAGGCCAAGGCCCCGCGCCAAGCCGAGCTCGAGCAGCAATGGTCGAGCTTCGCCAAAGAGAAGTATGCCGCCGCGATGGCCAAGACCGCCGAAGCGGCGCGGCTCGCACCTTGAACGCAACTGCCGCCGCCGCTGTTTCGCGCAGGCAAGCGGTTCCGCTCGGCCAGTATCTGCTGGCCGGGGCGGTGGCGGCATTTCTGCTTCTGTTTCTGGTCGTGCCGGTCGCGACGGTGGTCGTCGTCGCTTTTGTCGATCCGCGCACGGGCAGTTTCACGCTCGTGAACTTCGCCGATTTTCTACGCAACGATCTATTCGTCCGCTCGCTCTGGAACTCGATCTATGTTTCGACAATGTCAGTTCTCTGGGGCACGGCGTTTGCGCTGCCGCTGGCCTACATCACCTCGCGCTTCCAGTTCCGAGGGGCAATACTGATCCAGACGCTGGGGGTCGTGCCGCTGATCATGCCGCCTTTTGCCGGAGCGGTCGCCATGCAGCTGCTGTTCGGGCGGAACGGAACCTTCAACCTGTTGCTGGGCGATTGGTTCGACATCAACATCCCGTTCATGGAGGGCTTGAACGGCGTCATTCTTCTGCAGGCTGTCCACTATTTCCCGTTCATTCTCCTCAACGTTTCGGCGTCGCTTGCAAATATCGACCGGGCCATGGAGGAGAGCGCCCAGAATCTCGGCGCTTCGGGCTTCCGGCTCTTCGCCAAAGTTGTCTTTCCCCTCGCGATGCCGGGATATGTGGCGGGGGCCAGCCTCGTCTTCATCAAGGTCTTCGACGACCTTGCCACGCCGCTGCTGCTCAACGCCAAGGACCTGCTCGCACCGCAGGCCTATCTGCGCATCACCTCGATCGGATTGAACGATCCGATGGGCTACGTCATTTCGGTCGTGCTGATTTCGGTGTCGATGCTTGCCATGTGGATCGCCACCTTTGCTACGCGCGGGCGCGACTACGCCACCGTCCAGCGCGGCGGCGGTGGCCTTGCTAAGCGCGAGATGAAAGGGTTCGACAAGGTGGCGGCCTATGGCGTCGTGATTCTGATCCTGGCATTGACGCTTGCGCCGCATGTCGGACTGATTTTGCTGTCTCTCGCCACGGTCTGGTCGTTCGCGCCTTTGCCGGACGACTACACGCTCGCGCATTACGGCAAGGTGCTGACCGAGAGTCCGCAATTCATCTGGAACACGCTGATCTATTCGACGCTGGCGGGCATCATCGCCGTCGTCGTCGGGTCGGCGATCGCGTGGCTGGTGCAGCGCTCGAAGATCCCCGGTCGGCACATGCTCGACTATCTTGCGATGGGCGCGCTTGCCGTACCCGGCGTGGTGATCGGCATCGGCTATCTGCGCACCTATTACGGCGTGACGCTGCCCTCGGGCCAATCGCTTGCCACGTTCTGGTTCATCATTGTGATCGCTTTGGCCGTGCGGCGGCTTCCCTACGCGTTGCGCGCCTGCACAGCGGGGCTGCAGCAGGTCTCGCCGCAGCTCGAAGAAGCGGCCGAAAATCTCGGGGCGACCAAAGCGCGCACGGTGCGACGGATTCTTCTGCCGCTGATGGTCGGCGGCATGCTCGCTGGATTTGTCACCGCGTTCGCCACTGCTTCGGTCGAGCTTTCGGCCACTATGATGCTGGTGCAGAACACGTCCGACGCGCCGCTGGCCTACGGGCTTTACGTCTATATGCAATCTCCTGCGGGCCGCGGCCCTGGCGCAGCTCTTGGTATGATCGCGGTCGCGATCGTGGGCTTGTGCACCTTTCTCTCCCACTGGCTGCTCGACCGTGAGCGGTCGGGTGCAGTCAAGAACTGAGGCATCGCATGTTCGAGAAAGCAATTGCCCCGATCAATGCGGCGGGCGTTCTTGTCGAGGGCGTGAACCTCTCCTACGGCGCTACGCATGTGCTCAAGGACGTCAATCTCGAAGTGAAGCCGGGCGAATTCTTTGCATTCCTCGGACCGTCCGGCTGCGGCAAGACCACGTTGTTGCGACTCATCGCTGGTTTCAATATTGCGCAGTCGGGCCGGGTGATGATCGGCGATAGAGAAATTTCCGCGCTCCCGCCGTGGAAGCGCGATGTCGGCATGGTCTTTCAATCTTATGCGCTATGGCCGCATATGACGGTCGCCAAGAACGTCGCCTTTGGGCTCGAAGAGCGCAGGCTGCCGAAAGCCGAAATCGCCCGGCGCGTGGCATCGGCGCTCGAACTCGTTGGTCTTGGGCATCTTGCCGAGCGCCGGCCCTCGCAGCTCTCGGGCGGGCAGCAGCAGCGCGTGGCCGTGGCGCGGACCGTGGTCATCGAACCGAAGGTCCTTTTGCTCGACGAGCCATTGTCGAATCTCGATGCCAAGATGCGCGTGCAGGTACGCCGCGAACTTCGCGACTTGCAGCAGCGCTTGGGGCTGACGACAATCTTCGTCACCCACGACCAGGAAGAGGCCAACACGATCTGCGATCGCATCGCGGTGATGAACGACGGCGTCATCCAGCAGGTCGGCACGCCCATGGAACTCTACGAGAAGCCAGCGAATCTCTTCGTCGCGGGCTTTCTGGGAGCCGCCAATATTCTCGAAGGCGAGGTGCTAACGGACGGGACCGATCGCATCTTCAAAATCAAGGGCGGCGCCAAACTGCCGATCCCGCGTGGCGTCGCTGCGAGCGATACCGCGAGGCTGGTCTTTCGTCCGCAATACGCCGATCTGGTTCTTGCAAAGGCAACCGACGCCGATAACGCGCTGACGGGCAAAGTCGTCCATCGCGAATTTCTTGGCGCCACGGTGCGCTATAGCGTGACCCTGAGCGGCAGCGAAGTGACTGTCGAGGCGCCGTTCCAAAGCGTGTCGAGCCTGATCGAGGTTGGAGCTTGGGTCGCAGTCTCGTTGGCACCGGAACGCATGCAGTTCCTGGCTGCTTGAGCGTCCAGGAACTGCATGCTTTGAACCTATAGCTTTTGAATCGTTGTCGCGTCGGGCAATCCTCGAGCGCGAACGCTGATTGTGCGGTTTTCCTTCAGCTGCCGATTTCGCCACCGTCGATTTTCTCGATCGCGACGACCGACGGACGCGGCGGCATGTCGGGGCGGAAATCGGGCCATCGCGTCGACGGGTTTTCGAAGTTCGAGCCGCGGGCCTCGCCTGGATGCTGGATCGCGAGGAACAGCGTCTTGCCGTCGGGCGTGAAGCAGGGCCCGCAGACTTCCGCCCCCGACGGCGCGCCGTAGAGGCGTTTAGTCACGGCGCGGCCGGGCCCTTCGAGCTCGGTCGCAAAAACTCCGTCGGATCGGGCAGGCACGGCTTGCGTCGGCATGCCGTCGGTCGCGATCCACAAGCGCCCCTTCGGATCGAAGGCGATGTTGTCGGGCGCTGCGACCCAGCCATGCGGCCCCACGCCGGGGCCGTACTTCGTCCGCGCGGCCGGATCGGCGGGATCGCCTGCCAGCAGCAGGATGTCCCACCGGAACGTATCGGCCGCATGGTCGGCGCGCGGGCCGCGGCCGCCGGGCGGAATCATCTCGACGATATGGCCCGTGCGGTTGTCGGCGCGCGGGTTGGGACCGTTCGCGCGCGTGCGCGCGTCGGTCGCGTCGGCGGTAGCACGGCGTTCGTTGGAGGTGCACACGACGTAGGTGCGTCCCGTGACGGGATCGGTTTCGACGTCTTCGGGTCGATCCATCGGCGTCGCACCGACGAGATCGGCAGCGCGGCGCGCTTCGATCAGCACGTCGGCTTGGCTTGCAAAGCCATTGGCGGCCGTAAGCGGCCCTTGGCCGTGCACGAGCGGCAGCCAGCGCAGCGTGCCGTCGGTCTGGAACTGTGCGACCGACAGCGTGCCGTCGTCGAGAAGATCGCGATTGGCGCGCCGGTTCTTTGGATCGTAGGTGCCGCGCGTGACGAAGCGATAGACGTATTCGAACCGCTCGTCGTCGCCCGAATAGACGGCGACGCGCCCGTCGGGACACACCACGCAGGTCGCCCCCTCGTGCTTGAAGCGCCCCAAAGCCGTGCGTTTGACCGGCGTCGACTGCGGATCATAGGGATCGTATTCGACGACCCAGCCAAATCGATTGGGCTCGTTCCAGTTCGTCTCGACCTGGAAGCGTTCGAAGTAATTGGCCCAGGGCGCGCCCTGCCACGGCGACACGCCATAGCGGCGATGGTTGGCCGCCTCCGGCGTCTTCGACGCGTCGCCGCCAAAATAGCCGTTGAAGTTCTCTTCGCCCGACAGAACCGTTCCCCACGGCGTTACACCGCCCGCGCAGTTGTTCAGCGTGCCCACGACGAGCGTGCCGGTGCGATCCTCGTTCGAGCGCAGCCGCGGATGGCCGGCTGCCGGTCCCGAAACCCGGAACGCGGAACCCGCCGCGCTGAGGCGGCGATTGTAGCGGCTGTCTTTGACTACGCGCCAAGCCCCGTCGATCTTGGCGATCTCGACTGTGCTGAGGCCGTGCGCCGCCATTTCGACTTCGCACTGTGCTTTGGTTTGGTTGCCGCGCTCGCCGATGCCCGGGAACATCAAGTTCCCGTTGCAGTATTCGTGGTTCGCATGCAGCAGGCCGCGCGTGGAACTGCGCGAGCCGTAGGGCAGGGGGAAGAACCACATGAAGTCGTTGTTGTAGCCGAATTGGCGTTCCTGTTTGGCGCCGGTCTGGGCGGTTGGATCGAACTCGGGCGCATTCGCGAAGATCGGATCGCCCCAGCGCAGCACCACTTGGCGTTTGTAGCCCGGCGACACGTGGTCGTTGGCGTCGAGATCGCTCGTCGCGTCGGCAAAGCGCAAGGCTGTCTGCCGCGTTTGGGCTTCGGCCGGCATTGCCGCCGCAAGGCCAACGGAAGCCGCACCCGCGAGCACGGCGCGCCGCGACAGGCGTTCGGCCGCAATGTCGGCAAATACACGCCCCATCGGCCGCTCGATGCCGTAGGTTTCGGGATCGTCGTTTGTATCTGCCATTCTCCCCTCCCAAAACAATTTATGACATTTATGTTACTGACGGGTCGCGGTACGTGCCAGCGCAATTCGAATTTCCCTGCGTTTGAAGCCGATTTCGACACGGGTGTCGAAGTGAATTGAATATCACGAGAGATTTGTGACCTGACCGGTTTCCTTTCCAAACTGATTATTTCAATCAGCCTGGTCCATGAAAACCCGGTCAGGTCAACGCCTCCCCCTGGCCTCAGCCGAGATTTATTCGGCACACCCCCTTCTGCGGAGGCACCCCGCAGCGCACCGGTTTTGCGTCTCGCTCATGGGCGTTCCCTTCTGTCACTGAAGGGCGGGGGCCTTATCCCCGGCCGCGTAAGATGGTTACATCTCATGGTTTGAGTTTCGGCTTCGATTTTTGCTTTGCTGGTTATTGAGAAGGTCAGCGATACTGTCACTCTGGCGTGTCGTGGACGTCGATTTCTCAGGTTGTTTTGACGAAGATTTTGAAGTCTGCTCCGAAGCTAGATGAGCATCTTTTTCGGGATTTTGCTGAATGCTTTTTGTTAAAAGACTTAGTGGTCTGCGAGATTGAGTCGGATTTGAATACATCTGGTCTGCCGAGAGCCTTAGCGCCCCACGGTTCGAACCATGGAGAAACTGTCGATTCTGGGCTTGCGTAACGGAAGTCGTTTGACTCGGAATTGTTGTATTGATGGAGTTCTGAGCTTTTTCCCCAGTCCCCGCTTCGGCTTGGGAATTGGACTGTCTAAGTCCTTCCCTCGCTGCCTCTCTTTGATTTATGACCTTGGAAATCCGTTCGAAATTTTCAATTCGCCTTTTGAGACTACTCAGCGCATTTTCAGCTTCTTCGAGCGCACTGCGTAGACGTCGCGTAAGATTCTGAAAGTCGCAATCGAGCAATTGACGCAAACTAATCACTGTTTTTATGTCAGAAATACCTTCGTTTTTGGCGACGCTTTCGGCAAGACGTGTGTAGGCACCATCGTCGTCGAGAGACGATAGATAGCCCAGATATCTTTCTAAAACGGTGGCAGATGGTGAGAAATTTTTGTTGTTTTGCCGTTCTCGTCCGCGCGCTCGCGTGATGGCTTGTTCCGTATGCGGATGCGTAAGGGGGTAGTGTCTTGCTCGGATTGAGTCGTAAAGCTGCAGAAGAATATTTGAGGCTAAATCAATTGCGGACAGCAACCGAGTTTCCTCTGTTTCGATCATTTTTTGGTGATTGCAATTGGTGATCGACGGCTGTTTTGGAGAGTCCTTTTGGTAGGTTTCTAAGATAGCGATAGCATCAGAGCCTAACTTCTCGAACAGTCTTCGGAGGCTTTCGATCTCGGCATCATCTTGGGCCTCGATGATCTCGATGTTTTTCTTTTCTGTTTTTGACAGAATCCCGTTGCGCGATAGAGCTGTTTCCTTCGGGCCGCGGTGATGCAGCGGCGCGACTTCGATCCCCAAATCCTTGTATGTACCCTCGAAAAATAGTCTCTCGGGTTTTTCGCCGCTGAGCAATGCCGTCTCGACAAGTTGTGAATTCACCGTATCAGCCATTCTTTTTTTGAGAAATTTTATCCAAGCCTCGCCTTGCGCAGTGCGATCTTTTTTGTCGGATAAGCGCTTTTCTTTTTCGATATCTTCTGAAAAGGGACGATCTGAATAGATTATATGAAAATGAAAATTTCTCGGATCGCTGCCAATTTCTACGTCCGGCTTGTGGCACACGGCCCAAAATGGAAGGCGTTTCTCTTCGAAAATCTTACAAAACTCTTCCATTATCCTTCGGCGTTCGCTCGCAGAAATCCAGTGAGGCAGCTCACCAATGATTCGACATTGGAGCCGCGCGTCGGCTCTCCGTTCGAACTGTGCAAGGTAGTTCCAGAACAATACCCGCTCAGAGGAAGTTGCTCCAAGATTGCCAAAAGAGATTTCTCCCTTTGCGTCGGATTCAATTGATTTTTCGCGTGTCTTTTCGTTCTCGCCCGTTCGCTCGAGATAAGCTTGGAACCTTGATGCTATCGAGTCTTTTTTGAAGTTCGACGCTTTGTTGTTCTCAAGCGCTCGGGAAATCGCTGCAAAATTTGATCGTAGTTGGATGCCTATAGTAGTCTCAAGAAATGGATGGTTTGGCGCGATTGTCCACACGCGGTGGCGCGAATTTCGGATGACACCTTTGACTTCATTTAGCGCTACGAGATCGCGGCGTTGCGGATAAAGTGCAACGCGCTTGCCTGAGAGCACCGATGGTGGAAGAGAGAATGTTTTTTGACGAGACACAAACGTGTGGGAAAAATGAAACGGTGCAAGTTTCAACGAATTCTGCATCCATTTAGGGAGTTTTTGTCCGTTCGGAATGTGCTCGACGCGATCACCTGCTGGAGCCGACCTGCGGGCTCTGGAAAGGATTCGGCGGCGGAGATACAACGCTGGCTGACCGCGCGATCGCGAACCTGCTGACTCGAGCAGCGTTGCCTCATGTTCGTCGAGTTGTCCCGCCTTGAGCCGATCCCATTCTGAGATGTCTTTACCCTTTGCCATCTTTTTTGCTCCTTCGCGTCGTCGCAGAAAATTGCACGACGCGTTATTGCGCTTCCCGTCAAGCCTCCGGCTTGACGGGAAGTAATCGTCGGCCTTCGGCCGATGACCTGCTGTTCGCGCCGCCTTCGGCGGCGGCAGAGACTGATCGACCGCACGTGGATGTCTTAGCCCGATCGGCCTTAACATCCAGTGCGGCGGAAGGCGGAATTGGAAATTTGGCGTCTGACGCGGTTACCGCTCAGAGAGAGAGCAGTCGTGTTTACGCGATGAGCGTCGTTGAATCATGAAAAAGGCCGTCTTCGGAAAATGACCCTGGAGCTTCAGCGACTGTCCGTGACAATGGTCCGGGCACCAGAATTGGAGCCTCCGGCGCGCCGGATTTTAAGAGGCTCTATGCATACTGACATGGTCGTAACCCTACGAAAGGTGATGCCATGCCCCAAGATGAAAGCGCCGCAACCTCAAAGCAATCCAAGAGTATTCTTGCGCTCAACAACACGCTCGCGCGCACGCGTTCGGCTATTGGAGACAGGGAGAACGAGATCGAGAAGTTGCGGGAGAAGGAGTCTCGAGCACTCAAGCGTCTAAAACAGTTGGAACTCAAAAACTTCAGCAAGGAGGTGACCAAACTCCAGAAGTCGCTGCCGACGGACACGGGCTTTTCAATTTCTGCCCTCGGCGAGATTGCAGCCCTTGCCGCTGTCAGAAACGTTTCCGCAGGTGATTTGATGCATTTTGTTCTTACGTCGCGTGAGGATACTTCCCCCGAGGCAGGCGGTGCGTCGACATCGGCTCAAACGGCAAAAAGCCAGCCCGACACCCCAACAATCCTCCCGAGCGACCGCCCGTCGAAGCTTTCGACCAAAGAAAATGAAACTGAATCAAGCTAGTAGGAGTTAACCTTTTCAGACGCGCTTCCGCCGCGGCCGATTTTAAGACGGTTGCCCCCATGATGGGATGCGTCGATCATGGGGAAGCAACCAATGGCCTTCTATATCTATCGTCGAAGTTGGGAGTCCGCAGGCGGGCGCGGGACCGCGTTTGTCGTAGAATTTCGCGAAAATGGTGAGAGCCGGCGGCGTCAGTTTCCGACTCGCGCGGCCGCATGCGCATACGCTGCTGCCCCTAGGACTCCTACTAGCGGGCGAGATACCGCTGAAATCTCATTCAAAGAAATCGCCGAGATCTACCTATCCGAGACGAAGTTCAGCGGCCTCGAAGTTAGCACCGTGAATCAGTACCGCTGCCATGTATCTGCGCACCTGAATCCAGCGTTCGCCGATATAAGGCTTCAGCAACTCACTCGCGACGTAGTCATCACCAAAACGAGCGAATTGCGGGAAAGGCTTTCGCCTGTACAGGCGAAAAACGTCTTTCAGACGATGCGTCGGATTTTCAAGTTCGCAATGGTTCGGGGCCACCTGAAAGAAGATCCGTCGTCTGGATTGCGCGGCGGATCAAGGCGAAAAATTGGCTTTTTGCGGGAGGGCAACATGGAAAACAATGAGCGGAAGCATCGGTTTTTGACCAAATCGGAGTTGGGTACTCTTACAACTGCCCTGGGTGGGGTAGGTCCAAAAGGCCCATTGCCCTTGAGCAATGTGATCGTATTTTTGAATATCGCCCTCTTTTCCGGGCTCCGCGCATCGGAGATTCGCGGGCTATCCGTCGCGGATCTGAATCTTGACGCTCAGCCGGCCACGATTTCTGTAAGGCGCAGGGCGGATCATCAGCGGAATCTGGGGCCGCTGAAGACGTATAGCAGTGCCAGGATTGTCCCAGTCCCGAGCCGGTTGGCGATGCTTTTGCGGCATTGGATTTCCAAGAAAACACTGGGTCCTGCGGATCTAATTTTGTCGGTGCGAGCCAAGCCGATCAACCCGAACAACTTCTATAATCGCGATTTCTTTCGATTTATGAATGATGTCGGGCTGATTTCTGGGGCGCCAGAAACGGATGAGGGCGACCAGTCGGATAAACTGAGAAAGGCAGACAAAAGCGGCTCAACCTCTCTTAGGCCGGCTTTTACGCTGCATTCCCTGCGGCATACATTTGCATCGATTCAAATCGATATTGGCCTTGATCCGAAGCGAATTCAGGCGCGCATGGGGCACTCGAATATTCTGCACACGCTCAATTTCTACGGTCACTTGTGGCGAGATCCGGCGCGAGATCTTCAGGAAATGGACGAGATTTCGAAAAAAATCGAAGAGATTTCGGCTTCGGTGACGGGCGCTGACGTCGAGTTTTTGCCGAGTGAGGACGAATGATTTTCAGAATTTTCCGGCGAATTTTGAGCCGAAACTGAAAAATAAATTTGCGTGGAGGATTTTATTTATGGTATAAAAATTGTGCGAGTTCCATCGACGGGAAATTTTCTCCTCGCAAGGTCCTCTCAATACTGTATCAGGTACTTTGAATATGGCACTTGCAATAGAAATCATAATCCCTTGGTCGGGGGTTCAAATCCCTCCGCCGCTACCAGTTTAGAATCAATAACTTAGCTTGATTCAAGAGGGGGCTTAGGCCCCCTTTTTTGTTGTTTTGCCCAGCTGTCTAACCCATTGATTTATCGATGTTCAGAAAACGGCAGAAATACTCAGTGGTACATCGACGGTACTGAGGTCACCGAAACTGCCGCGGCCTCTGACCAAGGGAATACTGATCCCCTAGTCGGCCGGCGCCCAACTCTTCTCCTATCTCTGAAAATCGGGACTGTCAGAAAGAGCGATGTTTTTCATGCAGCAGCATTCTTTCCAGAATTCTATCTTAAACCGTGGCTTGATAGCGCAGGAAAGCTGCAATAGTTTTCGCTTCGCCGCGAAAGGCTCGTTATTGACAAAATGCATCCGTCTCAAATCTGCGACCAGCGCGACATCAACACATTTGAACATTCAATGCTTCAAAATCGGACAAAGAAAGATAACATCTGGCACACGAGATTGGTTGTATTTTTCAACGTTTTTTTCCCGTAGACGATTCTCAGATGAGGGTCGGAATGGATCTTTCAGAACCCTTTCGGTCCGTCACGATAGTGAACTCAGGCTCTTGGGTTCATGCCTCAAATACGAGGCTGTGACCGGCATCAACGACAAGCGTAGATCCCGTCATCCAACTTGACGCGTCGGAAGCGAGCAGGAGCAATGGACCATCTAGATCAGACGGATCAACAAACTTTTTTAGCGGAATCTGATCAATAAGTTTTCCAGCTTTCCGATCGAAGAACTCTTTGCTGAGATCGGTCTTTACGTATCCAGGCGCAATTGCATTTACGCGAATTCCCTTGCGGCCCCATTCAAGTGCGAGCGATCTGGTCAGGCTGAGCAACGCAGCCTTTGACGCAGCGTAGATTGCAACACCCAGCGCGCTCTGCAGAGCGAGGATCGACGCGATGTTGATGATCGATCCTCCGGAGAGTTTTGCATCGACCAATCGCTGCGCAGCGGCCCGAGCAACATTGGCGGCCCCGATGAGATTTGTATCGAGTACTTGCCGCCACTCACCTTCGTCTCTGTCGAGCATTCGTTTAGTGGCAGCAACCCCCGCGTTGTTGACGATGATCTGGACGGGGCCCATAAGCTGCCACGCCTGTTCGAAAGCGGCTTCGATGGATGCATCGGATGTGACGTCCATCTTGACTATTTCGGCGCGCCCGCCGCCAGCTTCAATCTCTCCTCTTAAAGCCTGGAGCTGCTCAACTCTCCGAGCTGCCAGGATCACATTCGCGCCCGCTCCAGAAAGTGTCTTTGCAAAGCTTCGCCCCAGACCCGACGATGCACCTGTTACGAGCGCTGTTTTTCCCGATAGATCGAAATTGGCCATTGTTGCCCCGCCCGAACATGATTGGGTCTGCGTGGAGCGATTGTATGATTGGAATGGCGGGGTGTCGATCCTACTGCCGCGAGTAGATGCTTCGTGCAGCCATTTGGGCTGCATAGCTTGCAATTGACAATGTCTTCGGGGGTATGACAAAAGCTCGTGTTTTCAAACGTTAAGTGATGATCGACCGGCGTGCAGCAGAAAAAGAAGTTA
Source organism: Magnetospirillum sp. (assembly GCA_027532905.1). Lineage (NCBI taxonomy): Bacteria > Pseudomonadati > Pseudomonadota > Alphaproteobacteria > Rhodospirillales > Rhodospirillaceae > Magnetospirillum > Magnetospirillum sp. Next base: position 27,128 of record JAPZUA010000002.1, read on the forward strand.
TCCGAACGGCGTATTGTGAAGATCCGTCAGGGCAAGCCCCGCTCGACACGAGCTGAGCGGGCTGAGCGCGTGCGTGACGCCCTTTTCAAAGCGGCCGCAGAGGTCGTCGGCAAGTATGGATACGTCGGTGCCTCGATTTCTCGGATAACCGCGAAAGCCAAGGTCGCTCAGGGGACCTTTTACAATTATTTCGAATCGCGACAGCACCTTCTTGATCAATTGCTGCCTGTGCTCGGCGAGGGAATGCTGGACTATATTGCAGCCGAGACGCGAAAATGCACCAGTGAGCGCGAGCGGGAAGAAAAGAGATTCAGCGTTTTTTTTCAGTATCTGATCGAAGCGCCAGAGTTCTATCGAATCTTAAACGAAGCCGAACTTTTTGCTCCGACAGGGCACCGTGAGCATCTGGAAAACATTTCCGCCAAATACCTGCGTGCCTTGAAGCGCGCCTGGGCGGCGGGCGATCTGCCGGGATACGAGGAGGATGAACTCGAAGCCATCGTGTTTGTGCTGATGGCTGCTCGCAGCTATCTGAGCCTTCGCTACGCTTATTGGGATGGCAAAGTGAAGCAACCGCCCGAATCGATGTTTCGAGCTTACGGGAAATTCATTCGACACGGACTTTTCGGCGGTAGGCGCTCGAAGCCCTAGGGCAAGTTTTCGGTCGATTTCGTGAAATGTTGAAATTCACGTCCGACGATTGATGCGCAGAAACATTCTCGGCAAAATATGAATATCGACTCATAATTCATAACTATTGACCGCAATATTTGATGTCGATAGCCTATTCAACGTGAATGGGCGGGTGCCTTTCTGTCCTGCGGCCCACGGTGACAAGCGGTTGTACGGATTGGAATATCGCCATGCAGTACAGACCTAGTTCCAAAGCGGCAATTGGCCTTCCGCGACACGACCAAACCCAATCTGGCAGGCAGATGGGCGTGTCCGGGATGCTTGTGGCGGACCAGATCGGCCGGTCGCCCGAATATGCAAAGGTCAGAAAGCTGGTTTGAGATGCCCGCGATCGAAAATACGAAACTTCTTTCGCTCTATGAAACGATGGCGCTGGTGCGCCAAACCGAGCTCCGGCTATCGCGTCTTTTCGCCGATGGGGAGGTGCCGGGTTTCATTCATCTGAGTATCGGTCAGGAGGCCGTTCCGGCAGGGATCGGGGCGGTTCTTCGCGCCTCTGATACGATCGCTTCGACCCACCGGGGCCACGGCCATGCGTTGGCCAAAGGTATGCCGCTTGATCGGTTCTTTCTCGAGATCATGGGAAAGGAAGAGGGCGTTTGCGGCGGCCGCGGCGGCTCGATGCACGTCGCTGATCTTTCAATCGGAATGCTCGGCGCAAACGGCATCGTCGGTGCCGGAATTCCGATCGCGCTTGGCAGCGCGTTGGCGCATCAGACCCGTGGGACCACCGACATCGCTGTCGTGTTCTTTGGTGATGGCGCGATGGCTGAGGGCGTGCTCCACGAAAGCCTCAACCTGGCTGCGCTGTGGAAGCTGCCACTCCTGGCTGTTTGCGAGAACAACGGCTGGGCAGAGTTCTCGCCGACAAGCCGTCAAGTCGCCGCCAATCTCGCGGATCTTTCTAAAGCCTATGGGATCCCGCACGAGGAGCTCGACGGCAATGACTTCGAGGCGGTGTGGCTGGCGGCCGACCGCGTTGTTGCGGCTATTCGCGGTGGCGGTGGCCCCTTTGTGCTCGAATGCCGGACTACCCGCATTCGGGGTCACTACGAAGGCGATCAACAGAAATACCGGGAGCCGATTGCGGCTCTTGGCCCCGATGACGCGGTCGCGCGGGCGCGACGAAAGCTGATTGATTCGGGAGTCTCGGTGGCTTCGCTCGAAGCGATTGAAGCCGCAATTGAAAGTCGGATCGACTCGGCAGTCGAAGCCGCCCGTATGGGACAGGCCCCCGATTATGCGCGCGCGTCTCGAGACGTGTACGCGCCGGTGAGGAGCTGACGATGGCCGAGGTCAGATATGGAAAGGCAATCGGAAACGCGCTGACCGATGCCATGGCGGAAGATCCGTCGGTCATCCTTCTGGGCGAAGATATCGCTGCGGCAGGTGGGCCTTTCGGCGTCACTAAGGGCCTTGCGGAGAAATTCGGAGAAGGCCGCGTCCGGGATACGCCGATCTCCGAGGCCGCGATTGTGGGGGCCGCGGTTGGAGCCGCGTTGTCTGGTCTGCGTCCGGTCGTTGAAATCATGTTCATGGACTTCATGACATTGACGATGGATGCGCTTGTCAACCAAGCCGCGAAGGCCCATTTCATGTTCGGCGGCCAGCGGTCAGTGCCGCTCGTTATCAGGACCCCGCATGGCGGCGGACTGAATGCCGGGCCACAGCATTCCCAATGTCTTGAGGCTTGGTTCGCACATATCCCCGGTCTGAAGGTTGTGTGCCCAGCGACCGTTTCCGATGCGTACGGCCTGATCCGGAGCGCCATCGCCGATCCCAATCCGGTCGTCGTCGTCGAAAACAAAGCGCTTTATGGGATGAAGGGCGAGCTTCCGGACAAGCCGCAGGCTGTGCCGATCGGCAAAGGAAACATCGTCCGGTCGGGACGCGATCTCACGATCGTTACGTACGGCGCGTTGGTTCATACCGCGCTGGATGCCGCGCAGATCCTCGAGGCCGAAAAGATCGATGCCGAGATCGTCGATTTACGCTCCATCCAGCCTTGGGACGAGGAACTTGTGCTTTCGTCGCTTGCGCGCACGCACCGGCTCATTGTCGCGCACGAAGCAGTCGAGGCGTTCGGGGTTGGTGCAGAAGTTGCCGCCCGTATGGCTGATATTGGCTTCGATGAACTCGACGCTCCGATCCTTCGGGTGGGGGCACCGTTCATGCCCATTCCTTTCGCCAAAAGTCTCGAAGTTGAATGTCGGCCGGACAGTAGCCGCCTCGTGGCGGCGGCGAAAAAGTTGCTGGTCTGAAATCGCGGGAAGCGCCCAACAATGAAACCCGGCCAGAACATCCTCATGCCGAAGCTCGGTCTCACGATGACCGAGGGGCTCTTGGCCGAGTGGAAGGTCAAGCCCGGCGACCGTGTCGCGCAAGGCGACATCATCTGCGTCGTCGAAACCGAAAAGATTGCCAATGAAGTCGAGGCGCCGACTGCAGGTGAAATGATCGAACTTCTCGTCCCGGCGGGAACGACTGTGCCGGTCGGGACCGCAATCGCATCCTGGACTGGCGCCGGAATGGCGGCTGCGGATGGCGATTCCGCGCCGCCGCCGGTCGCTGACGCCGAACCATCGACGGTTCTCCCCTTATCCCGGAACCCAGGCAGCCGCATACTCTCGACGCCGCTTGCGCGCCGATTGAGCCGTCAATCGAATGTTGATCTCGCAGTCGTCGCCGGATCGGGCCCGCGCGGGCGGATCAAAGCAGCCGACGTACTCGCTGCGATTTCGCAAAGGCCGAGACGCGTCGCTTCGGCCGACGGCGGGTTTTCGCAGGCCGACAGCGTTCAGCTGGCGATCGCCAAGCGACTGTCGGCGGCTAAACGGGATATCCCGCATTTTTACGTGGCGACCGAGGCGGACGTGGCTGCCGCCTTGTCGCTGCGCGAGCAGCTCAATTTGGGTGCATCGCGGCGGCTCACGCTTACCCATGTCGTTGTATGCGCGGTTGCGCGCGCGCTGACCGAGTGCCCGGACGTAAATCGCGTATGGCGAGATACTGGATTCGCCAAATTCGAATCGATCGATGTCGGAATCGCCGTTCAAACCGATCGAGGCCTTATGGCGCCGGTGTTGCGCGACGCAGGCCGCATGGATCTCGATGAAATCGCAGCAACGTCGGCCGCTTTGATCGAGCGCGGCCGCGCCGGCCGGCTTACCTTGGACGATCTCGCGGGTGGTTCAGTGACCGTCTCAAACGTGGGAATGCACAACGTCACATATCTGACGCCGATCGTGAATCCGGGGCAGACGGCAATCCTCGGCGTCGGGAGCGTGCGCGACACCTTCCGGCCGGGTGCGCGCGGCGAAGCGCTGTTGAAACACGAACTCGGCTTGGTGCTCGCCGCCGATCACCGGGTGCTGGACGGAGTCGGGGCGGCAAAATTTCTGAACCGAATCGTCCACTACATCGAAAATCCGGCGGCGTTGATGCGCAAGCCTCAATAGCCCTTAAAATTCGGCTCCCGTTTCTCCGCAAATGCGGCTCGACCTTCCCGGTAGTCTTCGCTCTTGAAGCAAGCGGCGACGAGCGCATCCACCTTCGATACGTCCCTTGCCGCAACCGGCTTCACTATTTCGTTGAGCGCCGCCTTCGCGGCCCGAAGCGTGATCGGTGCGTTTGCCGCGATCCTGCGGATATAGTTTTCGGACTCCTGCGCGAATGTGGCTGCGTCAAACACGGCATTCAGGATGCCGATCGCGCCGGCCTCCTTCGCGTCGATGATTCTCGCGCTCATCAAAAGATCCGCTGTCTGGCTTATGCCGATCTTTTTTGCGATTAGTTCGACTCCGCTGAAGGCGTAACCGAGGCCCAGACGTGCCGCTGGTATGCGGTACCTGGAGTCGGTAGCGGCGATTCGCAGATCGCAGCACATGGACAGGCCGAACCCGCCGCCAAAGCAGATTCCGGAGATCGCGGCGACGGTCGGTTTGCAGGCATTCGCGAGCGCCGCCGTACCGGCGGAAACGGCTTTTTCGTAGCTGGCCACGGCATCGTCGCTATCCCGCATGGCGCCGAACTGCGAGATGTCGGCACCGGCGCAGAACGCGCGCGTGCCGTCGCCACGCAGCACGATGACGCGTATGTCGGGATCTGCTTCGGCCGCCCGGACACTGTCCGCAAGGCTGGACCACATCTCAAACGTCATCGCGTTCAGTTTGCTCGGCTGCGATATCGTCAACGTCGCGGCTCCGCCCGATTTGCCGTAGAGGATACGCGGCGAAGCGGGAGTTTCACTATTCGGCATCGGTCTCTCCACTGGATTGAAGTGCCTTGGGGGGCCTATCTGCCCGTAAATCTCGGCCGACGCTTTTCCCTGAAGGCCTCCTGGCCCTCGCGAAAATCTGCGCTTGCGTCGCAGGCGGCAACGAGGCGGGCAATTTCGGCCCGCTCCGAATCGCTTACCGTTGTCCGCATTGTGGCGATAGACCGCTTGATCGCCGCCATAGAAAGCGGCGCGTTTCCGGCGATTGCGGCGATATAGGCGTCGGCGCGTTCCCAAAATGAACTGGCGGGCCACACCCGTTGAACGATACCGGCCAAAAGGGCCTCATGAGCTGGAAGGGGAAGGCCGCTGAGCAGAAGGTCGGCGACAGCACTTCTTCCGATTTTCGTTCCGAGGACAAGCACCTCGTCGAGCGAATAGCCGATCCCCAGTTTCGCTGCCGGAACGCAGAAGGCCGCCGTGTCTGCGGCCAGGCGGACGTCGCATGCCATCGCGAGGTTTAGGCCGCCTCCGTAGCAAATTCCTCCAATTGCAGCGATCGCCGGTTTGCCGAGGCATTCGAGGGCGCGCTGGACTTGCATGCAGACCCCCTCGTAAGTCGCGATCTGCTCGGGGGTCGAACGCACAAGCTGGAACTCCGATATGTCGGCACCCGCACTGAAAGCCTTGTCGCCTGCGCCGCGAAGCATGACGACTTGGATGTTGCGGTCGTCGTTCGCATCCGCGAGGGCGTCGTGCAGTTTTTCCCACATGCGGAGCGAAATCGCGTTTCTGCGCGACTCGTTCGAAATTGTGATCCGAGCGACGCCCCCTTCTTTGCTGAAGTTTACGGTGCCCGTTTCCATGGTCCTGTGTTCTAGACGGCGCCAACGGCGCGTAGTCGGGCCTTATCCGCTTCGCTGAAACCGAGTTCGTCGAGCAGTTCGTCAGAATGCGCCCCCGCGTCGGGCGACGATTTATGAATGGCGGCGGGCGTCCGGGACAGCTTCACGGGCTGCCCTACGAGGGAGATTTCGCCACGAATAGGATGGGTACAGGGGACCGCCATACCTAGATGCCGAACTTGCGGATCGTCGAAGACTTCGTCCATTCGGTAAATCGGCCCGGCGGGAACGCCGGCATTTGCGAGATCCCGCATCCATTCTTCGCTGCTCCGCGATCTGAAAAGCGGCTCGATCATCGCCTTGATCTCGGGGCGATTCTTGAGGCGGGCCTCGCCCGTCGCAAATTTCGGATCGGAGACCCAATCGGGCTTTTGGAAGACGCCGCAGAGACTCTTCCAATGTCCGTCGCCGCCCACGCCGAGATTGATGAACCCGTCCGATGTGGCGAAGACGCCCATCGGCGTCGAGTACGGATGATCGTTGCCAGATTGCTCTGGAACGACGCCATCGACGAGATATCGAGCCGCCTGAAAGTCGAGCACCGCAATCTGGGCCTCGAGCAGCGAAGATTGGACCCACTGGCCCTCGCCGGAGCGCGCCCGCTCCTGAAGGGCTACGAAGATGCCGATCGCGGCATAAAGCCCGGACGAAATGTCGGCTATCGCTGCGCCTGCCCGAATAGGGCCCTGACCCGGCAGCCCGGTAACCGCCATAAGGCCGCCCATTCCCTGGGCGATCTGATCGAATCCTGGCAGCGATGCATACGGACCGTCTTGGCCGAACCCCGAAATCGACGCGAGTATGATGCGTTTATTGATCGCTTTTAGGTTCTCGTACCCGATTCCCAGCCTGTCTTTTACGTCAGGGCGGAAATTCTCGACGACGATATCGGCCGTTTCTACGAGGCGCTTGAAGACATCTACCCCCTCGGGCTTCTTCAGATTGAGCGTCAAGGAACGCTTGTTGCGGTGAAGATTGAGCATGTCGTAGCCGTGGCGGGGGCCGCTCATTCCTTCGTTCGGATCCGCGCCTGCCGTCGCGTCGATCTTGATGACGTCCGCGCCGAAGTCCGCGAAAACGCGGCAGCAGGCCGGTCCGGCACGGACTCGCGTCAAATCGAGGACGCGCAGTCCCGAAAGTGCGTTGGACGGTCCCTGGTGCGCCATCAGACTTCCTCCGAACACATCAATGGCGGACTTTCAGCCGCCAAAACATCGACTCGCGTTCAGGTCGATACCGCCGCCTGCACGAAAATCTCGACCCCGAAGCCCGGCGTGACGAGCTTTGCCTCGACGACCGCGCGCGCTGGCGTGGAGCCGGGCACTACCCATGCCATCCAGACGTCATTCATTTCGTCGAATCGTCGGAAGTCGGCCAGGAAAATCGTCGAAGTGATCAGCCTGGATTTGTCGCTTCCGGCGGCAACAAGAAGACGGTCTATGTTGCGCAAGATTTCGTGCGTCTGCGCAGCGACTGATGCGTTCTCTGAACCGCGCGCCACTTGCCCTGCCAGATGCACGACGCCGTTGTAGACAACTGCCTGGCTGCTTCGCGGCCCCGTCTCGATCCTGACGATATCGCTCATTGATTACCTCAAGCGTTACGGTTGCTTGCCCCGCCGTCCACCGTGACGATCGTGCCGCTAACATAGGCGGCGCGGGGCGACGCGAGGAAAGCCACGACGTCGGCAACCTCCTTTGCCTCTCCCATGCGTCCGAACGGAAGATCCAGCTTTCCGATGAAGTCGGCCCAACGATCCGGCGTCCCGTACGCGTCCCGGCTCCATCCTTCGAGCATGAACATCGCCCGATCCGTGGCGGTCAGGCCCGGATTGACCCCGACAATACGGACATTGTGGTCCGGCGAGCGAGCGCCAAGGGCTTTTGTCATGCTCATCAGCGCGCTGTTTCCAGACGAACCCAAAATGTAGCGCGACTGCATTCGCTCGCCGGAATTGCCGATGACGTTCACGATCACACCCGACCGGCGTTGCTTCATCTTCGAATAGAAGGCGCGTGTCATGTTTATGTAGCCGAAAACCTTTAGGTCCCAAGCGCGCCGCCACACCTCTTCGGTGATGTCGTCGATTTCGCCTGGAGGATTTGAGCCGGCATTGTTTACGAGAATGTCGACGTCGCCAAATTCGCTTGCCAATCTCGCCTGGTCGTCCGCCTTGCCGAGATCGGCGACAACAGTATCCACAGATCCGCCGCCGTTGGATCGCAGCGTTTGCGCTGCCTTTGCAAGCCTCTCCCCGTCGCGGGCCGCAAGAATAATGTTGCAGCCCTCGGCAACCAGAACTTCGCCGACGGCGAGTCCAATACCTTTGCTGCCTCCCGTAACAAGTGCTCTCCGGCCGCGCAATTGCAAGTCCATGGCATTCTCCTCGCTAAAAGGACCAACAGGCGACCTAGTAGCCCTTCGGCAGGCCGAGATCGTGGATCGCGATGAAATTCAGGATCATTTCTTCGGACACGGGCGCGAACTGGAAGAGACGCGCATCGCGCCACAGTCGCTCAACGTGCATGTCTTTCGCAAAACCCATGCCGCCCATCGTCTGCATCGCCCGCTCGATCGCTTGGGTCGCGCCGCGCACTGCTAGAAACTTCGCCGTATTCGCCTCGGAGCCGTAGGGCATGCCGTTGTCGTGGAGCCAGGCGGCTTTAAGGTTCATGAGGCGCGCGCATTCGATTTCAGCGTGGGCCTCGGCCAGCGGGAACTGAAGGCCTTGATACGCCCCAATGGGGGTGTTGCCGAAAACTTTGCGATTTTTTGCGTAGTCGACGCCGAGACGGAGCGCGAGCTTGCCGGCGCCGACGAGTCCCGCCGTCGTCACGATTCGTTCGGTATTCAGAACCTCAAGAAGCTCGGGCCAGCCGCCGTCCACCGTGCCGACGACTTCGTCATCGCGTGCGAACACGTCGTCGAAATAGACATTGCTGGAAGGATTCGTATTTGTCCCGACCTTGTCGATCTCACTATGCGTCAGCCCGCCGCGGTCCCGGTCGATCAAGAACATCGTTATGCCTTGGGTCCGGCGCGGTGCATCTTCGATCTTCGTCGTTCGCGCGATCACCAAGACTTTCTGCGCTTGCGGCATGCATGTAATCCAAATCTTGCTGCCGTTTATCTTCCAGCCGCCGTCAGCGCGGCGCGCGAAGGTCTTCATCGCCAGCGTGTTCGATCCGACGTCCGGCTCCGTCAGTGCCATCGCGAAACGCATGCGCCCTTCGACGAGTGCGCGGAGCATTTCGTCCTTCTGCGCTTTGGTTCCGAACTTCACCAGCGGAACGCCGCCGAAGATCGGATTGTTCATGAAAATCTGGCCAAGCGTCGAGCCGCCGCCGCCGACGGCAAGATTCTCGATGATCAGCGCCATTTCGAGCATTCCGAGCCCGGAGCCGCCGTACTCCTCTGGAAGAGCAACCCCTGCGAGGCCCGCGTCACAGATCGCCTGCCAGAACTCCCCAGCGAACTTCTTGTTCTCATCGCAGTTCCGCCAGTAGTCCAAGCCGAATTTGTCGCCGACCTTTCGCGCCGTATCGATAAGGAGTTGATGTTCGCTCGTCAGTGAAAAATCCATAGTCGATCTCCATTGCAAATCGGCGTGTTACTTTCCGGTAAAGACCGGCTTCCGCTTCTCTAGAAACGCGCTGCAGCCTTCGTGTGCATCCGCGCTGTCGAAAACAATGCTTGCCATGGCTTTCTCGTGCGCCAGCGCGGACGTCAGCGTCATGTCGGCACCATCCGTCAAGGTCCGCTTGAGGATCTTCAAAATCAGCGGCGATTTAGCCGCGATCTCTTCCGCAAATCGGAGGGTTTCCGGCATGAGCTGTGCGGGCTCTACGATCCGGTTGATCAGCCCGATCTCCAGCGCGGTTTCGGCTGGAAAATGTTTTCCCGAAAACATTATTTCTTTGGCACGGCACAACGGCACCTGCCGCAGTAGCCTCTGCGTGCCACCGGCGCCCGGAATGATTCCAAGCGTAATCTCAGGCAGTCCGAAGCGGGCAGTGGATGCAGCGAATCGGATGTCCGTTGCCAAAAGCAGTTCGGTCCCGCCGCCCAGTGCGTAGCCATTGATCGCTGCAATAACCGGCTTGTCGCAGACTTCAATGCGCCGAAACACTCGGTGGATTGTCTCCGCGAACTCCTGATAGTGGGTGAGCCCACCCCGTGAGTTGAGGTCGCTTATGTCGCCGCCGGCGACGAAGGCTTTTTCGCCAGCGCCGGTGACGACGATGACGCGGACAGTATCGTCGGCTTCGAGCGTGGCAAAGGTTTTCTCGAGGACCAGGAGGGTCGGCACATCGAGGGCATTTAGGGTTTTTGGGCGGTTTATTGTAAGGATGGCGACCGCGCCGCGAACTTCGGAGAGAATCACGTCATCTGCCGTGCTCATTCGATTTTCCCTTTCATGTCGACTGTCGAATCGACTGGCATTCGACAGTCATCGTCCGGCTGCGTCAGCAGTCGCGTTGATGCGCGTCGCGCGATCTCGTCTTCGACATGGCGGACGCGCGGACGATTGATCCGGAAGCTCAGGCTGACGTTCCTCCACTCGAGAAAGCATATTCTCACCTCAAAATAATGAAACATGATTCATGTTTCAATGTTTTATCGACATCGCAGCTTGACAAATGAACCATGGTTCATGTTTCATCAATGTCAATGGACGAGATATTCCCGTCCCGTCGGAGGGCGAACATGGTTCGGCCACAAGTTCCGCAAACTCAGCGCTTGATCTTTCAAGCGGCGCGGCGCGTTTGTTTTGAACGCCGCACTGGTTGCGGCATGTCGGACCGGCGGCACGGATTTGGCATTACGGATTTGGCATTGAAGTCGCACGGAAGCTCAAAAACATAATCCACGAAGGAGGCGGAGCATGAATCGCGGAAAACTTTTTATGGGAGCAATGCTTGTCGCGGGTGGGGTACTTCTTCATAACCCGACCGGCGCAGCGGAAGTTGGCGTGACCGACAATGAAATTCTCATTGGCGCGTTGGGTGTCTTGACCGGACCGCTTTATCATAACGGCAAGACGATCTACGACGGGGTCGAGTCGGTTTATAACGAAGTGAACGCCGCTGGTGGGATTCACGGCAGGAAACTTCGTTACGTAAGAGAAGATGATGCGTGCAGGCCTGATCAGGCAGTGGCAGCCGCGAAGAAGCTGATCCACCAGCACAACGTTTTCATGATTCACGGTGGCGGCTGCTCGAACGCCAGCCTGGCGGCGATGCCTGACATTGTCGCTGCGAAGATCCCGTGGGTGATTACTGCATCGACTGCTCCCCAGCTGACCGATCCGGTCAACCCAATGATCTTCACGACCATGCTTGCTGGCTGGATGGAGACGGAGGGGCAGCTTCAGCGCGCGATCGATCTGGGAGCAAAAAAGATTGCGATCGTAAGGCAGCGGGATGCTTGGGCGGACAGCCGTTATGCGCCGCTGCTTGAAAGCCTCAAGACCCGGAACATCACTGCGGTTGCAGATGAGGATCTGTCGCCGGATCCGAGCGACGCAACGGCGGTGGCGCTGCGGCTGAGGGCCTCTGGTGCTGACGCGGTTATTGCCGTTCTCTTCCCCAAGGCGGCAACGATTCTGATGCGCGACATGTACAAGATTGGATATCGTCCGATCGTGGTCGGTGGATCGGCAATCAGTGACATGCGTGCGATGGAACAAAGTATTGGGGTCCGTGGCGCGATGGACAAGTTCGAGGCGCTCGCTCCCACCAAACTTCCGGACGATCCGTCAGTTGCCAATTGGAAGGAAGTCGTCAAGAAGCACTATCCTTCTGACACATTCATGACTTGGCACCTGTTTGGCGTGGCGAGCGCCGAGTTCGTTGTTGCTGCTCTTAGAAAGGCCGGGCGGGATCTCACGCGTGAGAGCATCGCAAAGGCTATGTCGGATCTCACGGTTGAAAGCCAAGCGTATGCCGGCCCAATCTCTTGCAAGCCAAGCAATCACCAGTGCTACCGGTCGATGGCGTGGTTTTCTCTCCGCGGTGGAGACGTAATCCAGGTTGGTACAACTAATCTGAAGTGATGCAAGTCAAGGGGCAGGGATTGAAGACCGATCCCTGCCCCTAACTGTTTTTGTTTACAAAGGATCCAAGCCCGATGTTTCCATTTTTGCTGACGAGTGGCCTCACGACAGGCGCGCTGTATGCAATGGTCGCAATCGGTCTCGTGCTTGTATATCGATCAACTGGTCACATAAACTTTTCGCATGGCGAACTCTTTATGCTCGGCGGGTTTTTCGCCTACAGCCTAATCGAGTATCTTGCCTTCCCATATGTAATTGCCCTCGTTATCGCTGTCGTCCTTTCTTTCGGTCTGGGCGTGATATCAGACCGCCTTGTTTATAGGCCGCTTATCAAGGCGCCTGCCCTAACAATGGTCTTGGCGACTGTCGGCTTCTCGTACCTTCTTAAGGGCATTGGTCGATATTTCTGGGGCGGGAAGGGAGAGTATCTCAGCATTCCTGCCTTCATCGACCCGGCTCCAATATTCATCTACGACATTCCCATTTTGCCGCAGCAGTTGATCGTCCTGGGTGCGGCGATCGTCTTTATGCTCGCCTTTGCGATCTTCTTTTCACGCACGCAAGCAGGCAAGATTATGCAGGCAACCAGTGAAAACAGCTCAGCGGCCTATCTTGTCGGCATTCGTGTTGAAAACGTCTACACCTGGACCTGGGCCATTGGCGCAGCAGTCGCCGGTGCGGCCGCCGTTCTAATGGCGCCTCTTACGCTGATTTCTCCAGATATCGGGGCCGGCTTCTTGATCAAAGCTTTTGCAGCGACGATCTTAGGCGGACTGGGAAGCATGGTCGGTGCAGTTGTCGGCGGGCTGTTGGTGGGGCTCATCGAGCAGTTTGCATCGGGCTACATTGACTCCGCCCTGCAGGAGATTGCGGCCTTCATTGTCATCATGGTGGTGCTTGTCTTCCGTCCCTCTGGTCTTTTCGGTGTTTATCAGCAGAGGAAGGCGTAAGGGAACATGCGTAAATTGTTGTCTCCAGTTCCCATCTTTGCCACGCTTCTTCTGATGGCTCTGATCGCGCCGTTCTTTCTCAATCAATACAAGATCTTTGTTGGAAACCTCGTCTTTATCTACATTATTCTGGCGCTTGGCCTGAATTTGCTGCTCGGATATGCAGGACTTCTAGCGTTCGTGAACGCTGCGTTGTTTGGCATTGGCGCATATGCAGCAGCAATCGCTCGTACGAAGCTCGGCATTCCCTATGGGATTGCCCTGCCGCTTGGTGGATGTGCGGCGATGGTTATTGGCGTGCTCGTAGCGCTCCCCGCGTTGCGACTTTCCGGACTCTATCTGGCGCTCGCGACGGTTGCTTTTGCGCAGTTTGCTGTTTGGGTATTCGCCCACTGGGACGCTGTGACCGGAGGGCCCACCGGCATCCGAATGGCAGCGATCAACTACGGAACTCCGGGTGCTTGGGAGACCACGCACTATTACGTCAGCCTGGCAATTGCCGTAGGCTTGACTGTCGTCACGCTTAACATCCTGCGATCCCGATTTGGGCGCGCATTCGTCGCGATTCGCGAAAGCGAGGTAGCGGCTGAAGGCCTTGCGATAGATCTCACTCGAACCAAAACGACTGTCTATGCACTGAGCGCCTTCTATGCCGGGACGGCCGGCGCACTCTTCGCGCCAATCCTGACGATCGTAGTTCCGGAAAGTTACGATCTCTTTCAGGTGATTGTGCAGTTTGCTATGGTTGTCGTCGGCGGGCTTGGTTCGATCACCGGCGCCATTCTCGGCGCAATCGGGCTGATTGGTGTTCAGGAAGTATTGCGGACAACAAAAGAACTCCAAGAGATTGCGTTCGGGGGAATGATCCTCCTCACCGTCCTGTTCCTTCCCGGCGGGCTCGCCGGTCTCTTGCGGAAGCATCTTCACGAATGGCGCGAGCCTCTGCGTCGGAAGGGCGACCACAGATGATCGCCGCCCATCCCAAAATCGAAGTTCGAAAGCTCGGCGTCAGTTTCGGCGGCGTTGTCGCCCTCGATGAAGTGTCTTTGGAGATCGCGCCTGCGGAAATTCGCGGAATCATCGGTCCGAACGGTGCGGGAAAAACGACGCTCCTCAATGCAATCACTGGCGTTAGCAAACAGACCTCCGGAGAAATTCTTCTGGATGGAAGTTCACTGTTCGGGTTGAAGTCGAGCGAGATTGCATCTCGGGGAATGCGCCGGACGTTCCAGTCGAGCCAACTCTTCAAGGGCATGACGGTCCTTGAGAATGTGATGGCCGGACTGCATTCAACGATGAAGACGAACCTTCTGGATGCGATATTCACCACCGGAAGATTGCGCCAGGAAGAACGTGCGGCCGCCGACAAGGCGTGGGCTGCTCTCGAGTTCGTCGGAATGACACAGTTCGCTGATCGTGATGGTGGCGAGCTTTCTTTCGGGCAGCAGCGAATTATCGAGATTGCTAGAGCTCTTGTAAGTGAGCCGAGCGTGATTCTTCTTGATGAACCTGCCGTCGGGCTATCCCTCAATCGTGTTGTCGAACTTGAAGAACTTCTTCGGAAGGTTCGCGGCGAACGAGGCGTTACTGTCGTTATGATTGAGCATGTCATTCGCGTCGTCATGAATGTCTGCGATCGAGTGACCGTCATGGCTTCAGGGCGCAAGATTGCCGAAGGAACCGCCGACGAAGTGACATCAGACCGAAAAGTCATCGAGGCCTATTTGGGAAGCGGGTTCAATGCTGACCGTCACTGACCTCAATGTTTGGTATGGGCCCACTGAGGTGGTCCGACGTGTCAGTTTTGAGGTGCCGGCCGGGCGCATAGTCGGTCTGATGGGTGGCAACGGCGCTGGAAAGTCGACGATCCTCAAGGCGTTGAGCGGCCTTGTGCAAGCTCGCTCCGGTTCGATCTCTTGCAACGGGGTCTCGCTGATGGGCCGGCACCCAAGAGAAATTGTAGTTGCCGGAGTGGTGCAGGTTCCACAAGGGCGTTTCGTTTGGCCCGGCATGTCTGTCCGAGACAACCTAGACCTTGGCGCAGTAACGCGCTCAGACAAGGCAGAGAAGAGCAGGACAATCGAGGAAGTGATGGCTCTGTTCCCGACGCTTGCTCGCAAAAGTGGGGATCGCGCTGGATTGCTTTCCGGTGGCGAGCAGCAGATGGTTGCCATTGGCCGGGCGATGATGTCGAAACCGCGCTTGATGATGATGGACGAACCTTCCGCTGGTCTTTCGCCAAAGGTCGTTGAGGAGATGATCGACGCCATCCGAACCCTCAACAGGGGCGGCCTCTCAATTCTGCTTGTTGAGCAGAATGTTGGGGTTGCTGCGGCACTGGCCGAAGAAGCGCATATCCTTGCAAATGGGGAAATTTCTTTCACGACAAGCGGGCGGCAACTTGCATCCGATCCGCAAGTCATCCGGAGCTATCTCGGGCGGTAGTTCCGGTCCTGAATTCGCTAGAAAGGCAGTTTGAGCATGCTGTGGATTGGTATTGACGTTGGCGGCACCTTTACCGATGCAGTTGCTTACGACGATGTCGGAAAGTCTTTTGCTTATGCCAAAGCCTCTTCGACGCCGTCGGACCCGACGATCGGCGTGATTGACGTTCTCGATCTGCTCAAGGCGGATATGGCGAACGTCGAGCGATTTGTGCATGGCGTCACAATCGGCACGAACGCAATCCTTGAGGGCAAGGGTGCGGAATGCTGGATGCTTGTGACAAAAGGCTTCAAGGACGTTCTTGAGATCGGACGAACGAACCGTCCTGTTCTGTACAATATTCGATCGCAGAAGAAGCCACCGCTCATACCACGAACCAGAACTCGGGAAGTCGACGAGCGTCTGCTCTATGACGGTACCGTCCTGCAGAAGCTCAACGAAAGTGATGTGGCAGTTGCGGTTTCGGATCTGCCGAAACACGACAACTTGGCAGTGGCAGTATGCTTCTTGCACAGCTACATCAATCCAGAGCACGAGCGCGCCGCCAAGGCAGCCCTTGCGTCGGCGCTTCCGGATGCTTTTGTCTGCACGTCTTCGGATGTTTTGCCCCAGTTTCGCGAATACGAGCGCTTCAATACGACCGCGCTGAACGCCTATATCGGACCTTTGATGCGGCGATATCTGTCGCGACTCAAGTCGAGCCTTGAGAGCAAGGGATTTCGACGCGATCTCTACATCATGACTTCAAACGGCGGCGTTTCAACGGCCGAACGCGCGAAGCAGCTTCCCGTTGCCACGGTTCTTTCAGGGCCCGCTGGGGGTGTCGCTGCAGCCGTGCATCTTGGCGGCTTGCTGGATGTGCCGAACATCATCACTTGCGACATGGGCGGAACCTCGACGGACGTCTGTCTCATTGAGAATCTCAGGATACCTGTCACGAATGAGCAGAAGATCGCCGAGTATGCCAACCGTACGCCCCAGATCGAGATCAATGCTGTGGGCGCGGGTGGCGGATCGATCGGATGGATCGATTCAGGCGAAATTCTCATGGTTGGACCGCAGAGTGCCGGAGCAGCTCCAGGGCCTGCCTGTTACGGTCGTGGAGGCACCCAGCCAACCGTTACAGACGCCAACCTTGTACTGAATCGTCTCGCGGCCGAGTCGCCGTTGGCCGGTGGCCGCATCAAGCTCGATCCAGAGCTCTCGATGCGGGCTCTCAAGCCATTGGCTGAAAGGCTCGGGCTCGACGAGATCAAGCTTGCTGACGGAATAATCCGGATTGCAGTGGCGCGGATGGTGTCTGCAATCAAGCAGATATCCATCGCGAATGGGTTTGACCCAAGAGAATTTACGCTCCTTCCCTACGGTGGTGCCGGACCGATGCATTCGGTCGCGATCGCGGAAGAGCTGGAGATTCCGCGCGTGCTTGTTCCGCTGGGGCCCGGAAATTTCGCGGCTTTCGGGTCGCTCATATCCGACATTCGCCGGGACTATGTCCGTACGCGGACGATGCATGTCACTCCCAACTCTTGGAACGATCTCGACGCTGCATTTGCGGATATCGAGTTGCAGGCGACGAAAGATCTCATAGCCGAAGGTGTCCCAGAGGACAGGATTCGCATGCGCCGTTCGGCTGGCATGCGTTTTCTTGGACAAAGCTGGGAGCTGAATGTCGAACTCGGGCAACACGACAAATCTATCGACCGGTTGATCGCCGCATTCGGTGAGGTTCACGAGCGACGATTTGGCCATCGTTCCGGAACGAACGTGGAGATCGTCAACTTCCGGGTTACTGCGGTCGGGCTCGTCGATAAGCCGGGGCTGCACAGGCTGCCGACCGCTTCGCCGCGTTCCGACGCTTATCTGCGCAAGCGCGACGTCTTTTTCAATGGAGACTTCGTAGCGACGCCGGTTGTCCAGAGAGACCGTCTTGTACTGAACGAAACGATCATAGGGCCCGCCGTAATTGAAGAAAGCGGATCTACGACCGTTCTTCCGCCAGGTTGGAAGGCCGTCGTACTTGCGCACGGCGAACTTATGCTCGAGCGTATTTGACGCAAGACGACAGCGAGGACTATTGCCGTGAAAAAGAATCCAGTTAAGGCAATCGACCCGATCACCCTTGAAGTGGTTTGCGAAGGGTTGGTGGCGATTGTTCGCGAGATGCGCGCAAACATCATCCGTGCGTCTTATTCATCCGTGATCTATGAGTTTGACGATTTCTCCTGCGCGCTTTTTGGTCCAGACGGCCAGATGGTCGCCCAATCCTGGGATCATCCCGGCCATGTTCTGCCGTTACCGTGGGGCGTCAGGTGCGCATTCGAAGACTTCAAGGACGACCTGGCGCCGGGCGACGCGATCCTTCTGAATGACTCGTACCGCGGCGGGACCCACCTGAACGATGTGACCCTGCTGTGGCCGGTTTTCGACGAGAACGGCAAGCTGATGATTTTCCCGGCAGTCCGGGCGCACTGGGTGGACGTCGGAGGAATGGTGCCTGGCAGTTACTCCGGCCTCTCGACCAACATCTATCAGGAAGGCGTCCGAATTCCGCCGATCAAGATCTATGAGCGGGGCAAGATCAATCGGGCGGCTATGTCGCTGCTGATGGCAAACATGCGGGTCCCTGAAGAGCGGGAAGGCGACCTGAATGCCTCTTTGGGAGCCTGCAAGGTCGCGGAAAGCCGGATCAGGAAGCTCGTCGGCAAATATAGCGACAAGACCGTCTCGGAAGCGCTCTCGATCAATCTTGATCGAACGGAGCGTCGGCTCCGAGACAAGATTCGGGAATTGCCTGATGGCGACTACTACTATGAAGACTATTTGGAGTTCTTCAACGCTGGGAAGTTGGATCCAGTTCTTGCGCGCATAAAGCTCACTGTCGCCGGGGATCAGATAATCGCTGATTTCGCGGGAACGAATCCCCAGGTGCCGGGCGTGGTCAACAGTTCTCTCGCCGTTGCAGGCGCGGGCGTGTTTGTCGCAGTAAAGTCGATGCTCGACCCGGGAGGGGCCGTCAATGAAGGTGCGTTCCGGCCGATCACACTGAAGGCGCCACCGGCGTCCATCTTCAATGTCGCTCTGGATGCCCCTGCAGGCGCACACGGAGAAGTTCGCAAGAGAGCGGTTTCCGTTTCGTTGGGCGCACTTGCGCAGATTATTCCTGAAAAGATTTCCGGAGACCTGTGCGGCAGTTCATTCCCCAACGCTATTGGCGGCTGGAACAAGCGCCGCAATCGCCAGTATGTCTATTACGAGTCGCCGGCCGGCGGAAACGGCGGACTTAGTGATGCTGATGGTCCGAGTGCATTCGTCAATATCGACTTCGGGAACCTACCCTCGATCCACAATGTTGAAGCGATCGAGAATGAGATGCCGCTCGTTATCGAGAGCTGCACTTTGAGGACCGATGGCGGCGGCCCCGGAAAATTCCGCGGAGGCGTGGGCATGGTTCGCCGGGTTAGGCTGCTTGATGATGAGGGGCAGTACTCGGTTCTCAGCGATCGCGCCGTGATTCCGCCTTGGGGGGTCGTCAAAGGTGGTTCTGCGAAGCCCTATCATTTGTCATTGGAGCGGGATGGAAAGCAGTCCGATTTCGCCACGCCTGGAAAAGTCACGGGGCATCCGATCTTCCAGAACGACGTCGTCGTCATTCGTTCGTCCGGCGGCGGCGGTTATGGAGACCCCTTGGAACGCGATCTCTCCCGCGTTGTCGCGGACATTGAGTATGGGTACGTATCGGCGGAGGCTGCAAAGGACGTCTATGGTGTGATCCTGAAGAGCGACGGTCTCGTCGATGAGTCTGCCACAAAGAAACAGCGGGCGGCTCTTGCGGCAGGGCGCCACTACTTCCGCTTTCGGAACGAGGATGCTGTCGAACCATATGTCGGTGCGAAGGGTAAGCGCCGCATTCTGACCATGGATCCGAAGGATGCGGCGGCGCTCGGAGTGTCGCCGGACGATCTCGTCGAAATGTACGGACGTAACCCGGCGCCGCTTCGTGCGTGGGTGCGCATCGCACCTGGCAAGTCAGGCGAGATTCCGATGGATGATTTCGGCCGACGTGTTCTGGGAGTTAAGGAAGGCGACAATATCCTGGTTCGCTTTGTGCCGACGCCGAAGGTCGAGAAAGGCTATGCCTAGTATTGGGCTGTTCGCCATCGGCGCCCGTTGGACAGTGTAAGTTGTTCGCGTCCCGGAGTGTTTCCGGCTCTTCGTCACCTTGAAAGGGGTAAGGATGAGACCAATGAAACAACTCCCGCCGCCATTGGCCGACGCATCACGCGATATGTGTGAAACGGATGCGTTCGAGGCGGCGATGGATGCGAAGATTCTCGTCTTCGACCAGATGAAATGATCCCGCGGAGCCGGATTGAGTGCTGAACATCGCTCTTGATTGCATGCCTAGAAGTCGCATGATAATCGCTGCAATGATTTGAGGCTGCGTTCAACTAGCTCCGAAATCAGTCACTAAACAGGCGTTAGTGCCTTGTTTAATCGACATTGAACGGGAAAATCGCAATCTCTTGGTCGGGGGCTCAAATCCCTCCGCCGTGACCAATTCTTCTGTTTGAATTCAGAGCCTGAAGCTGCTTCGGCAGCGATCGGCAAACGCAAGAAAATGACGCCAATCGTCATGCGTCAGCGCGTGGCCGCCTTGGCGCAGATGGGTCCCTATCGCCTCGCTTGCACCGTAAAGATCGTAGACGGGCCGTGCCGCTTCGAGACCCGCCAGTTCGCCCGCCGGGCCCGCCCACGCGTCGTCGTGCGCGCGTGCGACGTAAAGTGGGCGTGGGGCGACGAGGGCCAGGACGATATGTTGGTCGGCCGTCAGCGCCGTTTCGCGGCCCGCAAAATCGCGCAAGGCGGGGGCAAACCAATGCGGGAAGCGCGCGAACAGGTCGCCGATCGCCTCGCCTTCGCGCCAACGGAAGGGCCGCGCACCGCCCGCACCCGAGTTGTTCGCGACGGCACCGGCGATGCGCGTGTCGCACGCGGCGGCCCACAAGGCCGCTTTGCCGTGGCGCGAATGGCCGATCGCGATCGCCTTGTCGGTAGGGACAAGGCCGCTTTGCGCGAGTGCGTCCAGTACCAGCGAAAAGCCCCAGGCCCAAAACGCGATCGCACCCGCCGGCGTCGCGTGTTTTTGTCCGCGTTCGGCGCATAGTTCGGGATCGTCCGGGCAGATGTCGCCGTCGTATCAAGTTGCGGCCGCATAGCCGCGCGCCAGGATCTCGGCAAGTGGCCAGCGTGAAGCGTGCACGCCGCGCGTGGCCTCGGTGGCGCGGTTGTCGGCAATGCCCCAGGCAGGCTCGGGCCGCATCCAGCCGCGATCGAGCGGGATTGCAGGATCGGGATCGATCGACGCATTGCCCGCGAAATTCGGCCCGAAAAACACAGCGTGGGCCGGTCGGTCGGGCAGATAGAGGGCAACGTTCGCGGGCGGCAAGGCGGGGTCGAAGGTGACGGCAATGGGGATGCGCGCACCGCGCCTTGCGCCGATCTCGACGCCTGGGGAAGTTGCGGGCGGCAGCGGCCCGTAGATTTCGCGTGTGCAGGCCGCAAGCCAGTGTGGGCGCAGCTTGTCACGCCATAAATGCACGTCGCGCACCCGCGCGCCGTCGGGGCCGCACAGCGGATCGGGCAGAGCGGGGTGTGCGGCCAATGGTCATTCCTTTGCGATTGACAGCGATCTTCCCCGGATGTCAGCTTGTTGCCAAGAAAAACCGGCGCCAAGCGCCGGTCCGGCTTCAATAGGGGAGGAAAACCATGCGTAAACTGGCAGGTGCGGCCGCCTTTGCCGCTTCGACTCTGACCGCCGTTTCGGGCTTCGCCCAAGCGCCCGTCGAACTCCGTTACATGTGCTACGCCGACGCCAACGAATGCGAAGTGTCGCGCGAATTGCTCGACAAGTTCGAGCGCGCCAATCCCGGCATCAAAGTCGTGGTCGACAAGGTCGGCTTCAACGTGGTGCGCGAACAGCTCGAGACGCGCCTGCAGGCCGGCCAAGGCCCCGATATGGCGCGCGTCACCAATCTCGCCGGCCTCAATAAATACTATCTCGACCTGCGCCCGCTCGTGAACGCCGCCTATTGGGAAGAGAATTTCGCCCAGACGCTGAACTGGATGCGCGTGGGCAGCAACGACAAGGGCATCTACGGGTTCCTCACGCAGCTCACCGTCACCGGGCCGTTCGTCAACAAGACGATGTTTGCCGAAGCCGGCGTGGCCGTTCCGCCCGCCGGTGCCACGTGGGACGATTGGGCGGCTGCGATCAAGCAGGTGCAGCAGAAGCTCAACGTCTATTCGGGCATCGAGATGGACCGCTCGGGCCATCGCTTCGCCGGACCCGCCATGTCGTACGGGGCCAAGTATTTCGACGCGAACGGCCGTCCGGCCCTCATCGACGACGGCTTCAAGGCCTTCTCGGAGCGCATGGTGCGCTGGCATCGCGAAGGCATCATGAAGGAAATCTGGCCGGGTGCATCGGGTGCGCGTTGGCGCAACGGGGCGGACCAGTTCATCAACCGTGACACGGTCATGCATGTCGCGGGCTCGTGGATGATCCAGCGCTATTCGGAAACGATCGGCGACCGTTTCGACTGGGTTGCGATCCCGCAGCCTTGCGGCCCGGCTGGCTGCGGTGCGATGCCCGGCGGTGCGGCGATGGTGGGCTTCAAGGCCACGCGCAATCCGCAGGCCGTGGCCCGCGTGATGGAGTTCATGGCGTCGGAGCCCGTGCTCAAGGAATACTACGAGCGCACGCTCCAGATCCCGGCGCACAAGGGCCTCGCCGCGCGCGGCCTCGACTACGGCAAGGACGTGTCGCCCGCCGCCATTGCGGCCTTGAAGGCGTTCACGGCCAACTACGACAAGGTGCCGGCCCAGGCGCACCAGCTGCAGGGCTATGAGCGCAACGTTGCGGTCTTCAACGCGACGGTGAACCATATCTCGCAGGCGATCACCGGCACCCTCACGCTCGACGAGGCGTACCGCAAGATCAACGAAGAGGTTACCCAAGCGATCGGGAACTAAACCACCCCGATGGCTGCTGAAGCCGAACCGGGCCCGTCTGCGGTCGTCGACACGACCGACGGCGGGCCCGCTATGCGTTGGGTCGTAACGCCGCTGCTTGCGGCGTTCGAACCGCCGATGCGCTGGCTGCAGACGAAGCTGGGCTTGCGCGGCCTGCCGTACGTGTTTTTGCTGCCGACGATGGCGATTTTCGGGCTGTTCAGTTTCCTGCCCGCTTTGCTGAATATCTACATTTCCTTCACAGGCGGCGCCTCGACGATCCTCGCCGACCGGCCCTTCGTGGGCTTGCGCAACTACGAAGCGCTGCTTGCCTGCGAGTCCATCTTCGTGCCCAAAAGCTGCCCCGTGTCGGGTTTCGGCTTCTGGACCGGCATGTGGAACACGCTGCTCTTCGCCGTGATCCAGGTGCCGATCATGACGGCGGTAGCCCTTGCCACCGCGATCGTTCTCAACCGCGAAATCCGCGCGCGCGGCTTCTGGCGCGCTTTGTTTTTCTATCCCGTCATGCTGTCGCCGGTCGTGGTCGCAGTCGTGTGGGATTGGGTGTTGAAGCGGCGCGGCATTCTGAATGCGTTGCTGGCGGAACTTGCCGAGACGCGCAACGCGCTGGCCGCCTGGGGGCCGCTCGAAATGGTCGCCAAGATCGCCGCCCTCCTCGTCGTGGCCGCGATCGCGCGTCGCTTATGGGCGCTGCGTGCCAAAGGCGGTTTGGCGATCGCGGCCCTTGTTTTGTGCGCATGTGCCGCCGCGTGGCTCGTGTTCGCGTGGGATGTGCGCGCAAGCATCGCCACGCAAGCCTGGCGGCCGGTCAACTGGCTGGCCGATGCCAATTCGTCGTGGCCGTTCTTCTGGGTTGTGTTCGTCTATACCTGGTCGCATCTGGGCTTCTTCATGCTGATCCTGCTTGCAGGTTTGCAGGCGATCCCGCGCGATCTCTACGAAGCAGCCGAGATGGACGGCACGCCCAAATGGCGCGCCTTCGTGCGCATCACGGTGCCGCTCTTGATGCCCACGCTGCTTGTGGTTCTCGTCCTTTCGCTGATCCGCGCCTTCCAGATTTTCGACGAGGTCTATGTGCTCACCGGCGGCGGGCCCGGGACCGCCACGCGCATGGTGATCCAGGAAATCTACGAATCCGCGTTTGTCAGCGACGCCAAGCTCTACGGCGTGGCGGCGGCGGCCTCGGTGCTGCTGGCCGGCGTTGTTTTGGTGCTGACCTTGGTGCAGCTCGCACTCACGCGGCGAAAGGCAGGAGCCTGATATGGGACGCGCAATCGCCTTCCTCACGCGCACGCGCAACCCGGGCCGCGTCGATTGGACCGACATTCTGGCCTATGCCTATCTCGTCTTGGGCGTGCTGCTGATCCTTGCACCCGTCGTGTGGCTGTTCGTGTCGTCGTTCAAATCGCAGCGCGCATTGATCGAAAGCGATCCGCGCTTTTTGCCCTACGAGCAGGTGACGGCGGTGCTGCCGGGGAGTACGCGACCCGTCAATCTCGTCGAATGGACGGCACCCGACGGCACAACACGCATCTTGGCCCAGCTGCGCCTGTCGGGCGCCAACGTCGTGCTCGCCGACCCGGCGAAACCGGACGAAACGATCCAAGTGCCGCGCCGCGACACGCGGCCGCACGAAACCGTGCGTGCACGCTTCGAGAATTACAGCGAGCCGACGTTCGGCGGCGGGGCGGCGGGCACGTTCCGCTTCGGCCTCTATTTCGGCAATTCGGTGTTCGTCACTGTCGTGGCGACGCTGATGACGCTTGCGATCAGTTCGATGGCGGCGTTCGCGTTGGCCAAATACCGCTTCGCCGGGCGCGATGTGTTCATGCTGCTGATCGTGGCGACGTTGCTGATGCCTGCGACCGTCATTCTGGTGCCCCTCTTCATCGTCGTGAAAAACTTCGGCATGCTCGACTCTTTGTGGGGCGTGATCATCCCGGGTGCTGCGACGCCCACCGGCGTGTTCCTGCTGCGCCAATACATGCTCACGATCCCGGACGAGCTCATCGAGGCCGCGCGCATGGACTCGGCCTCGGAATGGAAGATCTACTACAAGATCGTGCTGCCGCTCGCGCTGCCCGCGATCGCAGTACTCGCGATCCTGTCGATCATCTGGCGCTGGAACGATTTTCTGTGGCCACTCGTGGTGCTGTCGCGCTCCGAGACCTTCACGCTGCAGCTTGGCCTTTCGTCGTTCAAAGGCGAGATGCTCGACGCGACCCATTATCTGCTGGCGATGACGGTGCTCACGCTGCTGCCCGTGACTTTCGTGTTCGCCTTCCTGCAGAAATACATCACCACCGGCATCGCCAACACCGGGATGAAATAGCAATGGCCACGCTGGAACTTTCCGCTGTCCGCAAGTCGTTCGGCGCCACGAACGTCATCCACGGCATCGACCTGGCCATCGAACACGGCGAGTTTTGCGTGTTCGTGGGCCCTTCGGGCTGCGGCAAATCGACCTTACTGCGCATGATCGCGGGACTCGAATCCGTCAGCGGCGGCGAGGTGCGCATCGACGGCAAACGCGTGAATGAGCTCGGCGCCTCCGAGCGCGGCCTTGCCATGGTGTTCCAGTCCTACGCGCTCTATCCGCATATGAGCGTGCGCAAGAACCTGTCTTTCGGGCTCGAGAACGTGCGCATGCCGCAGGCCGAAATCGACCGGCGCGTGGCGGAAGCCGCGCGCATGCTGCGCCTCGAGCCGTATTTGGAGCGGCGGCCGGGGGCTTTGTCCGGCGGCCAGCGCCAGCGTGTCGCGATCGGCCGGGCAGTCGTGCGCGAGCCCAAGATTTTCCTGTTCGACGAGCCTTTGTCCAATCTCGACGCCGAATTGCGCGTGCGCATGCGCGCCGAACTCGGCGCGTTGCACGAGCGCATCGGCAACACGATGATCTACGTCACGCACGACCAGGTCGAGGCGATGACCTTGGCCGACCGCATTGCCGTGCTGCGCGACGGGCGGTGCGAGCAGTTTGCCGCCCCGCTCGAGCTCTACAACGCGCCCGCCAACGAATTCGTGGCGGGTTTCATCGGCAGCCCGCGCATGAATTTCCTCAAAGGCACGCTCGCTTCCGCAGGGGCGGGCGATGTCACTGTCGCCCTTGCCGTGGGCGGGAAGGTGCATGCGACGGGCTTGGCGGCGGCAGGTACGGCCCAACCGAAGGCGGGTGCAACGGTTACGCTCGGCGTGCGGCCCGAGCATCTGCTTCTGGTCGAGCCCGGTGCAGGCCAAGCCGACATGAAAGTCGATTTGACCGAGCAATTGGGCGGCGAGAGCTACATTTATGGCAGTCTCGCCGAAGGGGCCACGCTCGTCGTGCGGCTCGCGGGCCAGACGCGCATCGAACGCGGCCAATCAGTCGGTGTGGATTTTGCCGGCTCGTCGTCGCTACATTTGTTCGACGGCGAGGGCAAAGCATTGGCTCGGAGAACGGCGTGATTTCATTCCAACGGGTCGTTGCGGCAACCGCATCGGCGCATCAAGCAAGCTTCGAACTCGAAGACGGCTATACGCTGCGCGTGGCGCTGCTGTCGGCAGCGCGCGTACGCGTGAGCCTTACGCCGCAAGCGGGTTTTCCGGTCGACCGCAGCTGGATGGTCGCCCCCGACGGCGACGTGCCGTGGGAAGGCCGGTCGCGCCACGACGATGCGGGTTTCGCGAACCCGGCCGCAACGCTCGCCAAGTCCGAGGCTGGCTACGCGCTGACGGCAGGAAATCTGCGCGTGCGCGTGACGGCGGCCCCTGTGCGCCTCGCTTTCGACAAACGCAACGCGGACGGCACGTGGGAAACCGTCCTCGAAGACCGCGAAAGCGGTGCGTATCTGCGCTGCGACGAAGGACGTCGCTTGCGCCACTACCAGAACCGCGTCGGCAGCGAGCGCTATTTCGGGCTCGGCGACAAGACGGGGCCCATCGACCGTGCCGGCCGGCGTTTTCGCATCCTGCAGCTCGACGCACTCGGCTACGACGCCGAGCAGGGCGATCCGCTCTACAAACACGTGCCGTTTTTTGCCGTCGAAAGCGCGCCCGGAAGCTGGGCGGGGCTGTTCTACGACACGCTCGCACCGCTCACGATCGATCTCGGCTGCGAGCGCTCGAACTACCACGGCTTTTACCGCTATGTCGAAGCCGAGGAACCGGCACTCGATTTCTATGTGACGCTGGGCGCGAGCTTGCGCGACATCGCCGAAGATTTCGCCCATCTCACGGGCCTGCCGCATCTGGCTCCGCGTTGGGCCTATGGCTTTGCCTTCACCTCGATGCACCATGCGGACGACGCCAAAGCGCAAGCCAAGATCGGCGCGTTCGCCGAGCGCTGCCGCGCCGACGGCATTCCGATCAGTTCGATCCATTTCGGCTCGGGCTATTCGAGCCGCGGCAAGCGGCGCTACGTCTTCACCTGGAACCGCGACAAGTTTCCGGATCCCGCCGCTTTGTTCGCAAAGCTGCGTGCAGCCGAACTCAAAACGGTTGCCAATCTGAAACCCGTGCTGATCGACGACCACCCGGCCTATGCGGGGCTCGCGGCCGAAGGCGGGTTCCTCGCCACGAAGGACGGGGCCCCCGTCGTCGAGCAATTCTGGGACGGGCACGGCAGCTTCCTCGATTTCACCAATCCCAAGACGGTTGCGTGGTGGCAAGACGGCTTGGCGCGCCAAGTGCTCGATGCCGGCTTCGATTGCGGCTGGAACGACAACAACGAATACGAAGCCTGGCGCGAGGGCGCATCCGGGCGCGGCTTCGGCAAGGAGATCGCGGTCCAGGCATCGCGGCCTTTGCATGCGCTGCTGATGTCGCGCGCGACGTTCGAGGCAAGTGCGCGCCGCAATCCGGACAAGCGCCCCTACACGATCACGCGCGCAGGCCCGCCCGGCATCCAGCGCTACGCCGAAACCTGGAGCGGCGACAATTTCACCTCGTGGCATACGCTCAAATGGAATATGCGCAACGGCCTTTCGATGGCGCTGTCGGGCCTCGGCAAGATCGGTCACGATATCGGCGGCTTTGCAGGCCCGCAGCCCGATCCTGAGTTGCTGTGCCGCTGGGTCGAGATGATGGCGCTGCATCCGCGCGCGGTGATGAATTCGTGGAAACCCGATGTGGGCGAAGCGACCGAGCCGTGGACGCATCCAAGCGTGCTCGATGCGGTGCGCGCAGCCTTGCGCCTGCGCTATCGCTTTCTGCCGATCCTCTACACGCGCGGCTATCTGGGTGCGGCACAAGGTGTTCCCTCGATGGTGCCGCTGCTTTACCACTACGATGCCGATCCGCACTGCCGCGGCGAACACGACACGTTTTTGATCGGCCCCGATCTGCTGGTCGCACCGGTGGTCGAGCCGGGCCAACGCCAACGCGCGGTGTATCTGCCCAAAGGCCCCGAAGGCTGGGCCGATTTCCATACGGGCCGTCTCTATCCGGCCGGCGAGACGGTCACGGTCGATGCCCCCTTGGGCCGCCCGCCAATCTTCGTGCGGGTCGGTGCAGTACTTGCCCTTGCAGGTCCCGACATCCCGGCTGTGCGGCCGCACGATGCGCCCGCACGTCATCTCTATTTTGTGCCCGGCGCCGCGAGCGGCCAGAGCCTCGCTCCAACCCCGCATTTCGAGGACGACGGCGAAAGCTGGAGCCTGCGCAGCGGCGACTATCTCGCGATGGCGGCCCGTCTCGAATGGACGCGCGACGCGGTGCAGCTCGTTCTTGCGCGGACCGGCGGGACGCGGTCGCTTCCCGCCGTCGATGAATTCGTACAGGCCGGTGCTGGTCTATTGGGCCGCACCGTGCGCATCGTTCGCGCGTGAGCTGCGTTGCCGCTTTCTAGGCAGGGCTGCTCCACAAGGCGATCGCACCGGCGATCACGCCCACGCCGCGCTTGAAATCGGCAACGTCCACCCATTCGTCGCGCGCGCCGTTCTGCGTGAGATCGCCGCACAGCGGCCCGAGCCCCACGCACGGAATGCCGTTCTGCACCATCGGATTGCGGATGTCGGACGAGGTGTGCATGACGTTGGCGTGCGGCGCTTGGCCGGTTGCCGCCAGCACGGCCGCATCGACGGCATTGCGCAGCGCATGGCCGTCCGGCACTTCCGCACCCGTGACGCCCGACAGAAACTCGACCTTGGGCGGCTTGGCGCTGAGATATTCGTCGGCCTTCACGATCGCAGCGATCGCGGCGGCGACTTCGGCCTGCACGTCGGCGAGTTTTTCGCCGGGCGGGAACGACAGCGCGCAGGAGAGCCGCACCGCCGGTGCGATGCGCGCGGCGCGCCCATCGCCGAGCGTGGAAAAGTCGCCGATCAGCAGATTGGTCGATCGGCCGATGGCGGCCTGCAACGAGGGATTCGTCACGCGGCTGCCGCGCCGTTCGTCGAGGGCGCGCAACGCGCCATGGATCAGCACGGCCTTGTCGATCGGGTTGACGGCCGTGTGCGCGAAGGCCGCGTGGCCGGGCTCTTGCGTGTCGGGCAGGCGGCCTTCAACCGTGACGCGGAACACGAGCTGGCCCGAGGCGAAAGTCTTGACCTCGCGCATGCCCACTCCCGATTCCGCCGGGTGCAGATAGATCGCAGCGTCGGCAACGAAGCCCGCCTGCAGCAGCGCATGCACGCCGCGCGCATGGCGCTTGGACGGCGTGCTGCACAAGATAAGGTCGCCCGCCGGGCGCAGGGAGGGATCGCTCAGCACCTGCAAGGCGCCCGCCATTGTCGCAACGCCGGCAAGATCGTCGGCAACGCCCCAGCCATAGAGGCGACCGTTTTCGATTTCGCCCGCAAACGGATCGTGGCGCCAGCCATGCTGCGGCTGGAACGGCTCGCCGTCGGGATGCGCAAACACGAGCATGCTGCGTCCGCCGCCCGTACCGGGCAAGCGCGCCACGACCGCTTCGCGCATGTCGGGTGCGATCGCAATGCCGGAAGCGAACTCGTCACGCGGATTCACGTCGGCGGGCAGATAGCGATGGCGCACAACGGTCGCCCCGAAGGATTCGCACGCGGTTGCAAAGCGTGCCTGCACGGCCGCTTCGCCCTGGCGCTGCAGGGCGATGAATTCGCGCAGCAGAGAGACAGCTTTGTCGCCCGACGCGGCGGCGGCGGCTTGTGCTTTTTGGGCTGCGTTCATTGTCGATACCGGCTCCGTTTTGCGATTGCGCTGCGTCTTGTGCCGTTTTCTGGCACCGTAATTGCTTGATTTGTAGGTCATCTACTGTAGTTTTTGTATAACAATCGCGGTGCGGCCGGGATTGAAGCGGAGCGGAGGGGGCAATGGGGAAAGGCAGTTTGGGGCGCCGTGGTTTTCTGGGCGCGGCCGCCGGCGTGGCGGCTTCGGGCTTTCTTCCCGGTGTTGCGACAGCACAGAATCGTACCACCGTCACGGCGTCGTTGCTCGGCAATCTGCCGAACATCCATCCCTGGCATGTCGGCAATGTCGAGACGGCGGCGGCCAATCTGCTCGTCTATTCCAATTTGCTGAAAGTCGGCCCCGACGGCACGATGGTGCCCGACGTCGCAGCGTCCTTGCCGACGATCAGCGCCGACGGTCTTAACTATACATTCGAGCTGCGCCGCGACGTGCGCTTCCACAACGGCGACAAGCTGACCGCCGAAGACGTCGTCTATTCGTACGACCAGTATCTGTCCACGGCGCGTCGGCGCGGCAATCTGCGGCGCTTCATCAAGAACGTCACCAAGGACGGCGATTACGTGGTGAAGGTCGAGCTTGTGGAGCCGTGGGTCGGCTGGATGCAGCTGATGGGCTACGAGGCCGCGATCGTGCGCCGCGGCACCGATGTGGTGAACGAGGGCGCGACCGGCGAGAATCTCTATCGCGGCAGCCGCATGGCGGGTTCCGGGCCCTACATCCCGACCAGTTTCCAGGCCGACGTGTCGGCCGAGTTCGAAGCTAATCCCGACTATTTCGGCGGCAAGCCCGCCACGCAGACGATCAAGCTGCTGCGCATTCCCGATGCGGCCACGCAGCTTGCCAATCTGCGCGCCGGCACGGTCGACATCATTTCGAACTGCCCGCCCAAGGATTTCGCCGCGATGGCCCGCACGCCGGGTTTTGCCGGCGCTTCGCGTCCGTCGGCCGGCATCTTCTACATGCCGATGAACACCGCCAAGGCGCCGTTCGACAACGTGCATCTGCGCCGAGCGGTGTCGTGCGCAGTCGATCGCGACTATATCTGCGATGAGATCTATTCGGGCCTCGTGACCCCGTCGGCCCTGCCGGCCGCACCGACGGAGTTCTGGTACGACGCGAACCTCGCCAAGCAGCTTGCCTACGACCCGGACCGCGCGCGTTTCCATCTGCGCGAGGCGGGCATGCCGCGCGGCTTCGCGTTCGAGGCGATCGTGCCCGCACCCTCGGCCTATGTCGAAGCGCGCGAAGCGGCGATCGTGATGCAGGCGAATCTCGCGGATGTCGGCATCCGCATGAATATCCGCCAGACCGACTTCGTCAGCATGTATCGCAGCGCCCAAAACGGCGACTGGCAGGCCTTCCCGCATCCCTCGATGCAGTCCTCGATCGAGGGCTATCTGATCTGGAACAACTACCACAAGGACGGCAACCAGGCGCGCTGGATGGGCTACCGCAACGCCGCGTTCGAAGAAGCGACGATGGACAGCTTCCGCTATCTCGAAAACGCACGCAAAATGCCCGGCCTGCAGCGTGTGTCGAAAATCCTCGTCGAAGACTGCCCGGCGCTTTGGATCGGGCGCCTCAACGCCTACCATCTGTGGCGCGCCGACATTTCGGGTTTTGCACCGCGCTATTCGCACTTCATGGACCTCACCCAGGTCAAACGCGGATGATCGGGTTCCTCGCGGGACGGGCCGCGTCTTTGGCGCTGGTCCTGTTCGGCGCGAGCGTTCTGATCTTCCTCGTGGTGCGCGCGTTGCCGGGCGATCCGGCCGTGGCGCTGATGACCCAGAATGCGACGCCCGAAATGGTCGCCGAAATGCGCCGCGCGCTCGGGCTCGAGCGGCCGTTGCCGGTCCAGTTCGCGCTGTGGCTGGGGGCCGCGCTGGGCGGCGATCTTGGCCGCTCGTTCATGTTCAGCATGGACGTGTCGGCGCTGATCGGCGAACGCTTTCCGGTCACGCTGCATCTGGCGCTCGCGAGCCTGGCGATCGCCCTTGCGATCGCGATCCCGACCGGCGTTCTGGCGGCCGCAAACAAGGGCAAGGCGCTTGACCATCTGTGCCGCGTGGTCGCGATGGTCGGCATCTCGATGCCGGTCTTCTGGCAGGGGCTGCTGATGATCCTGCTGTTTGCGGTCACGCTCGGCTGGCTGCCGCCGGGCGGCTATGTTTCGCCCGCTTCCGGGTTCGCCGACTCTTTTGCGCATATTCTGCTGCCGGCGGTCGCCCTCGGCACGGCCTATGCGGCGACCGTCATGCGCATGCTGCGCGCCTCGATGCTCGACGTGCTGGGGCGCGAGCATATTGCGGTTGCGCGCGCGCACGGCATTCCCGAGCGCACGCTCGTCTGGCGCGACGCGCTGCACAATGCCGCGATCCCGACATTGACCGCCGTCGGTTTCTCGTTCGGCTATCTGCTGGCGGGTGCGGTGCTGACCGAAGTGATCTTCAACCTGCCCGGCATGGGGCGGCTGCTCTACGAGAGCATCCTCGCGCGCGACTATCCGCTCGTGCAGGGCTTGGTGCTGCTCAATGTGACGGTGTTCGTCGCGATCAATTTCGCGATGGATGCGCTCTACGTCGCCCTCGATCCGCGGATCAGGCGATGAGCCGCACGAAGACACTCGGCCGTCTGCTCGGCATCGTGCGCCGCGATCCTTTGGCGGCGGCGGCGTTCCTGTTTCTGCTATTGCTCGCGGTCGCGGCTTTGTTCCCGGAACAGATTGCCGCATTGTCGCCGAACCGGCCGAGCCGCTTGCGGCTGCTGCCGCCGGGCGACATCTATCTGTTCGGCACCGACCAGTTCGGGCGCGACATCTTTGCGCGCTGCGTCCATGCCACCAGCGTGTCGCTGGCGGTGGGCTTGACCACGGTTGCGATCGCGCTGCTGTTCGGCGTGCCGCTGGGGGCGATCGCGGCGTTTCGCAGCCCCGGCAAAATCGATTCCGGCATCATGCGCACGATGGACGTGCTGATGGCGTTTCCGCCGATCGTGCTGGCGATCGCTGTCGTTGCCGCTTTGGGCACGCAGGACATCGAAGTCGGCCCCTTCACCGTGCCGCATATCACCAAGGTGATGGTCGTAATCGGTCTGCTCAACGTGCCGAAGGTCGCGCGCATCGTGCGCGCCTCGGTGCTGGTCGAGCGCAACGAACAATACGTGATGGCCGCGCGCGCCGTGGGCGCATCTGAACTGCGCGTGCTGTTCCGCGAAGTGCTGCCGAACTGCGCGTCGCCTGTCGCGGTCTACGCGACTTTGCTTGTGGCGACGTCGATCCTGACTGAGGCGTCGCTGTCCTTCCTGGGGCTCGGCATCCAGCCGCCGCAGCCCTCGTGGGGGGGCATGCTGGCCGACAGCCGCACCTACGTGATGTCGGGGCAATGGTGGCTCACGGTGTTTCCGGGCCTGCTGATCTTCCTGTCGGTCGCGGCTTTCAATCTTGCCGGCGATCTGCTGCGCGATGCGCTCGATCCGGCCCAAATCACGCGGCGCGGCGATGCTTGAACCAGAGCCCTTGTTCCGCGTGCGCAATCTCACGACGCGGCTGCGGACTGACGCCGGCGTCATCGTGCCGTCCGACGACGTGTCGTTCGACATTGCGGCGGGCGAGGTCTTGGGTCTGGTCGGCGAGAGCGGGTCGGGCAAGTCGGTCACGGCGCGCGCCTCCGTGCGCCTGCAGAAGCCTGACGATGCGATCAAGGCGGGCGAGCTTTGGTTTGCCGGGCGCGATCTGCGCAAGCTCGATGCGCCGCAGTTGCGCGCCTTGCGGGCAAGCGAGATCGCGATGATCGTGCAGGACCCGGCGGCGGCCCTCAATCCCGTGATGACGGTCGGCACACAGCTCACGCGCGTCGCGCGCGAGAAGGGCATGTCCGAGGAAAACGCTGCCGCGCGCGCGCTCGAATTGCTCGTGCAACTGCGCATCGCCGACCCTGAGCGCCGACTTGCGGCGTATCCGCACGAATTGTCCGGCGGCATGCGCCAGCGCGTGCTGATCGCACTCGCACTGATGTGCAAGCCAAAACTCCTGATCGCCGACGAGCCCACGACGGCGCTCGACGTCACGGTCGAGGCCGACATTCTGTCGCTGCTCGATGCGTTGCGCCGCGAGCTCGGCATGGCGATGCTGCTGATCTCGCACAATCTGTCGGTCGTGGCACGCCTGTGCGACCGCGTCGCGGTCATGTATGCGGGGCGCCTCGTCGAAATCGGACCGACGCCTGCCGTGCTGGCCGATCCTCGGCATCCCTATACGGCCGCTTTGCTGGCCTCGGTGCCGCGTGGGTCCAAAGAAGACGGGAAGCTGCCGGCCATTCCGGGCGAGCCGCCGGATCTTGCAAACCTCGCACCCGGCTGCGGCTTTCGCGCGCGCTGCGCGCAAGCCGGGGCCGAATGCGAACGGCTGCAGACACTGCAGCAGGTCAGCGACGGGCGGCAGAGCGCTTGCTGGCGGGCGGTCGCATGAAAACGCCGTTGCTCGAACTTGTCGCCGTGTCCAAGCACTACGACGTCGCCGCTGCACCGCTGGCCGGATTGTTGGCCGAACGCCCGAAGGTGCGCGCGGTCGAAGGCGTGAGCCTCGCCGTTGCGCCAGGCGAAATCATGGGCTTGGTCGGCGAGAGCGGCTCGGGCAAATCGACATTGGGGCGCTTGGCCCTGCTGCTGGAACCGCCCACGGCGGGCAGCGTGCGTTTTGCGGGGGCGGATCCGAGTGCTGATCTCAAAGCGTTTCGTCGCCGCGCGCAGATGGTCTTCCAGGATCCGCAATCGTCGCTCAATCGCTCGAAGACGGTCGGCGAAATCCTCGAAATGCCGCTGCAGGTGCACGATGTGGGGGCAAGCCGTGCGGCACGTCGTGCACGCGTCGCCGAACTTCTGACGAGCGTGGGGCTGCGCGCCGATGCGGCTGGGCGCTATCCGCACGAACTTTCGGGCGGTCAGCGCCAGCGCGTCGGCATTGCGCGCGCTCTGGCCATCGCGCCGTCCTTCATCGTGCTCGACGAGCCTACGAGTGCGCTCGACGTGTCGATCCAGGCGCAGATCGCCAATCTGCTGGTCGAGCTGCAGCAGCGTCTCTCACTCACCTATCTTTTCATCAGCCACGATCTGCGGCTGGTGCGCTGGCTGTGCGACCGCGTGGCGGTGATGTATCTGGGGCGCATCGTTGAGACCGGCAGTGCCGCATCCTTGTGGCAAGCGCCGCGCCACCCTTATGCGCAGGCGCTACTGGCGGCGGCGACGGCCGAACGCGCGGCCCCGTCGGGCATTGGCGGCGATGTGCCGAGCCCCATCGCACCGCCGCCGGGCTGCGCGTTTCATCCGCGCTGCGCGGCGGCAGGCCCGCGCTGTGCGCGCGAAGTGCCGGTCCCGCGCGGCGACGCGCAGGCGCTTGTCGCGTGCCATCTTTACGACGGAGGGGTTGCATGATGCGTCTGATCGTCGGCGGCAAATGGTCGTCGTCCTGGACGATGCGCGGCTGGCTTGCCTGCCGGCTGTCCGGGCTCGCTTTCGAATCAGAAACGCTGTTTCTATCGCGCCCCGATAGCAAGGCGAAGCTTGCCGCGATTTCGCCGACGGGCCTTATCCCGCTGCTGATCGACGGCGACTTCCAGGTGACCGATACGCTGGCGATCGCCGAATATCTGTGGGAGCAAGCACCCGGCTCGGACATCTGGCCGCAGGAAACGCGCGCACGCGCAGCCGCCCGCATGTCGGCTTGCGAAATGCACGCGCATTTCGCGGAGCTGCGCGCGGCCATGCCGATGAATCTGGTCAAGCGGTGGCCGATCGCCAATGGCGTGCCGTCGAACGTGAAGCTTCTGGCGCGCCCCGGTGTGGGAGCCCAAGTCGCGCGCGTGCAGGAAAGCTGGCGCCAGACGCGCGCCGTGTGGGGGGCAGGGGGCCCCTATCTGTTCGGGCGCGACTTCAATTTCGCCGACGCGATGTGGGCACCAATGGCGAGCCGTTTTCGCACCTACGCGGTCGAGATCGCACCGGACGCGCAAGCCTATTGCGATGCGGTGCTTGCCCATCCGCTGGTCGCCGAGTGGATCGCCGGGGCGCAAGCGCAGGCGCGCGAAATCGGCTGGGAAGCTTGCGCGGCATTTCCTTAGGCGCGTTGAGCGCGCGGCCGTCAGCGCGCGGCGGCGACGTTTCGGTTGACGAAGTCGAGCTTGAAGGCGGATTTCCAGTCGAGATTGGCCGGATAGACGCCAGCCTGCGACATCGTGTCGAAAATCTGCTTCCAGCGCGCCTCGGTCATCGCACCGATGCCGAGTTGCTTGGCGTCGCCGCCGTCGACGAGCTCGTAGCGCTTCATCTGCGCGATCTTGAAGGCCGAAAGTTCGGGCGACTGCTCGGCACTCGCCGCCAGGATCGCGCGGAACGCCGGGGTGGGATCGCCTGAAATGCACTGCGCGTAGCCGCGAATGGTCGCATCGACGAAACGCTGGGCCACTGTCGGGCGCGCCGCGATCTCGGCGTCGGTCGTGAAGATCGTCGTTTGGTAGTCGGGATAGCCGTAGTCGGCCAATAGCAGCGAAACGGGCTCGGCGCCCAGCGCCTTGCCGAGGAAAAACGCGTCTTCGGTGATGAAGCCCTGTTGCACGGTCGAGGGATCGGCCACGAACAGCGATGGATTGTAGGTGTAGGGCCGCAGATTCGCGTCGTCGAAACCGTGGCTGGCTTTGAGCCAGGCCCAGAACTGCGTGCGCGAGAAATTCGCAACCGAGATGCGCCGCGTCTTCAGGTCTTCGAGTTTGGTGATGCCTTGACCCGGATGCGCCACCAAGGTCTGCGGGCTTTTTTGAAACAGGGCCGCGATCGTCACACCCGGCACGCTGTTCGAGCGCATGTTGAGCGTGGTGAGGGCAGTGCCCATCGCATAGTGGTAGCGACCGGCGGCGACGAGCTGGGCCGTGTTGATGCCAGGGCCGCCCGGAACAAGCTCGACATCGAGCCCGGCCGCCGCATAAAGCCCGGTTTCGCGCGCTTGGAAAAATCCGCAATGTTCGGCCTGCGGCAGCCAGCTGAGACCGTAGACGACGCGTTCGCGCATTTGCGCTTGGGCAACGCTTGCCGCCGCACCGAGCAGTGCCAGCCCCAAGGCCATAACCGCCAATTTGGATTTCGTGGTCATAGGCTGGCCTCCGAACGTTGCGAGGTGAGAATGGCATGCCGATTGCGTCGAAACGCGGACCGTACAGAAAGGTAGCAAGCCGCATGCCAGCTGTTCCTATCGTCGATATCGGTTCCATCTACGGCCAAGCGCCGGATGCGTTGGCAAAAACGGCGCGCGAATTCGGCGCTGCGTTCGAAACATTCGGCTTTGCCACGATCGTCGGGCACGGCGTGTCGCCGGCCACGATCGCTTCGGCCTACAAGGCCGGCAACGCGTTTTTCGACCTGCCGCTTGCACATAAATTGGCCAGCACGGTGCCCGACCGCGTCAAAGGGCGCGGCTATGTGCCGGCAGGCGTAGAGAGCGTGGCGCGCACGCTGGGCAGCGACCGGCCACCCGATCTCGTGGAAGCGCTCGTGTTTGGCTCGATGCAGGACGAGACGCTGCCGCTGCCATTGGGCGCTGCGAGTGCGGCAACGGGCAACCTATTTCCGGCTGAACCGGCGGAATTGGGGCCAGCGTTCCATGCCTATTTTATGGCGATGCGCGAACTTTCGGGCACGCTGATGCGCCTTGCCGCCGCCGCCCTCGATCTGCCGGCCGATTATTTTGCACCCTATATCGACCGGCGGCGCGGCACGCTGCGCGCGGCCTTCTATCCCGAGCAGAACGATCCGCCGGCCCCCGGCCAGCTGCGCTACGGTGCGCACACCGACTATGGCGGCTTCACCATCCTGCGCCAGGACGATGCCCCCGGCGGGCTGCAAGTCGACCTCGACGGCAACTGGATCGACGTTGCGCCGATGCCGGGCGCCTTCGTCATCAATATCGGCGATCTCGTGTCGCGCTGGACCAACGGGCGCTGGCGCTCGACCTTGCACCGCGTCGTCAATCCGCCGCGCGACACGCACGCCTCGACGCGCCGTCTGTCGTTGGTGTTTTTCTCCGGCCCCAACGACGATGCGGTCATCGAATGCCTGCCGACCTGCCGAGGGCCGGAGCGGCCCGCACAATATCCGCCGGTCGTGGCGCGCGACTATATCCGCGCCAAGCTCGACAGTTCGATGCCGACGACGCTCGAAAGGCGCTAAGCTTTAGGTGCCAAGCGTTCGATCCAGGCCGCAAACGAGTCGAGCGTCTTGGCGAGCGCCTTTTGCGAGGCTTCGGCCACAAGGTCGCCGTTCGCGTCGAACGCCGCATAGGCGGCGGGGACCGCGCAATCCGCACCAACGAGCTGCAGCATGCCCATCGCCGCCAAGGTCGGGCGCAAGGTGAGCTGGGCGCGCGCCGAGCCGCCGCCGCCGGCCGCCGCGCCGATCAGTGCGGTGGGCTTGCCTGCACACGTCGCTTTGCCGGGCGGACGCGACATCCAGTCGAGCGCATTCTTGAGCACGCCTGAGGTACCGTAATTGTATTCCGGCGTTGCGATCAGCAAGGCGTCGGCAGCCCCCACGGCCGCCTGCAGCTTGGCGACCGCATCGGGATAGCCCTTGGCTTCGACGTCTTCGTCGAACATCGGCAGGCCTGCAAGATCGTAAGGCGTAATCGCGAGCGACGCAGGTGCCGTCTTGGCTGCGTAAGCGATAAGCGCGCGGTTGAAGGATTTGGCGCGCAAGCTGCCCGCGATGCCGAGGACCTTGTAGATCTTGCTCATATGTCGTTTCTCCGGATCAGGAACGAGCTTGTTGGATGGCGGCCCACACGCGCTGCGGAGTGGCGGGCATGTCGATATGGCGAATGCCGTAGATCTTGAGCGCATCGACGATCGCGTTCATGACACTCGGCAAGGCGCCCGCACAGCCTGCTTCGCCGCAGCCTTTGGCGCCCAGGATGTTGGTGCGCGCGGGCACGTCGTGCGTCGCGGACTCGAAGAACGGCACGTCGGCCGCGCGCGGCATCGCATAGTCCATGTAGGAGCCGGTCAGAAGGCTGCCGTGCTCGTCGTAGCGCACGCTCTCCATCAGCGCTTGGCCGATACCCTGTGCCACGCCGCCATGCAGCTGGCCTGCGACCAGCATCGGATTGATGACTGTGCCGAAATCGTTGACCGCCGTGTAGCGCACGACATCGACCACGCCGGTTTCGGGATCGATCTCGACTTCTGCGATATGGCAGCCGTTCGGGAAGGCTGAGGGGGCCGCCTCGTGCACGTGCTTCACGTCGAGCGAACGCGGCATACCGTCGGGCAGTTTGAGTCCGCCGCGCAGCTTCGCTGCAAGTTCCATGATGCCGATGCCGCGATCGGTCCCTGCGATCGTGAAGCGGCCTTGCGCGAATTCGATGTCGGCCTCGGCGGCTTCGAGCGCCACAGCTGCAATCTTGCGCCCGATCTCGACCACCTTGCCGCTCGCTTCGACGATCGCGGCACCGCTTGCCATGATCGACTTTGAGCCACCCGTACCGCCGCCGGCGATGAGTTCGTCGCTGTCGCCCTGCAAGAGGCGGATTTTGTCGAACGGCACGCCCAGATGCGTCGTGAGAACTTGCGCAAACGGCGCGGCGTGGCCCTGGCCGTAGTCGAGCGTGCCGGTCACGATTGTGACGGTGCCGTCGGCCTCGAAGCGAATGCCGCCCATTTCCTTCATCGGCGGGGCGGTCACTTCGAGGAACGAGCCGAGCCCCAGCCCGCGCAGCAGGCCGCGCTTTTCGCTGTCGGCCTTGCGCGCGGCAAAGCCGTTCCAGTCGGCAAGGGCCACCGCCTTGTCGAGCAACGCGGTGAACTCGCCGCTGTCGTAGCTCATGCCCGAGGGCGCCGCCCACGGCAATTCGGCGGGCTTGATGTGGTTGCGGCGCCGCAGTTCGAGGCGGTCGATGCCTAGCTTGGCAGCCGCCTCGTCGATCAGCCGTTCCATGTAGTAGTTGCCCTCGGGCCGCCCTGCACCGCGATAGGGCCCAACGGGCGAGGTGTTGGTGAAGACCGAGCGCGAGGCGACTTCGATCAGTGGCGTGCGATAGACGCTGATCGAGTTCTTGACGAGGTTCAGCGTCGACATGATCGTGCCGACGCTCGTGAGATAGGCGCCGAGATTGCCGTAGCCTTCGAAGCGCACGGCGAGGAATTTGCCGTCCGCATCGAGGGCGAGTTCGCCCGTGATCTCGTGGTCGCGGCCGTGGCTGTCGGAGACGAAACTCTCGCTGCGCTCATCGGTCCATTTGACTGGCAGGCCGAGCGTGCGTGCGGCGTGCAGGATGCAAGTATACTCGGGATAAGGCTGCGCCTTCATGCCGAACGAGCCGCCGACATTGCCGGTGAGCACGCGCAGTTTCTCGCGCGGCACTTTGAGGATGTCGTCGGCAAGCTGGTTGCGCAGGCCGAACACGCCCTGGCTGCCGACATCGAGGGTGAAGCGGTCGCTTGCCGCATCGTACCGGCCGACGGCCGCGCGCGGCTCCATCGCATTGACGACGATGCGCGAATTCGCCATCGCCAGCTTGACCGTGTGCGCGGCCGCGGCAAATGCGGCTGCGACTTTTTCACCGTCGCCGTAATGGTAGTCGAGCGACACGTTGCCCGGCACGTCATCGTAAAGAAGCGGTGCGCCCGCAGCGGCCGCGAGGCTTGCTTGGGTGACGGCCGGCAGCGGCTCAATGTCGAGTTCGACCGCCTCGGCCGCGTCTTTGGCTTCCGCCACGCTGCGCGCGACCACGAACGCCACCGGATCGCCTACGAAGCGCACTTTGCCGCGCGCCAGCGACATGCGCTGCGGCTGCAGCATGATCGTCCCGTCGCGGCCTTTGAGCGGCATCATGCAGCGCAAGGGCCCGAAGCCCGCTTGGTCGAGATCGGCGCCCGTGAACACGCCGAGCACGCCCGGCATGGCTTTGGCGGCATCCGTGCCGATGCCGCGCAGGATGCCGTGCGCGTAGCGGCTGCGCACCATCACGGCATAGGCCTGGCCTTCGAAATTCACATCGTCGGTGTAGCTGCCTTCGCCGCGCAGCAATTTGGGATCTTCGGTGCGCGACACAGGCTGGCCGACGCCGAATTTCGCCAATGCCATCTGGGCGGTCGTATCGAGCATGTTCATGGACTCTCCGAGGGACAATGCAGACGCAAAGGCAGATCAGCCCTGCGCGGGCGGGGGCGGCAGGCTCGCCACCAGGGCCGAGAGCCCGTCGCTGTAGCCGCGCCGCAGTTCGATCCAGTAGGGATCGGTTCTTTCGAACGTGGTCAGGTTCTGGGACGAGAAGCTGTCGGTGCGGTAGCGCAAGAGATCGATGGGGGCGTCGACCGAGAGATTGCTGCGCATCGTCGCATCGAACGACAGCAGCGAGAGCTTGGCCGCTTCTTCGAGCGAGCTTGTGCCGGTCAATGCGCGGTCGAGGATCGGCTTGCCGTATTTGGTTTCGCCGATCTGCAAAAAGCGCGAGCGATCCGACGCTTCGACGAAATTGCCGGCCGAATAGACGTTGAACAGGCGCGGCGCTTCGCCCGCAATTTGCCCGCCTACCAGGAAATTGCCGTTGGGATCGCCGAAGGGCTGCACGAAGGACGCGTCGTGCGCCAGCACCGCACGCAGCTTGTTGCCGACGGTCTGCGCCACGTCGAACATCGTGCGCGCGGCATAAATGTCGAAACCCCATTGGCCGGAGCCTGCGGTCTCGCGCAGGCCCGTGACGACGGCCTGCGTGGTCGCAAGATTGCCGGCGGAGAGAATCGCGATCACGCGCTGGCCCGGCACTTCGAATACGGCGAGTTTTTTGACCAGCGCCACCTGGTCCACGCCCGCATTCGAGCGCGAGTCCGAGGCCATGACCAAACCGGCCGGCAGGATAATTCCAAGGCAGTATGTCATCCCCAACCCCTCCAACACCGCAGCATCGACTTTGCCGCGCCAAGCTGCAAGTCTGTAGTTCCGGACAAACGCCTTCGCGAGGCAGGTATTCTCGTCATGGATTTGCAGGAATTGGTCGATTCGGTCTGCGCGGATGTCGGCGGGCATCTCGGGCGCGGCCGTGTTGCGGACTATATACCGGCTTTGGCACGAGTCGATCCTCGGCATTTCGGCCTTGCGATCGCAAGCGTGGATGGGCGCCACGCGGCCGGCGGCGACGCCGACACGCCGTTTTCGATCCAGAGCATTTCCAAGGTCTTTGCGCTCACGCTCGCACTCGATCGTATCGGCGATCCTTTGTGGCAGCGCGTGGGCCGCGAGCCGTCGGGCTCGCCGTTCAATTCGATCGTGCAGCTCGAGCGCGAGCAGGGCATCCCGCGCAATCCGCTGATCAATGCGGGCGCTTTGGTCGTGACCGATTGTCTGCTCGCCGGGCGCCCGCCCGATGAAGCAATCGAGGATATTCTGGCGTTCATGCGCGTGCGCGCGCACGACCCAGCCGTCTGTGTGGATGCCGAGGTGGCCACCTCGGAAGCCGAGACGGGTTTCCGCAACGCGAGTCTTGCCAATTTTATCCGCGCCTTCGGCAATATCGCGCACCCGGTCGAAAACGTGCTGGCGACCTATTTCAGCCAATGCGCGCTCAGCATGGATTGCCGACAGTTGGCGCAGGCGGCGCTCTATCTCGCCAATGACGGCATCGACCCGCGCGACGGCGAGATCGTGATCGATGCGGAGGGCGCGCGCCGCATCAATGCGATCATGATGACGTGCGGGCACTACGACGCGTCGGGCGATTTTGCGTTCCGCGTCGGCCTGCCCGGCAAAAGCGGCGTGGGCGGCGGCATCCTTGCGATCGCACCGGGCAAAGCCGCGATCGCGGTCTGGGCACCTGGCCTCAACGACCAGGGAAACTCGCTCGTCGGCGCCTTGGCGCTCGAGTGCCTGTCGCGCCGTACGGGCTGGTCGGTGTTTTGAGGCGGTGCTTCTAGAAGCGGTCGCTGCGCGCAAGCTGCCAGGCTTCGGCGAAGCCCGGATGGTCGGTATCGCCCAGGATCTCGCCAGGCTTCAGGAAGCGGTAGACCTGCGCGAACGTCGCGACCTCGTTGGGCCCCAAACGACGCGATACGTGGTGCGGACGCAACTCGCGTGGATGCGTGAGGCCCGCCGCCGCGATGAGTTCGGCAAGCGCCGTAACGGTCGATTTATGGAACTGGGCCACGCGTGCGGCCTTGTCGGGCACCACGAGGGCGAGCTGGCGCACTTTGTCTTGCGTCGCCACCCCGGTCGGGCAGCGGTCGGTATGGCAGCTTTGCGACTGGATGCAGCCAACCGCGAACATGAAACCGCGCGCCGAGTTGCACCAATCGGCCCCCAGCGCCATAACGCGCGCCATGTCGAAGGCCGAGGTGATCTTGCCGCTGGCGCCGATCTTGATGCGGTCGCGAATGCCGAGGCCGACAAGCGCATTGTGCGCGAACACAAGCCCGTCGCGCAGCGGCGTGCCGACATGGTCGAGGAATTCGAGCGGGGCGGCGCCCGTTCCGCCTTCCGAACCGTCGATCACGATGAAATCGGGATAGGTATTGGCCTCAAGCATGGCTTTGCAGATGCCGAGGAACTCGGTCGGGTGGCCGATGCACAGCTTGAAGCCGACCGGCTTGCCGCCGCAAAGCGCGCGCAGTTGGGCGATGAACTGCACAAGCCCCATCGGCGTCGAGAAAGCCGGGTGGGAGGCAGGCGACACGCAATCGACCCCCAGCGGTACGCCGCGTGCGGCCGCGATTTCGGCCGAGACTTTCGGGCCCGGCAGCACGCCGCCATGGCCGGGTTTGGCTCCTTGGCTCAGCTTGATCTCGATCATCTTGATTTGCGGATCGACGGCTTGAGCTGAAAAACGCTCGGCCGAAAAACTGCCGTCCGGATTGCGGCAGCCGAAATAGCCGCTGCCGATTTCCCAAATGATGTCGCCGCCGTTTTCGCGATGGTACTGGCTGTAGCCGCCTTCGCCGGTGTCGTGCGCGAAACCGCCAATGGCGGCCCCCTTGTTGAGGGCGCGAATGGCGTTCGCCGAAAGAGCGCCGAAGCTCATTGCCGAAATGTTGAAAACGGAGGCCGAATAGGGCTGCTTGCAGTCCGGCCCGCCGATCGTGATGCGCAGCGGCTCGCTATGGTGCGTCGCGGGTGCGATCGAATGGTTGATCCATTCGAAGCCGGTTTCGTAGACATCGAGCTGCGTGCCGAAGGGGCGTTTGTCGAGATCGGCCTTGGCG
This sequence comes from Magnetospirillum sp., assembly GCA_027532905.1. Taxonomy (NCBI): domain Bacteria; kingdom Pseudomonadati; phylum Pseudomonadota; class Alphaproteobacteria; order Rhodospirillales; family Rhodospirillaceae; genus Magnetospirillum; species Magnetospirillum sp. The sequence continues at coordinate 70,801 of JAPZUA010000002.1, forward strand.
CGTTGGTACACGATCGAGCGTTTGCTGCGGTTGAACGGCACGCCGTCGGTGTCGCTCTCGAGGAAATACTGGCGGATCTCGGGCCGCATCTCCTCGAACAGAAAGCGGATATGGGCGGCGATCGGATAGTTGCGCAGGATGCTGTGCTGCTTTTGCAAAATGTCGCGAGTCCCGAGGCCCGCAAGTGCCGCCGCCACGAGGAACGGGGTTAAGAACCAGCTGTTCGCGAGCATCGCGAGCCCGAAGCCAAGCGTGGCGACCACGGCAACGCTGTAGGTTATGTAGCGCGGCGAAACGGCGAGCTTGATCCATTGCAGCGGGGAAAGGGCGGGAAATTCGGTTCTGGCCGTATTCTGCACTGTCTGTTCTCCCCGGAGCCGCAGCGCGTTTTTGCGCTTGCCGCCACGACTCTAGCGAGGATCGGGCGAATCGCCAACAGCACTTGCGCCGGGCCTAGAACTCCGCCCACTGCAAATCGCCGCGGTAGCGGCGGATCGAGCGGCCTTCGTCGGCGAGCGCATAGAGATGTACCCAGCCATTGTCGACGAGCTGGCGCACGCCTTCGTGCTTGGCGATGATGCGGTTCATCTCGGCCTCCGGCGCTTCGATGAACACATTGAGGCGCAGCGGCTCGTGCACAAAGCGTTTGCCGTCATGCACCGACTGGAAGGGCAAGCCGGTTTTGAGATCGCCCCCATTGCCCTCGAGCACGCCGAGCGTGCCCACCACATTGTGCAGCACTTTGTTGCCGCTGCCGAAGCTGCGGTTATTCACGGTCGATCCATAGTACTGCAGATTGATCCAGCTCGCGACGACCATCGGCGCAGTCATGATAAGTTCAAGAACGCCGAACGAACTGTCTTGCGTCCAGTCGTAATTGTGGAGGAATGCGCGCCCGCCGAGATCGAGACCCTGCGTGCGTTCGCGCGGCGCCGCAATGAAGGCCGCATTGCCCGCGAGCCCCCATTCGGGGCGCACTTGCGACCAGTCGCGGCTGCGCGCGATGATCTGCGCATCGATGGCACCGCCCGCATCGAGGGCGAGCAGGCCTGCGCGTTCGGCGCGCGCCAACGCACCGGCTTTGGCCAGTACGGCTTCGAGCTGCGCCAACTCCGCGCGATGGCTCTGCGGCACGTCGCTCGCGTTGTAGATCGTCACTCTGTCCGTCGCCGTGTCGTGCAGACAGCCGAGGAACCAGGTGTCGACCGGGATATCGAGCCCGCGCGTGCGCAAGCCCTCGCGCACGCCCGCATCGTTGAGGATGGCGGCCGCGACGCGCGCATTGGCTTCGCCCGTATGCCCGCCGCACGCACCGCAATCGAGGCCCGAGGCGTGCGGATTGTTGACCGTGGTGCTGCCGTGGCCTGCAAGCAGCACGAGGCGTGCGAAATTGCCGGTCATCGACATGGCGCGCAGCACGGCCTCGGCCATGGCCACGCGCCGCTCGGGCTCGAAGCCGGTTGCCCGGCCTGCGACCATGCGGGGCTCGATGCGCGGCCCCAGCCTTTCGGACACGAACCGGTCGAGCCCGTCATGCGCCGGATTGGGTACGGGCCGCGTGAGGCCGAGCCCGTCGCCCGCGAGTTTGGCGCCGAAGGCAAGGCCCAGCGTTTCCACGTAGGTGAAGGAAGAGACGGCAGACAATTTGAACGACTTCCACGCCTTGGCCGCGCGCCGCCGCAGCAGGCGCAAGCCGAGGATCTCGGTCTCTTCGTCGGGCGAAGCATTGGCGACTTGCTCGCACACGACAATGCCGGGCGTGAGCAGCACCGGGCATTGCGCGCCGCCGCGCAAGTTCCCGATCGGCACATATTCGATCGGAAAGCCGAAAAAGCCTGCGAACCCGATCGTCTCGACGCTGGGGGCGGCGGTCTCGAGCGCGCGGCGAAAAATCTCGGAACGCACGTCGATGCAAAACGCGGCCTGAACGGCTTTGCGGGCTTGGGGCGCGTTGGGACGCGCGGCGATGTTTGATTTCAGGCGCTGCAGCAAGCCGCGCTGATACGCGATCTCGAACGCGTTCTGCAGCACGATATCGACTGCAAGATCGCGTTCGGCCGTCGCGAGTTCGTCGTCGGGCGTTGCAGCGGCTGCTTGCATCTCGGCCGCCCACGCGGCGAGAAACGCCGGGTCGTTGCGCTCTTTGAACAGCGCATAGCCCCAGGCCAAACGGATCGCGAGCAGTTCGACCATATGTTCGTTGCGCCGCCCGTAGAGCGCATCGTCCCACACGCGGTAACGGACATAGGCGGCCCAGCCTTGGATGTCGAACAAAGCGCGGTGCAGATAGTCGGCGACCGCACGTTCGGGGATGCCGAGCGCTGCGACAATGGCCGCGATGGCTGCGCGCGCATCTTCGGGCAGGGAAGCGACATTCTGCCGGAAATGCGCCACACCCATCGCTTCCGGATTGCGGTCGAAGCGCATGGCGGCCCGCCATGCCGCGTAGGGTGCCAAATCGCGCCACGGCATTTTCCACGCGGCCTGGGCTTCGTCGTAATAGCCCGCGCAGAATTTCGAGATCTCGTCGATCATGAAGGCCGTGCCGGCGGCGAAACGGTCGCCGTGCGCGAGCTTCTCGAGCACGTCAGCGACTGTCGCAATTACGCGCGGCGGCGTTTTGGCATCACTCGGAGCGGCAAGGGCACCGTGCTTGAATGCGGGGAAATCGCGCGGCAGATCGAGCTTTGCGTCGGCCGCTTCGAGGGCAGCGGCAAGATCGGCGTCGGTCACGAACCCGTCGGCGATGCGCGCCTGGTAGAAGCTGCGCGGCATCAGCATGTCGGTGCGCGCGACGCGCTTCAGCGTGGCGCAAGTTGCGGCAAAGCTCCGCTCGGCGAAGCCCAGGAACGGATTGACCGCAACAAAATGTTTAAGCGGCCAGAGCGGGGCGATGCGGTTGCACGCCGCACCGATCGCGGTTTCGAGAGCAGGCGAAGCAGTCATTTCGTGTCTCCTTGCGGCCACAGGCGGAGTGTCAGCCGGTTGGCCCAACTGTTCACGTAAAGCCCGTTCGAGAGATGGACGTAGAGCGATTGCCAGAACGGCCCGTTTGTGCGGCGGCCGAGCTCGCCCTGCAGCAGCGTAACGGCGGCAAAGGCGAGGATGACGAAGCCCACGAGCACAAGATCAAACGGCCCGTCGAGCGCTTGCGTCGGGGCGACCGCACCTTGCAGCATGGCTTCAGTACCGGCCTGCAGCGCAAAGTAAATCACTGCAACCGCGGCGGCGGTCGCGGCGGCGACACCGAGCACATACATGTTGGGCCGCTCGTCGATCGCGTTCGACACGTAAAGGGCTACGCCCAGCAGCATGATCGCGCCGAGCGCGAAAACGCCCGGCTTGTCGCCGAGATCGGCCCCGAACAGGGCTGCGACGGCAAACGCCACGCCAAGCACGCACGCAAGTGCGATCGCATTGCGCGCGGGATGCGGCTGGCCGCCGGGGCTCGGGCTCCACGAGGCGCGCAAAAGATCGATCACGCTGCCCGACGACAGGAACGCATGCGCCTTGTAGAGCGAGTGCGCCACGATATGCAGCAACGCGGCCGAAAACGCGCCGAGCCCGCATTGCAACAGCATGAAGCCCATCTGCGCCACGGTCGAATAGGCGAGGCTGACCTTGACCGAGGTCTGCGTCAGCATCACAAGCGAGCCGAGCAAGGCCGTGACCGCACCCACGACGGCAAGCGCATCGAGGGCAGTTCCCGACAGCGCCATCGCATCCGACAGGCGCAGCACCAGAAAGCCGCCCGCATTGACGATCCCGGCATGCAGCAACGCCGAGACGGGTGTGGGCGTCTCCATAACTTCGAGGATCCAGCCATGCAGCGGAAACTGGGCAGATTTGAGCAGGGCGGCCAGTACAACGAGCAGGGCTGCGACATGCAACGAGAGCGTGGCATCCTCGGGGGCCGCTGCCTTGGCGGCTGCGGCGATTGCCTGCACGTCGAAGCTGCCGAAATTCGCGAACAGCAGCAGGGCAGCGAGGGCAAGCGCCGCATCGCTCAAGCGGCTCACCACGAATTTCTTGCGCGCGGCAAGTCGGGCGGCCGGGCGCTCGGCATAGAACAGCAGCAGCTTGTTGAGCAGTAGGCTCGTGGCGATCCAAGCGGCGAGCAACTGCACGAGGTTGCCGGAGACGACGAGGAACTGCACCGCGGCGACCGTCAGGCACAGGCGACGCACGAAGCGTGCGTGCTGCGGATCGCCGTCGAGATAATTGCGGCTGAAGCGCACCACGACGAGCCCGACGAATCCCACAAGCACGAACATTGTCGTGCTCAGCGCATCGAATGCGAAGCTGATGCCCGCACCTTTGAGCGTGAGGATGTCGGCGTGGCGTGCACCCGCGAAAGCGACGGTTGCGGCGGCGGCGATAGCGCAGGCAAGCGCAAAAGCGGCGGCCAGCGTCGCGCGATCGGCGAGGGCGCGGCCGGAAACTGTGGCCGCAGCCGCAAATCCGATGCCGGCAAGTGCCGCAGGTCCAAGCGCAAAAATCCAGGAAAATTCGGCAAACATGGCGGCTCCGTGGGGGGCGGACGGGGACGATCGATTGTCGGGCAGGGGGTAACGCAGCCTCGACCATGCGTTCCAGTTCAAAGATTGAAAAAAATCGTTCTGTTTTATAAAATAAGGAATGGCCGCTCTGAATTTCCGCCATCTGCTGTATTTCCACGCGATCGCTGCCGCCGACGGGCTCACGCACGCGGCCAAGCGGCTCAACGTGTCGCCGTCGGCCCTGTCGATCCAGCTGCAGCAGCTCGAGCACCAGCTCGGCCACAAACTATTCGAGCGGCGGGGCAGGCGCCTCTTGCTGACCGAGGCCGGGCGCATGGTGCGCGAGCGCGCGGGCGCGATTTTCGCGGCTGGCGACGAGCTTGTGGCGAGCCTCAAAGGGGCCGCATCTTCGGCGCGCGGTGCGGTGCGCGTCGGCGCACTCGCCACCTTGTCGCGCAATTTTCAGATCCAGTTCCTGCGCCCGCTTCTGGGCCGCAAAGACGTCGAGATCGTGCTGCGCTCAGGGACATTGCGCGAATTGCTGCGGGGGCTCGAGGCGCATCGGATCGACGTACTGCTGGCCAATCTCGCCCCGCCGCGCGATGCGGCAACGCCGTGGATCTCGCGACTCATCGCCGATCAGCCGGTCAGCCTCGTCGGCCACCCGCGCCACGCGCGCAAGCGCCGACGCCTCGACGATCTATTGGCGCACGAGCCGCTCGTGGTGCCAACGGCCGAAAGCAGCGTGCGCGGCGATCTCGACGCGTTTTTGGCCCGGCGCGACATTCGTGCGACGTTCGCCGCCGAAGTCGACGACATGGCGATGCTGCGCCTGCTGGCGCGCGAGGATATCGGGCTTGCAGTGGTGCCGCCCATCGTGGTGCGCGACGAGCTGGAGGCGGGAACGCTCGTCGAACTGCGGCGCTTGCCCGATCTCAAAGAGCGGTTCTACGCGATCACGCTCGCGCGCAAATTCCCGAACCCGCTGCTGTCGGCTTTGTTCAAGTAGACGACGCGCTCAGTCGCGGCAAACGCGGATATGTGCCACGCGCCCGACCGAGCCTTCGGGCTCTTGGCCGAAGCGCACTTCGCGCTCTTCGCGCGCCAGAGCGAGTTTTTCGCCTTCCGCGTCTTCGTAGAGCAGCACGCGCAGGCCCGCATTCTCGCCCGAGCCGCAGTCGAAATGAGCGAGGGCCTGCATGCTCGAGACGCGCACATTGCCGGCCTGGATCGGTTGGCGATACACGACGCGCACCCAGGCCGTACGCAGATTGCCGGCCGTACGCATGCTTTCGATATCGACGAAAACCTCGTTGTCGCCTGCCGTCTCGCCGGCCGGTTCCCACGACGCTGCCTGCGCCGCGAGGCTCGATGCGGCGAGAATAAAGGCAGAAATGACGACGGCAATTTTTCGCACCAGGATACCTTTTGGCTCGGAATCGCGAGCCAATATAAGGGGCAACCGCGCAAATGTCGCGCGGCCCCGTGGCGAAATTGCGGCGTGCGTTTTTGCCTTTTAGGCCAGGGCGCTCTCGAGAATCCGGGCGACATGCACGGCGTCGCGGCCGGCCCCGTCGGCGATCTGGTGGCGGCAGCTCGTGCCGTCGGCGACGATCAGCGTGTCGGCATCGGCCGCACGCACCGCCGGCAGTAACGCGGCCTCGCCCATCTTGCGCGACGCGTCGAGATTGGCGGGCTCATAGCCGAAAGCACCTGCCATGCCGCAGCAGCTGCTCTCGACGAGTTTAGCCGCAAGGCCGGGGACGAGGCCTAGCACGGTCAAGGTTGGCTTCACCGCGTCGAAGGCTTTCTGGTGGCAATGGCCGTGCAACAAAGCTTTTGTCTGCGGCAATGCTTTGAGTTTGAGATCGAGCCGCCCAGCCGCATGTTCGCTCGCCAAAAATTGTTCGAACAATTGCGCGTGTTCGCCGATGGCGACGGCCTCGGTCCCCGGCAGCAGCGAGGCCAACTCGTCTTTGAGCGCGAACAGGCACGAGGGCTCGAGCCCGACGATCGGCACGCCGCGCAGCGCGTAGGGCAGCATGGCGGCCATCAGGCGCTTGGCTTCGTTGCGGCCCTCGTCGATCAACCCTGCCGACAAGAACGTGCGGCCGCAGCAGAGCGGGCGTTCGCCGTCGCCAGCCGTCGGCACGATCACGCGATAGCCGGCCGCTTCGAGCACGCGCATTGCCGCGCGCGCATTCTCGGGCTCGAACCACGTGTTGAACGTGTCGACGAACAGGGCCACTTCGCGGCCCTGGTTCGCGTGTTTGGCTTCCTCGGCGCGGAACGGCGTTTGCGACCATTCGGGAAGGCTGCGTTCGGCGGCAAAACCGGTGAGCCACTGCCCGAGCTTTGCGGCAACGGGCGATCGGTTGCGCGCATTGAGCAGGCTGCCGACTTTGGCGGCCCACGGCGCATAGCGCGGCAGATAGCCGACCAGACGGTCGAACAGGCGCAAGCCGTGGCGCTTGCGGTACTGGTGCAGGAACTCGACCTTCATCTTGGCCATGTCCACGCCCGTCGGGCATTCGCGCTTGCAGCCCTTGCAGCCGACGCACAGGCGCATGGTTTCGTACATCGCGTCGCTGGTGAGTGCGTCGGCCCCGAGCTGGCCGGAGATCGCCAGGCGCAAGCTGTTGGCGCGGCCGCGCGTGAGATGCTGCTCCTCGCCCGTCACACGGTAGGAGGGGCACATCGTGCCGGCGTCGAATTTGCGGCAATGGCCGTTGTTGTTGCACATCTCGACAGAGGCCGCGAAGCCGCCGCCGTTCGACCAGTCGAGACCCGTGTCGATTTTTTGGGGCGCGTAGCCGGGCTTGAAGCGGAATAGGGAACGGTCGTCCTGCTTGGACGGGCGCACGATCTTGCCGGGGTTCATGATCCCGGCCGGGTCGAACATGTCTTTGATCTCTTCGAAGGCACCCGTCAGGCGCGGCCCGAAGAAGGGGGCGATCCATTCCGAGCGCACAAGCCCGTCGCCGTGCTCGCCCGAATAGGCCCCCTTGTATTCGCGCACGAGGGCGGCGGCCTCTTCGGCGATCGCGCGCATCTTCTTGGCCCCGTCCTCCTTCATGTTGAGGATCGGGCGCACATGCAGGCAGCCGACCGACGCGTGCGCGTACCACGTGCCCTTGGTACCGTGCGCTTCGAACACGCGCGTGAGGCGGGCGGTGTATTCGGCCAGATGCTCGAGCGGTACGGCGCAATCCTCGATGAACGACACCGGCTTGCCGTCGCCTTTCATCGACATCATGATGTTGAGCCCTGCCTTGCGGACTTCCCACACGTCTTTCTGGAAATCGGCTTCGACGATTTCGACGACCGAGTCCGGCAGGCCGAGATCGCCCATCAACGCCACGAGATCGCGCAGCTTGCGCTGCTGTACGTCGAGCGTGTCGCCCGCGAACTCGACGAGCAGCACGGCATCGGGCTCGCCCTTCAAGAAGCGCTTCACGATGCCGGCATAGGCCGGGATGCTGCGCGAGAGATCGATCATCGTGCGGTCGACGAGTTCGACCGCGACGGGTCCCAGCGCCACAATGTGCTGCGTCATTTCCATGGCTTGGTAGAAGGTCGGGAAATGCACGACGCCGAGCGTTTTGTGGCGCGGCAAGGGGGCGAGCTTCAGATGCACCGCGCGCGAATAGGCGAGGGTGCCCTCCGAGCCCACGAGCAGATGGGCAAGATTATGCGCTTCGTCGGGCTTCACCGTGTCGAGATTGTAGCCGCCCACGCGACGCAGCAATTTCGGATAGCGCGCTTCGATCTCGTCGGCGTCGCGCGCGGCAATGGCGCGCACGCGGCGCACAATGTCCTGGAAGCGCTGCGGCCCGGCGAGGTCCGAAAGATCGGCCGCAACGGGTCCGAAATGCGCTTGCGTGCCGTCGGCCAGCAACGCATCGACGCCCAGCACGTTGTGGACCATGTTGCCGTAGAACAGCGAGCGCGAGCCGCAACTATTGTTGCCGGTCATGCCGCCGATCGTCGCTTGTGCGGCCGTCGACACGTCGACCGGGAACCATAGCCCGTGCGGCTTCAAGGCGGCGTTCAGATGGTCGAGCACCATGCCGGGCTCGACGATCGCGGTGCGCGCCGCGACGTCGAGATGCAGCAGCTTCTTGAGATGTTTGGCGTTGTCGATGACGAGGGCGGCACCCACCGTCTGGCCGCATTGCGAAGTACCGCCGCCGCGCGGCAGCACCGGCACTTTGGCTTCGCCCGCAATTTGGATCGCGATGCGGGCATCTTCGCCGTCTTGCGGCACCACCACACCGACCGGTTCGATCTGGTAGATCGAGGCGTCGGTCGAATAGCGGCCGCGGTCGAACTTGCCGAACAGCACGTCGCCTTTGATCTCTTTGCGCAGCCTTGCTTCGAAGGCGGACTGGGAAGGTGTGGCGTCGTCGCGCGGCATGGCTTCGATTCTCCGGTTCAGTCGTAGGCTTCGGCCGATTGTTCGGCGGCAAAGGCGGCGAGCACGCTTTCGCGTTTGCCCGCCAGATGCGCTTCGAGGATCGTGCGCAAAGTGCTGCCGTCGCGGGCACTCAAGGCGGCGATCATGCTGTCGTGTTCGGCGATCGCCTTGTCCCAGCGCGCACGGCCGAGATTGGCTGCGTAGCGCACGCGCTTGACGCGCGCGTTGAGCTTTTCGAATGTCTCGGCCAGCACCGCATTGCCGCCGGCGGCCGCAATGCGCGCATGGATCGCCTGGTTGGCGGCGAAATAGGCGGCGCGGTCGCCGCGCGCATGGTGGGCGCGCATTTCGAAATGCAGGGCCTTGATCTCGGCAAGCTCGGCGTCCGTGATGCGCGCACAGGCAAGCTCGCCCGCAAGGCCTTCGAGTGCGCCCAGCACCTCGAACGTCGCCTCGATGTCGGCGCGTTCGATGGGAGCCACGACCGCACCGCGATTGGGCTCGACACGCACAAGCCCTTCGGCCGCCAGCATGCGCAAGGCCTCGCGCAGCGGCGTGCGCGAAATGCCGAGCCGTTCGCACAGCACGCGCTCGTTGAGCCGTGTGGCCGGGGCGAGGGCACCGTCGAAAATCATTTGCCGCAGCTGGCCGGCGGCACTTTGCGGCAAGGTGGCGCGCTCGAAGGGGCGGGAATCGTCAGGCATAGAAAAATTGTATACCAAATAGACCGCGCTTGTCATCAAGCTTGACGAGTTATGGATGAATTTGTATACCAAGGTAACCAATCAGGAGGGATGCCCCAATGATAAAGCTGAGCAATGCGCCGAGCGGCCGCCATTTTCTGCAGATCCCGGGGCCGACCAACGTACCTGACCGCATCTTGCGCGCGATCGACAACCCGACGATCGACCATCGCGGACCGGAATTCGGCGTGCTCGGCCGCAAGGTGCTCTCGGGCCTGAAGGGCATTTTCAAGACGCAGCATCCCGTCATCATCTATCCGGCGTCCGGCACGGGTGCGTGGGAAGCGGCGATCGTCAACACGCTGTCGCCCGGCGACAAGGTGCTGATGTTCGAGACCGGCCATTTCGCAACGCTGTGGCGCAAGATCGCCGAGCGCATGGGGCTCGTCGTTGAGTTCGTGCCCGGCGATTGGCGGCATGGCGTCGATTTCGCCGTCGTCGAAGAAAAGCTCGCCGCCGACAAGAGCCATGCCTTCAAGGCCGTGATGGTCGTGCACAACGAAACCTCGACCGGCTGCACCACGCGCGTGGGCGAAGTGCGCAAGGCGATGGACCGCGCCAAACATCCGGCCTTGCTGCTGGTCGACACGATTTCGTCGATGGGCTCGCTCGACTATCGCCACGACGAATGGGGCGTGGACGTGACGGTTGCGGGTTCGCAGAAGGGGCTCATGTTGCCGCCGGGTCTGTCCTTCAACGCCGTGTCGCCTAAAGCGCTGGCCGCGTCCAAAACGGCGAAGATGCCGCGCGCCTTCTGGAACTGGGACGAGATGCTGGCCGCGAACGCCACCGGCTATTTCCCCTATACGCCGGCCACGAATATGCTTTACGGCCTCGCCGAAGCGATCGACATGCTGAACGAGGAAGGGCTCGACAACGTCTTCGCGCGCCACGACCGCCATGCGGAAGCCACGCGCCGTGCCGCGCGCGCCTGGGGCCTCGAGATCTTGTGCCTCGAGCCCAAGGAATATTCGAGCGCGCTCACGGCATTGCTGATGCCTGAAGGGCACGATGCCGACCGTTTCCGCAAGTTGACGCTCGAAGCGTTCGACATGTCGCTGGGGGCGGGGCTTGCGAAGGTTGCGGGTAAGGTGTTCCGCATCGGCCATCTCGGGAGCTTCAACGATCTTACGCTGATGGGCACGCTCGCAGGCGTGGAGATGGGGCTTGAGATCGCGGGTGTGCCGCATCGCAAGGGCGGCGTTGCCGCAGCCATGGCGTATCTGGCCGACTGCGCGGCGAAGCCGGCTGCCAAGGCGGCGCAATAGGCATTTCGGCGATGGACGACGACACCATCGACCGGCCGGCCTTTGCGCAGTTGCTCGGCGAGGTCGGCCCCGAAGTGATGGCGCGACTTCTCGCGGCCTTCGCTCGCGAAGCGAACGCGCGCATCGCGCGCTTCGCCGAATTGTCGGAAGCAAGCAGCCCGCTTGGCGGAGGCAGCGAATTGCATCGCGAGGTGCATTCGCTCAAGAGTGCGGCGGCCAGTTTCGGTGCGGCAGCCCTCGCCAAACGTGCCGGCGCGCTCGAAACGGCCGTGGAAACGCGGCAATACGACCACGATCCAGCCGCTGCCGCCGATCTTGCGGCGCTTTTTGGTCGGTTTTCAGACGCCGTGGCCGCACATCGCCACGCACTGGAAACGCCGTAGCGCATCGGCCCGAACGTTGGCGCGATTTGCGGCGGGCGTGCTGCGCTTGGGGCGCCTTTGAGTCGTGGCTGGTCCTATCGGCGGGTACGGCGATCTGGGCCCGGTTCGTGTGGCCGCATCGCGGAAACCGCGAAGCGCTGGGGTGCGAGCAACCGCAGCCGATCCCCGATTTTTGCGCCGTGCATCCCCCACAAATACACCGCCAGTGTCGAATGGCGCGCGAAACCCGAGAAGCCGACTTCCTCGAGATCCTCGTGCAGACGTTCGGCCGTGAGCCCGCGCGCATATGGGACCTGCGACAGGATGCGTTTGTGCAGATCGGGATCGGCGCCGGCCTGGCCTTGTTTGCCGTCGAGCATGTTCGCGAGCCCGCGCAGCAAGCGCGTGCGCGGCGTTTCGCTCACCCAATCGCCGTCGATGACGAGCAGGCGTGCGCCCGGCTTCAGCACGCGGTGGATCGCGGCATAGGCGGCGGTCGGATCTGTGAGGGTCCAGGCGAGGTGGCGGGTGACGACGCCGTCGAAAGACGCCGGCGCCAGCGTCTCGAGACGTTCGGCATCGCCCAGCATGCCCTTCCAGCTTCGCCCCCGCAGTTTCGACTCGGCACGCGCCAGCATCGGTTCGGCGAAATCCACGCCGGTCACTGCCGCGCCCAAATCGAGCAGCATTCGGCTGATCTCGCCCGTTCCGCAGGCGAGATCGAGCACGTTCCGGCCCGCGACATCGCCCAGGCCGTTGGATATCAGGCGGCGCCACGCGCGGGCTTCGGCGCCGTCCGCGATGCGATGGCCGCGCGAATCGTCGAACGTTTCGGCGCGCCCCGACCAGTAAGAACGGATCTCTTCTTTCAGCGTCCAGTTCGATGCTTTCACGGCAAGCTTGCCTCTATGTGAAGGGCGCCCGATAGCGACCGCGTTGCGGCGATTGCGACGCCGTAGGCGGCCCCGCATGCGGGGTCGGAAAACACCTCGTCGGGCGATCCGTCGGCGACGATCGCACCGCGCGACAGCAGAATCACCCGGTCGGCATGGCGCGCGGCCAGTGCCAGATCGTGCATCGCGACGGCGACCGTTATTCCATCGCGCGTCGCCGCCTCGCGCAGCAGGCGTAGCGCCTCCAGCTGATTGCGCAGATCGAGGGCGCTGGTCGGCTCGTCCAATAGAAGGACAGGGGCGGCGCGGACCAGACCTTGCGCGAGCGCCACCAGTTGCTGCTGGCCACCGCTCAGGTCGCAGACCAGGCGTTCGGAAAGTTCCGCCGTTCCGGCGCGCGCCAGCGTTTCGGCGACGGCAAGACGGATTTTGCGCGGCGCCTCGGCGGGTGCCGCGGCACGCGCTGCGACATGCACGGCGTCGTAGACCGAAAGCCGCGCGTTGGTCGCGTATGTCTGCGGCACGTAGCGCACGTACTGCGCGCGCTGGCGCAGGCGGAACGCTTCGATGCGTGTGCCGTCGACCGCGACGGTGCCGCGTACGATCGGCACAATGCCTGCGATGGCGCGCATCAAGGTCGACTTGCCGGCCGCGTTGGGGCCGACGAGTGCCGTGACGGTGCCGGGCAGCAGCGGTGCAGCACCGACGCCGCGCAGGACGCTGCGCGTCCCGTAATCGACGGCGAGATCGCTGAAATGGAGCCCCTTCATCGTCCCGCACTCCGTCTGCTGCCGATGATCGACAGGAAAACCGGCACGCCGACAAGCGCCGTCACGATGCCGATCGGATAGATGACGCCGGGTGTGATCGATTTGGCCGCGATCGACGCCGCGGAAAGAAGAGCTGCCCCGCAGACGGCCGAAAGCGGGGCGAACCAGCGCTGGTCCTCGCCGACCGCAAGGCGCGCAATGTGCGGGCCCACCAGCCCGATGAATCCGATCACGCCGGCATAGGATACCGAAGTCGCCGACAACACGGCGACCAGCAGCAGCGTCTCGAGGCGCAGGCGGCGCGGATCGACCCCCAGACTCGCGGCGCGGTCGTCGCCGAAGCGCATTGCGGTGAGTGCCCAGCGCCGTCGCCACATCACGCCGCCCACTGCGGCCAGAATGGCGAAACCCGCCGCCAGACGTTCGGGCGTCGCGCGCTGCAGGGAGCCCATCATCCAGAATACGATCTGCACGAGCTGCGTTTCCGAGGCGCGGTACTGCAGCATCGCCAGCAGCGCGTTGAAGGCGAACATCAGTGCTATGCCGAAGAGAATCATCGTTTCGGACGTGGCCCCGCGCGCGACGCTGAAGAAGAAGACGAGCAGAGCGGCCCCGAAGGCGAAGACGAACGCGTTCGCGGAGACGAGAAACGGTCCCGTACCCGGGATCAGCGAAAGTCCCGTCACGATCGCGATGGAGGCGCCCACACCGGCAGCGGACGACACGCCCAGCGTGAAGGGATCTGCCAGTGGATTGTCGAGGATCGTCTGCATCTGCGCGCCGGCGAGGCCCAGCATCGCGCCCAGCAGACACGCCTGCAGGGCAACCGGCAGGCGGATGTCCCACACGATCACGCCGAGGCGAATGTCGACCTCGCTGGGGTTCGCCAAAGCGCGCAGCACGTCGCGCAAGGCGATATCCCCTGGCCCGGTGCCGAGATCGACGAGAACGAGGAGGACGGCAACGGCCGCAGCACCGAAGAGAATGCGGCCCTTGCGGCGTTCGGCGGCGGCGATGCGCGTTTCGGCGAGAAGTGGCTGTGCGGCCAAGCTCATGCGAGCTGCGCCCAGAACACACCCGACAGCGGAATCGGTGAGAAGCGCGCGTGATATTCCTGCCAGACCGCGTCTGGATCGAGCCCCGCAAACTGTTCGGGATAGAGCCACTTCGCGAAGACCTGCATGGCCACCAGATGTGCCGGGCTCGTGTAGAACTGGTGGTAGATCGAATAGAAGCGCTTCGATCTGACCGCGCGCAGGGCCGACCAGCCCGGCCGTTCCGCAAGCGCTTTCAAGGCCGCCTGCACCTGTGCTTGCGTGGTTTCGTAGCCGAACGGCACGCCGCTTGAGCCCGGGGTGCTCTCGCTCCAGTCGGCACCCGTGCCAATGATCGCTTCCGGATCGAGCGTGAGGATCGCTTCGGGACTTGCCGTGCCGCCGATGCCGGGGAATCGGGCTGCCCCCCAGTTGATGCCGCCTGCATCCTGCAGCGTTACGCCCAGATTGGCGTTGCCGAACGTCATGCAGCAATTGTTTGGGTCGAAGCCGGCAGCGCGCTCCATGAACACGGTCGTGCGCTTGTTGGCCGGAATGTTCCAGACCGCCGACGAAACGCGCCTTGTCTCGCGCAGGTAGAAGCGGTTGAACGCCGCCGCTTCGCCATCGAGCCCCAGCAGCGCTCCCATGATTTCGATGCTCGGCTGCGTGTTCTGGGCAAGCGCTTCGCGAAGATCGACGACTGCCGCCGGAATGCCCGCGCGCTGAAGCTTGTCGAAAGTGCCGGCCTGGACCTGGCGCTGATAGGCGGACAGCGGAAACAGGACGAGATCCGGATTCACGGCGATCGCGCGTTCGACGCTGAAGTCGGAGTTCACGGCCGAGCCGAAGCGGGGCACCTTGTCGCCCGACGGATGCTTGGTGCGGTACTGGCGATAGGTGCCGGGGTCGAACAGGGCCATATCGTCGCCCCAGCCGACCAGGCGTTCGAAAGGCTTCGCGGGCTGAAGCACCGAAAAACCGTACATCAACCGACCTTCGCCGAGGATGATTCGGCGCGCGGGCGCTTTCAGACTGACTGTGCGTCCGGCGATATCCACGACTTCGACGCCCGTGGACGCGATCGCCGGTGCCGCCAAAAGCGCTGTGCCTGCTGCTGCCCCACCCAAAAAGCGCCGACGGCCGAAAGAAGCCACCATTTGCGTACGTGCCATTTTAATCGCCCCCACCAAATCGATAATGATAATCATTCTCATATAATAATGAGAATGAGAGTCAATATCAAAATTTCAGTGCGTCTGTTTCGATCAGGGTTCTCGATCTGGGTCGCGGCAAGAATTGATATATCGACTGCGGCTTTCCCAATGCATCGCAATGCTGCGAAGGCCGCTCTAAAGATCTCTGCGATAGACGATAAAGCCGTAATGCTTGGCCACGCGGTCGTAGAGCCGACGTGCCGTCGCGTTGCCGGCTTGCGTCTGCCAATAGACGCGCGCGCTGTCGTGCGCTTTTGCATGCGTGTAGACGGCTTCGATCAGCGCTCGCCCGATGCCACGGCCGCGCTGGTCGGGGGCCGCGAACAGATCCTGCAGATAGCAGACCATGCCCTGCATCGTCGTGTTGCGGTGGTAGATGAGGTGCGCCAAGCCCACGAGCTTGGCGCCGTCTTCGGCGACGAGTGCGTGCATGGGCTCGGCTGGATCGAGAAAGCGCTCGAACGTGGTCGCCGTCATTTCGGGCGCGATCGCGCTCGGCCCGACGCGTTCGTAGAACGCATTGTAGCCGTCCCACAGCGTGCTCCATTGCGCGCGGTCTTCGGCGCGCAACGCACGGACGATTGGGGCAGCCGCGCTCAATCGACGGCCGCGAGATCCGGCAGGCCGCGCCATTGCTGGGCATGGTCGAGGCCGTAGCCGACGACGAAGCGGTCCGGGATCGTGAAAGCCACAAAATCGGCCTGAAGCGGGATCACGCGACGCGTGGGCTTGTCGGCGAACACGGCGACCTTGACCGGATTGCCGCCGAGCCCTTCGAGCAGCGATTTGGCGAAACTCAATGTGCGTCCGGAATCGAGAATGTCGTCGATCAGGAGCACGGGCTGACCACGCAGATTTTCGGGCAGCGTGCCGAGGACCCGCACCTGGCCCGAGCTTGTGGTGGCGTCGCCGTAGCTTTTGAGATTCACGAACTCGACGCGCGGATGCACGTTGCGCTTGGCGAGTGCCCGCATGAGGTCGGCCGTGAACACGAACGCGCCGTTGAGGATCGAGATAATCGTGAACTCGGCCGGGATCGCAACCGCAATCTCGCCGGCCAGGGCTTCGACGCGGTCGGCAATTTCGGCGGCGGAATGGAGCGTTTCGCGCGGAGCAAGGGCCATGGGTTTAGAAACTACCAAGAAAAGGGTTGCTGCAAAGGGATCGGGCCGCTAAGCCCAACCCCATGTTCGCCCATCCGACCGAGCCTGCGCAAGCGCGCCGCCTGTGGTTTGCCGATCTCGTCGTTCTGGCGGTGGTCCTCGGCGCGTTTTTGCTCGCGTTCTTGGGTGCAAGGCCGCTCGGCGTGCCCAGCGAAGCGCGCTATGCCGAACTCGGCCGCGAAATCGCGGCGACCGGCGACTGGATCACGCCGCGCATCAATGGCGTCAAATATTTCTTCAAGCCGCCGCTATTCTACTGGATCCAGGCGGTCTCGATCCATGCGCTCGGCCTCTCGGAATTCGCGCTACGCCTCGCGACCGCTTTGTTCGCATTGGGCGGCTGCCTGCTTGCCTATGTCGGCGGGCGCGCCCTGTTCGACCGGCCCACGGGCCTGCTTGCCGCGGTCGTGCTTGGCACAATGCTGCTGTGGTTCGCACTCGGGCGCATCGTCCTGCTCGACGTGCCGGTCGGCGTATTCCTGAGCTTGAGCCTGCTTGCCTTCATGCTGGCCGTGCAAGCGGCCCCCGAGAGCCGGGCACGCAAAGTTTGGCTCTACACGATGTATGCGGCGGCTGCCGCCGCGACGATGACCAAGGGCCTCATCGGCATCGTGCTGCCGGCCTTGGTGATCGGCCTGTGGATCGTGCTGACCTGGAACTGGCGCCTGCTCTTGCAGGTGCGCTTGCTCTCCGGACTCGCACTGTTTTTGGCGCTCACGGTGCCGTGGCATGTCGCTGTCGGCGTGCAGTCGCCGGAATTCTGGCATTTCTATTTCATCCGCGAGCATCTCGAGCGTTTCACCACGACCGTGCATGGCCGCTATCAGCCGTGGTGGTTCTTCGTGCCGATCATCATCGTCGGCAGCTTTCCGTGGCTCGGTTTTCTCGGCCAAGCGCTCGTGCGCAATCTGCGCGATTCGGCCGTGGCGGGTCCGCATCGCGCGGTGGAGCTTTATCTCGCACTTTGGTTCTGGGCGATCCTGCTGTTCTTCTCGATTTCGGATTCGAAGCTGATCCCTTACGTGACGCCGATCATGGTGCCGCTTGCGATCCTGATCGCGCGCTATGTGGGACCGGCTTTGCAAGCACCTGTGCCCGGCTTTGGTTTGCGCGCAGGCCTGTGGATGCTGGTGGGCTTTGCCGCCCTCGTCGCGGTGGCAGCCCTTGCCGTCGGCGTTGCGGGCCCGCAGCTGGCGAGCGGCGACCTCGCGCAAGACCTTGCTTCGGCGCGGCCCTATATGGGTTGGCTGTGCGCAGGGGCGGGGGCAACCGCAGCCGCGATGACGTTTGCGTTGCTGCGCGGCAAACGCGCACTTGCCTTAAGCCTGTCGGTGGCGGCGGCCGCCGTGCTTTATCTCGGCGTCGATACGACGATGGCCGACCATCAGCCGCGCTCGATCAAGCCGATCGCGGAAGTCTTGCGCGAAGTGGCGCAGCCCGAGGACGAGATCGTCGCCTACCGCACCTATACGCAGGACCTGCCGGTCTATCTCGGGCGCCGCATCGCCTCGATGGGCTGGTCGGGCGAACTCGATTTCGGCCGAGCGGCCGAGCCTGCGACGCAAGCGTGGATGTTCGACGACGAATCCGAATTGTGGCGCCGCTGGAATAGTGCGCGCACGGTCTATATGGTCGTGCCGCTGCCATTCGAGGCGACGGTGCGCGCGAGTGCGGGCGAACGCTATGTCGAACTTTTGCGCACGCGGCGCCATCTTCTCGTCGTCAATCGCATACCCTGATCGGGAGGGACGATGCTTCAGTACATGCCCCTCATCCTGGCCGGCGTGCTGCTCAATGCGGGCGCGCAGCTGGCGCTCAAGCAAGGCATGAATCAGATCGGCCGGTTCGAATTCGCCTGGGCAAATCTGCTGCCGATCGGCCTGCAGGTCGGTCTCAACCCGTTCGTCGCACTCGGCCTGTTCTGCTACGTGGTCAGCGTCGGGCTGTGGCTGCTCGTGCTAAGCCGTGTCGAGGTCGGGCTTGCTTATCCGATGCTGTCGATCGGCTACGTGGTCAACGCGCTCGCCGCGTGGTGGCTGTTCGGCGAGGATTTGACGGCGACGCGCATCGCAGGCATCGTCGTGATCTGCTTTGGCGTTTGGCTTTTGTCGCGTGCTTGAACCAATGGCGTCCGCATTGCCCGAGATCACCGTCGTCGTTCCCGTCTACAACGAGGAAGACAACCTTCCGCTTCTCTACCGCCGCCTGACGGCCGCCCTCGACGCGATCGGGCGGCCGTGGGAAATCCTGTTCACCGACGACGGCAGCCGCGACCGCTCGGTCGAGATCCTGAAATCCTTCCACGCCGAGCGCCCTAAAGAAGTGCGCGTGATCGAGTTCGAGCGCAATGCGGGCCAGCACATGGCGATTATGGCGGCGTTCGAGCGTGCGCGCGGGCGCATCGTCGTCACGATCGACGCCGATTTGCAGAACCCGCCCGAAGAAATCGCCAATCTCGTCGCCGCGATGGACCGCGGCCACGACGTGGTCGGCTCGATCCGCAAGGACCGCCAGGATGTGGGATGGCGAGTTTGGGCGTCGCGCGCCATGAACATCGTGCGCGAGCGCATCACCGGCATCAAAATGACCGACCAGGGCTGCATGCTGCGCGCCTACCGCGCCGACGTGGTGCAGCAGATCGTCGCGACCGGCGAGCAGACCACCTTCATACCCGCACTCGCGCAGTTCTTCGCGGCCAACCCGACCGAGATCGTGGTCGCGCATGCGCCGCGCGCGGCCGGCGAAAGCAAATACAATCTCTACCGCCTCGTGCGCCTCAATTTCGATCTGATGACCGGCTTCTCGGTCGTTCCGCTGCAGATTTTCACCATTGTCGGCATGCTGGTCAGCTTCTTCTCGCTGCTGCTGGTGGCCTATCTTGCCCTGCGCCGCATCGTGATCGGCCCGGAAGTGGACGGGCTCTTCACGCTGTTCGGCATCCTCTATTTCCTCGTGGGCGTGCTGATCACGGGGCTGGGACTCGTCGGCGAATATGTGGGGCGCATTTACCAGGAAGTGCGCAAGCGCCCGCGCTTCCGCGTGCGCGCCGTCCACGAATCGCTCGACTGAGCGCAAGGCCGTCCCGCATGCCCGGCATCGTCCTTTTCGGCTATTCCGACGTCGGTTACGAATGCCTCGATCTGCTCGTGGGCCAGGGCCGCGATGTGCGCCTTGTGGTCACGCACGAAGACTCCCCAACCGAAGCCAAATGGTTCCGTTCGGTCGCCGAGCGCGCGCGCGCGGCCGGCATTGAAACCACGACGGCCGAGATCAAGGACGATCCGACAATCGAGGCGCGCATTGCAGCCCTGGCACCGGATCTGATCCTGTCCTGCTACTATCGCCGCATGATCCCGGCGCGCATTCTCGATCACGCGCGGTTGGGGGCTTTCAACATGCACGGCTCGCTGCTGCCCAAATATCGCGGCCGTGCGCCCGTGAATTGGGCGATCCTGCACGGCGAAACCCAAGTCGGCGCCACGCTGCACCGCATGGTCAAGCGTGCCGATGCGGGCGACATCGTCGATGCCGAAGCAGTAAAGGTGGCGCCCGAGGAAACCGCCTTCGAGGCGATGGGCAAGGTCGTGGGTGCCGCGCGCCGCATTCTGGAACGGCAGATCGACGCCTTGCTGGCCGGCAGGGCTCCGCAAACGCCGCAGGACGAGGCGCAAGCCACCTATTTCGGCGGCCGCACGCCCGAGGACGGGCGCATCGACTGGACATGGCCGGCTTCCCGCATCGTCAATCTCGTGCGCGCCGTGGCCGCCCCCTTTCCTGGGGCCTTCAGCGACGGGACCGGCGGGCGCTTGTTCGTGTGGCGTGCGCGAAAAGCATCGGGCGCAGGCGTTCCTGGTACGGTTTTGACGACGGCACCGCTCGTTGTGGCCTGCGGCGATGGGGCGATCGAAATCCTCGAAGCGAGCCTCGGTGCGGGGGCCACGGTTCCAGGGGCCGCACAGGGGCTAGCCGTGGGCGCCCGGATCGGCTAGAAGGCGCCATCGTTTTTGCGGGGAGCAAATTGGCGTGAGCCTTAAAATTCTCATTCTGGGCGTCAACGGATTCGTCGGTTCGAACCTGTCCGAGCGCATTCTGAAGACCACCGACTGGTCGGTCTACGGCATGGATATTCGCCAGGACAAGATCGAAGACCTGATCGGCAATCCGCGCTTCCACTTCGTCGAAGGCGACATCACGATTAACCGCGAATGGGTCGAGTACCACGTCAAGAAGTGCGACGTGATCCTTCCGCTCGTCGCGATCGCTACGCCGGCGACCTACGTGCAGCATCCGCTCAAGGTCTTCGAACTCGATTTCGAAGCCAATCTCGCGATCGTGCGCGATTGCGTGAAGTACGACAAGCGCGTGCTGTTCCCGTCCACCTCCGAAGTCTACGGCATGTCGACCGACACGCCGTTCGACGAGGAGACGTCGAATTTTGTGCTCGGCCCCATCCACAAGCAGCGCTGGATCTATTCGTGCTCCAAGCAGCTCCTTGACCGCGTGATCTACGCCTACGGTGCGAAGGGCGAGCTGCGCTACACGCTGTTCCGCCCGTTCAACTGGATCGGCCCCAAGCTCGACAATATCTGGGCCGCCAAAGAAGGCTCGTCGCGCGTGCTGACCCAATTCGTGGGCAACATCGTGCGCGGCGAAAACATCAGCCTCGTGGCCGGCGGGGCGCAGCGCCGCTGCTTCCTCTATATCGACGATGCGCTGGACGCGATGGTGCGCATCATCGCCAACAAGGACGGCTGTGCGGACGGGCGTATCTTCAATATCGGCGATCCGCGCAACGACTATTCGATGCGTGCGTTGGCCGAAACGCTGCTCGACGTGATCCAGCAGTACGACGGTTATGCCGACGTGAAGTCGCGCATCAAGCTCGTCGACGTCGATCCCGACGGCTACTACGGCAAGGGCTACGAAGACATCCAGGTGCGCGTGCCGTCGATCGAAAACGCCGCCAAGTATCTGGGCTGGACGCCGACCACGGATCTGCGCACGGCCCTCAAACTCACGCTCGACTACTATCTGCTGGCGGGCCGCAAAGACACGGGCGATCTGACCGGCACGCCGGTGTGACGGCCGCGATGGCGGAATCGCCGCGGCTTGCGATCAAGATCGATGTCGATACCGATCGCGGGACCCGCGAAGGGATCGCGCCGCTCGCCCGCATTCTCGACCGCCATCGCATTCGCGGCACGTTTCTTTATTCGATGGGCCCCGACAATACCGGGCGCGCCATTCGCCGCGTGTTCCGGCCCGGTTTTTTCAGCAAGGTCAGCCGCACTTCGGTCGTCAAGATCTACGGGCTGCGCACGCTGATGAACGGCGTGCTGCTGCCGGGACCGGACATCGCCAAGCGCAATGCCGCAACCATGCGCGCGGTCGCGGCCGGGCACGAGGCGGGCATCCATTGCTGGGACCATGTGCGCTGGCAAGACGGGCTTGCGCGCATGGACTTGGCCGACGTGCGCGCCGAGTTCGCAAAGGCGCAGGATGCTTTCCAAACTGTGTTCGGTAAACCGGCGCGTACGGCGGGTGCGGCGGGCTGGCAGGCCGACGAAAAGAGCCTGGCGGTGTACGACGAAGCCGGGCTCGATTACGGCTCGGACGCGCGCGGCACGTCGGCCTTTGTGCCGGTCGTCGGCAGCCATGTTTTCGCCACGCCGCAGATCCCGACGACCCTGCCCACGCTCGACGAGCTGATTGGCCGGCCCGAATATCCGCTCGACCGGCTCGTCGATTTCTATCTCGACAGCTTGGTGCCGGGTGCGCTCAACGCCTTCACAGGCCATGCCGAGCTCGAGGGCATGCAATATCTCGACTGGTTTGCGGCCTTTCTGGCGGCGGCAGAAAAACGTGGTGTCGTCTTCGTCAATCTCGCCGACGAGGCCGCAATTTTTGCCGACAAAATGCCGCGGCGCGCGCAGTTTTTGCAGGGGTCCATCGACGGGCGGAGCGGCACCCTGGCGCTGCAGGGGCCATTCGTCTAGCATCCGGCGAATCTTGCAAGAGGCTGCTCCTTGATTTTCCGTTGTTTTCTGGCGATCGCGATTCTGCTGCTGCTGCCGACCGTGCTCTTCGCGCAGACGCCGAAGCCTGGGACACGTGTGTCCTTTCAGTCGGGTACGTCGACCGTGATCGAAGGCTACGAGGGCGGCCTCACGAAAACCTCGAACGGCGACGTGTGGCTCGGCTTCATCGATCGTCCTTCGAACGCCGAATTGACCAAGGGCAATCTGGACAATTTCGAGTTCCGCACCGGCAACACGTTGAATTTCGAATATGCGCGGCGCCAGGGCAACCGCACGCCAAGCTACATTACGGTCGATCTGCGCGTGCTGCGTGCGGAATCGATGACCGTGCGCGGTGTGGCGCACGACGTCGTTGTCGTCGAAGCCACGGTCTCGTCGACCCGCCCAGTCTGGAGCTACCGCATGCAAGCCTGGGTCGATCCTAAATTGCGCTATATGCTGCGACGGGAAATTCTCGGCATGTCGGATACCACGCCCAACGTGCCTTCGGCCTTGCGCGCCAACAACATCCTTCCCCCGCCCTAACGGCGGCTCCGTCCTTCCGGCGGCTGCGTGCGGCTCTTCCGCTTGGCGGTCGATTCCGGCATATTCCTTTTTTAGTCGGAGACGCCAGACCATGCCCCCGTCCGATTCGACCGATGCGATCCCGCCCGTCGAGGCGCCCCCCTCAGCGACCGGCAAGCGCTCCCATATCGTCCTCACCTCGCACCCGACGCGCAGCGGGCCGCAGCCCGTGCGCATCGAGTGGGGTGCAGGCGGTGCTCAAGCGCGCGGGCCCGTGATCGGCACCGTCACCAATCCGCAGCAGCGTAACGTTATCGGCACGCATTCGGGCAGTTACATGCTGTACCGCGCACTCGCCGTGGCGGCGGGTGCGCTCTCGCCCTTGCACAAGCCAGATCTTACGAACACCGCACCGGCCGAGCCGATCGGCCCGTTCGCGCAATGGTCGGATCCCGAAAAAATCGTCAGCATCGATCCCTACGGCCATATGGTCGGCGACGTGTTCGCAGGTCTCATCGCGCAAGGCTACGACATCCGCCCCACGATTGCGGTCACCCGCGCGCATATCAACATGCCCGAACTCAAAGACGCGCTCGCAGCCGGCCGCTTGAAGCCCGACGGGCGCATCGTCGATGCCAATGGCGACGTGCGCACGACAAAGGTGGCCCTCGAGCCGGTCTGGTATCTGCCGGGCATCGCCAAGCGCTTCAAGATTTCCGAGACCGATCTGCGCCGCGGTCTGTTCGAATATACGGGCGGCATGTTCCCCGAGCTCGTCACGCGCTCGGACATGAAGGTGTTTCTGCCGCCGATCGGCGGCATGACCGTCTATCTGTTCGGCGATGTCTCGAAGCTCGGCGATTCCAAGACCAAGATCGGCGGGCGCGTGCACGACGAGTGCAACGGCTCCGACGTGTTCGGCTCGGACATCTGCACGTGCCGGCCTTATCTCGCGCATGGCATCGAGGTCGCGATCGAAACCGCCCAACAGGGCGGGGTCGGCTTCATTGTCTACAACCGCAAGGAAGGCCGGGCACTCGGCGAGGTCACGAAGTTCCTGGTCTACAATGCGCGCAAGCGCCAGGAAGGCGGCGACCAGGCTTCAACCTATTTCAAGCGCACCGAATGCGTGGCGGGCGTGCAGGACATGCGCTTCCAGGAGCTGATGCCCGACGTGCTCCACTGGCTCGGCATTTCGCGCATCGACCGTTTCGCGTCGATGAGCAACATGAAGTCCGAAGCGCTGATCCGCAGCGGCATATCGATCGTCGAACAGGTCGAGATCCCGCCCGACCTCATTCCGGCCGACGCCAGCGTCGAGATGGAAGCCAAGAAGGCGGCCGGCTATTTCACGGGCGGCGAAGCGCCCGACGCGCAGAAACTCGCCGACACCAAGGGGCGCGGTCTCGATGGTTGATGCCATGTCGGCGGCGCCGCATTTTGCGGGCCCCACCAAAGCCGTGCGCGTGCTGCGCGACCCGGCGACGATCCGCGCGCGCGCGGGCGAGGTGTTCGATGCCGCATGTGCGGGGCGCACCGCGCATTTCTCAGTCGATCTCGGCAAGCTCGAACTTGCCGCTGAGCGCACGGTTGCGGCGATCCGTGCCGACTACCCCGCGCTCGACATTCCGTACCATTCGCGCTGGCGGCATTTCGATGCGGGCGGGGTGGATCGCTGGGCGCGCTTGGCCGCCCAATTGCCGGACGACAAGCTCGAGCGCGCGCGCGTCGGCGTAGATCTTGCCGTCGCGAGCGTGCTGCTCGATGCCGGGGCCGGCCCCGAATGGCGCTATCGCACGCCGGACGGCGTCTATGCGCGCTCGGAAGGGCTTGCGGTTGCGAGCGTGGATCTGTTTGCGTCCGGCGTGTTCTCGGCCGATCCCAAAGCGCCATTGCGCGCCGATGCGGCCGCCTTACAGCGTTTCGATGCGCAGGCGCTTGCGCAAGGGTTCCAAGTATCGGCGGAAAATCCGCTGGTCGGGCTCGAGGGGCGGGCAGGGCTTTTGCGCAATCTTGGCACGGCCATCGCCGCACGCCCCGATCTGTTCGGGCCGGTTCCGCGTGTCGGCAATCTCGTCGATCGGCTGTTGTTCGATGCCAAAGACGGCACCTTGCCGGCCGCACGCATTCTGGCCTTGCTGCTCGACGGGTTCGCCGATGCGTGGCCGGCACGACGCGTGGTCGACGGCGTGAATATCGGCGATGTGGGAGCCCATCCGGCCGCGACCGACGGGCTTGTGCCGTTCCACAAGCTCAGCCAGTGGCTCGCCTATTCGCTGCTCGAACCGTTCGAAGCGCTCGGCTTGCGCATCGTCGATCTCGATGCCCTGACGGGCCTGCCCGAGTATCGCAATGGCGGCTTATTTCTCGATACGGGCGTGCTTGCGCTGAAGGATCCCACGGCCGCCGCGCGCACGCACGACGCCACGAGCGAACTTGTCGTCGAATGGCGTGCCCTCACGGTCGTGCTGCTTGATCGTATTGCCGATCTGGTGCGCGGCAAACTCGGGCTTGAAGCCGCCGATTTTCCGTTGGCAAAGGTTCTGCAAGGCGGCACATGGACCGCCGGGCGGCGCATTGCCGCCGAACTGCGCGAAGGCGGGCCGCCGCCGCTTGCCGTCGCCAGCGACGGCACGATTTTCTGACCAAACTGGGAGCATACGTCATGTCGGGCAGTCTGCACGTCGTCGGCCATCCGCTGATCCAGCACAAGCTTACGCATATGCGCCGCAAGGAAACCGAGACGCGCGATTTCCGCCGCCTCGTGCGCGAGATCGCGATGCTGCTCGCCTACGAGGTCACGCGCGATCGGCCCTTGACGATGGTCGAGATCGAAACGCCGGTGCAGAAGATGCGCGCCCCGACGCTGGCCGGCAAACCGATCTGCCTCGTGTCGGTCCTGCGGGCCGGCAACGGCATTCTCGACGGCATGCTCGAAATCCTGCCCTCGGCCGCCGTCGGCCATATCGGCCTCTATCGCGATCCCGAGACGCTCGCGGCCGTCGAGTATTACTGCAAACTGCCCGAAGATGTGGCAACGCGCGACGTGTTGATCCTCGATCCGATGCTTGCGACCGGCCATTCGGCCGTGGCGGCTGTCTCCCGCGTCAAGCAGTCGGGCGCTTCCTCGATCAAATACGTTTGTATTCTGGCCGCCCCCGAGGGGGTCAAGGAAATGCACGCCAACCATCCCGACGTGCCGATTTTCACGGCGGCGCAAGACAGCCACCTCAACGACCACGGCTACATCGTGCCGGGCCTGGGCGACGCGGGCGATCGGCTGTTCGGCACCAAATAGGCATGCCGATTGCTAATCCCCCGGCGACCGACTAGCCTTTGCTGGTCAAACGGGGGGTATCCAATGAAAACCATGCGTCTTTTTGCCGTCGCCTGCGCGCTCGGCATGTCCGTTGCCGCACCGGCTTCGGCACAAAAATTGGTGACAGGGCTCGACGGCACGTTCGCGCCGCATGCGATGCCCAAATTGGGCGGCGGCGTCGAAGGCTTCAATGTCGACATGGCCAACGAAATCGGCCGTCGCTTGGGCCAGCCGATCGAAATTGTGGCCCAGGAATTCTCGGGCCTGGTGCCGGGTCTCCTGTCCAAGCGCTTCGACTTTCTCGCCGCACCCACGACCGTGACCGAGGAGCGCGCGCGCGCGCTGCTGTTCACCGAAGGCTATCTCAACACCGACTTCCAGTTCGTCGCGCGCCGCAACAAGCCCGAGATCAAGGAACTCGACGCCTTGCGCGGCCTCAAAGTGTCGGTCAATCGCGGCTCGGCCTACGAGAGCTGGGCGTCCGCCAACAGCCAGCGCTACGGCTTCACCTACGACGTCTACGGCTCGAACCCCGAGGCGGTGCAGGCCGTTCTCGCCGGCCGTGCGGACGCGAACCTTACGGGCAACACGGTCGCGGCCTGGGCCGTCAAGCAGAACGCAAGCCAGCTGCGCTTGGGCGCCAAGATCTCGACCGGGCTCGTGTGGGCCATTCCGTTCCGGCCCGACGACAAGGCCGGGCGCGACCGCATCTCGATGGTCGTCAAATGCATGAAGCAGGACGGCACCTTCTCGCGCCTCCACAAAAAATGGTTCGGCTACGATCCCGCCCCCGACTCGGTCACGGTCAATATCGCGGCCGGCCATGGCGTGGCCAACATGCCGGGCTACGATCCCACGCCGATCGCCCTCGTCTGCCGCTAAAAGGGTGAATTCCGCCGAAGCAGTCCCACCGGCTCCGATCCTGGAGCTGGTGGCGCTGCACAAGAATTTCGGACCTCTCAAGGTTCTCGACGGCATCGACCTTGCCGTGCGCCCGCGCGAGCTCGTTTTCGTGATCGGGCCGTCGGGTTCGGGCAAAAGCACGCTGCTGCGCTGCTGCAACCGTCTCGAAGAACCGGACTCAGGTGCGGTGATCGTGGACGGGGCCGATATCATGCGCCCTGGCATCGATCTCAATGCCGTGCGCCAGAAGATCGGCATGGTCTTCCAGTCGTTCAATCTCTATCCGCATATGACGGCACTGGGCAACGTGACGCTCGCCTTGCGCAAGGTGCAGGGCCTTGACCGCGAAGCGGCCGAGGCCCGCGGGCGTGCAGCCTTGGCGCAAGTCGGCCTTGCCGACAAAGAGGCCTCGTACCCCAACGCGCTGTCGGGCGGCCAGCAGCAGCGCGTGGGCATTGCGCGCGCGTTGGCACTCGGCCCCAAGATCGTGCTGTTCGACGAGCCGACCTCGGCCCTCGATCCCGAGCTTGTCGGCTCGGTATTGGCCGTGATGCGCGAACTCAAAGCCGCCGGCATGACGATGGTCGTGGTCAGCCACGAGCTTGCGTTCGCGCGCGCGGCCGCCGACCGTGTTGTGTTCATGGAAGGCGGGCGCATCGTCGAGCAGGGACCGCCGGAAGCGATCTTCGGCAATCCGCGCGAGGCGCGCACGCAGGCTTTTGTGTCGCGTCTGTCCCAAGGCCACGGCTAGACGATGGACAACGGGCTCGAGCGCCTGGTCTTCGCGTTTTTCAATGCCGAGATCGCGGCCGAATGGGCGCCCAAGATCCTCGAAGGCGTGTGGGTCACGATCCTCGTGTCGCTGGCGGTCGTGGCGACGGGCCTGGCCTTGGGTCTCGCCCTTGCGGCCTTGCGCGCCTACCGTTTTCGCGCGGTCAACGTCGCGATCGTGGCCTTCGTCGATATCCTGCGCGCTTTGCCGCCGCTCGTCGTCATCATCATTCTGTTCTTCGCGTTTCCGTATCTCGATCTGCCGATGAGCGCTTTCACGGCGACCTGGCTGTCGCTGTCCTTGGTGCTCGCCGCCTTCGCCGAGGAGATCTGGTGGGCGGGCATTTTGGCCGTGCCGCGCGGCCAGTGGGAGGCCGCCCGCTCGACCGGTCTCGGCTTCGGCGCCACGCTCGGATACGTCGTGCTGCCGCAGGCCGTGCGCATGACCGTACCCCCGCTCGTCAATCGTGTGATTGCGGTCACGAAGGGCACCGCCTTGGGCTCGGTCGTGGCCCTGTCGGAAATCGTGAGCCAGGCAAGCTCGGCCGCAAGCCTTGCCGGCAACCCCACGCCGCTCACGCTCGGGGCTGCTGCGTATCTTGCGATCTTCGTGCCCGTGGTAATCCTCGGGCGCTGGCTCGAAACGCGTTTTGCGTGGAAGCGCTAACGGCCATGGCGGAAATTCTCGACACGTTTTTCAATATCGAAATCCTGCTGCGGGTGCTGCCCTTCATGCTCGAAGGGCTCGGCATGACGCTACTTTTGTGCGCGATCACCGTGCCGATTGGCCTTGCGGGCGGGCTTGCCGTCGCCTGGGTGTGGAGCCTCAAGAAGCGTTACGTGAACTGGGCGCTCGTCGTCTATGTCGATTTCTTCCGCGCCTTTCCGCCCCTGGTGTTGCTGATCTTCGTCTATTTCGGCCTGCCGTTCGTCGGCATCGATCTGTCGCCCTTTGCGGCCGTGGCGATCGCGTTCCTGCTCAACGCGTCGAGCTACTATGGCGAGATTTTCAGGGCCGGGATCGAGAGCGTGCCGCATGGCCAGTGGGAGGCGGCACGCGCAAGCGGCCTCTCGCGCTTCCAAACGATGCTCTACGTGGTGCTGCCGCAGGCCACGCGCAACGTGCTGCCCGATCTCATTGGCAACACGCTCGAGGTCGTGAAGCTCACGACCATCGCCTCGGTCGTGGCCTTGGGCGAGTTGCTGCATGCCGCACGCCTTGCTCAATCGCTCGTCTACAATCCCACGCCCATCGTCGCAGCCGCGTTGATCTATCTGGCGCTGCTGTGGCCGGCCGTGCGACTCTTGCGGCATTTCGAACACCGCCATCTCGTCGCCCGCTGAATCGGAGCACCTTCGATGTCCAAGCGCATCCTCGTCGTCAATCCCAACTCGAACCGCAACGTCACGGCCGGCATCGATGCGGCCGTGGAGCCGTTCCGCATCTCTGGCGGCCCGGCGGTCGAGTGCGAAACGCTTGCCGAAGGCCCGCCCGGCATCGAGACCCAGGCGCATGTCGAAAGCGTGGTGCTGCCGCTGTCGCGGCTCGTGGCCAAGCGCGACAACGACTGCGATGCGTTCGTGGTCGCGTGCTTCAGCGATCCGGGGCTGTACGCCGCGCGCGAGGCCACCAAGAAGCCGGTGCTTGGCATTGCCGAATGCGGCCTGCTGACGGCCCTCACGCTGGGCGAGCGTTTCGGCATCGTCGCGATCCTGCCGCGCTCGATCCCGCGCCATCAGCGTTATGTTGGGGCACGCGGTCTCGAAGCGCGCTTTGCGGGCGACCGCGCCATCGGATTGACGGTGGCCGAACTCTCCGACGATGCGCGCACGCTCGCGCGCATGATCGAAGTCGGCAAGGACCTCAAGGAACGCGACGGGGCCGACGTGATCGTGATGGGCTGTGCGGGCATGGCACGCTATCGCGACCGCCTGCAGGACGCCGTCGGCATCCCGGTGGTCGAGCCGACGCAAGCCGCCGTCGGCATGGCGCTGGCACGCGTGCAACTCGGCTGGTAGCAGCTATTTCTTCTTGGCGAGATCCGCCGCCGACACGCGCGGCATCGCATAGCGGTCGGTGAGGCGCACATAGTCGCTGGCCGCCAGGCGCCCGATCAGCGCCATGCGCGCCGTGTCCACGCGGTCGTTCGCCGGATCGACGAGATCTTCGCGGATGCGCATAGCCAGCACTTCGCCCAGCAGAATGGCGCGCTTGTTGTCGGCCCCGAGCCGCACATCCTGCAAGATGCGACATTCGAGGGCGACCGGTGCCTGCGCAATGCGCGGCGGGCGTACCTTGAGCGATGGGGCGGCATCGAAGCCCGCCAAGACAAGCTCGTCGATGCCGGGCTCGACGTCGGCCGCACAAATATTCATGCCGGGCCCCATCGCCTCATCGACGAGATTGACCACGAACTCGCCATTGAGGTCGATATTGCGGACCGTGTCTTTGGGGCGCCCGTCGGGGCGCCGTTCGATGCCGAGTGCCACGACCGCCGGATCGTGGCTCAAGACGTTGAAGAACGAGTAAGGGGCGGCGTTCACGTTGCCCGCCGCGTCGATCGTGGTCACGAGGGCGATGGGACGTGGTACCACGCTGCCGACCAGCAGCTTGTAGCGCACGGCAGGTGCGGTCGCGGCGAAATCGTAGTCCCTCATGCGGGTTCGATCGTGCCGGTCTGGCTTGCGATCAGTCCGTAATGTTCGATGCGTCGGTGCTTGGAAAACGCGAAAACGGTTTCCTTGCCGTAAGTGCACAGGCTCAAATCGCAGTCGGCGACGATGAGTTCGTCGGCGACCGACCTTGCCAGCGCCACGATCTCGCCGGTGGGGGCGACGATGCAACTGCCGCCGATCAGCGAGCAGCCTTCTTCGAAGCCGGCCTTGGCCGTCGCCACGACCCAGGTCGAGTTCTGGTAGGCACCGGCCTGCATCACGAGATGGTTGTGGAACTGGCGCAGATGTTCGGGCTCGGGCGCCGAGTGCACGAGGGCCGAGCCGTTGATGGCCGGCGTGTTGTAGCCGAGGACCAGCATTTCCACGCCTTTCAGGCCCATCACGCGGTAGGTTTCGGGCCAGCGGCGGTCGTTGCAGATCGCCATGCCGAGAATGCCGCCCATCGTGCGCCACACCGGAAAGCCGATGTCGCCGGGTTCGAAATAGCGCTTCTCGAGATGCTGGAACGGGCGCTGCGGCTCGTTCTCCGCATGGCCCGGCAGATGGATCTTCCGGTATTTGCCGACGATGGCCCCTTGCGTGTCGACGAGGATCGCCGTGTTGAAGCGATGCCCGTCCGGCGTCTTTTCGGCGTATCCCAGATAGAAGCCGATCTTGAGGCGTTTGGCCTCGGCGAACAGCGGAGCCGTCGCGTCGTTCGGCATTTCGGTTTCGAAGAACGCATCGACTTCGCGCCAGTCGGTCATGTACCAGCGCGGGAAGAAGGTCGTGAGTGCGAGCTCCGGAAACACCACGAGCTGGCAGCCTTTGCGGGCCGCCTCGCGCAGCATGACGAGCATGCGCTCGACGCACGAGGCGCGCGTCTCGCTGCGCGCAATTGGCCCCATCTGGGCCGCCCCGACCGTCATGATGCGGGGGACGAGTTTGCTGTTTGCCATCAGAAAATATCCGATATGTCTTCGGGGAAGATCGAGCGGCCAAGCGGCTTCGACCAGTCGCTGGGTCCGTGCGCAAGGTAGCGGCCGCGCCCGGCTTTGGCGACCGGTTTGCCGCCTTTGGCCACAAGCTCGCCGCGCGAAAACACCTCGTCGCACCAGCCCGTGACTTTCATGCCTTCGTAGGGCGTGTAGTCCATCGCGTCGTTGAGCAGTTTTTGCGACACGGTCACTTCGCGCGTCGAATCCCAGATCACCAGATCGGCATCCGCCCCCACCGCGATCGAGCCTTTTTGCGGGGCGAGGCCGTAGAGCTTGGCCGGGTTGGTGGCCGACAGTGCCACGAATTTTTCGAGGCTCAAGCGGCCCTTCAAGACGCCTTCGGCGAACAGCAGCGGCATGCGAACTTCAAGGCCCGGAACGCCGTTGGGGATATTCTTGAAGTTCGCGTCTTTGCCCGCGAACATTTTGCCTTTCGGGTCGTTGAAGCGGTAGGGCGCGTGGTCGGACGAATAGACGTCGAACAGCCCATCGCGCAAACCTTGCCAGACATATTCTTGGTTGATCTTGTCGCGCGGCGGCGGCGAGCACATGCACATCGCACCGTCGAAGCCCGATTTGTCGAGATCGTCCTGCGTTAAAAACAGATATTGCGGGCAGGTCTCGGCAAACACTTTGAGGCCGCGCGCGCGAGCACGCCGAATTTCGTCCATCGCCTGGCGGCCCGAAACGTGCACGATCAGGACGGGCGTATCGACGATTTCGGCGAGCGCGATCACACGGTGCGTGGCCTCGCTTTCGACGGTCATATTGTGGCTGAAACAATGGTATTTGGGTCTTGTGCGGCCGGAGGCGACGAGCTTTTCGGCCAGCCACGTCATCGCGTCGTGGTTTTCGCAGTGGACCATGGTCATCGCCCCGTGGCGGCGCGCAAGCGCGAAAATGTCCAGGATCTGGCGGTCGGAAAGTTTCATCGCGTCGTAGGTCGTGTAGATCTTGAACGACGTGAGACCGTCGGCGATGAGGGCGGGCAGCTCCTGGCCCAGCACCTGCTCGTTCGGGTCCGTCACGATCAGGTGGAACGCGTAGTCGATATAGGTCTTGCCGTCCGCGCGGGCGTGATACTCGTCCACGACCTTGCGCAGCGACTGTCCGCGATGTTGGGCGGCGAACGAAATCGTCGTCGTGGTGCCGCCGCACATCGCCGAGCGCGTGCCGCTCTCGAAATCGTCGGCTGTCCACACGCCCATCGATGAAATCTGCGCGATATGGACGTGGCTGTCGATGCCGCCGGGGGTGACGATGCGGCCGCTCGCGTCGGTCTCTTCCTCGCCCTTGACGAGGTCGTGGCCGATGGCGGCGATTTTGCCGTCTTTGATGCCGATGTCGGCTACATATCTATCTGACGCCGTCGCGACGATGCCGCCCCTGATCACCCGATCGTATGTCTTCATTTTTCCCCCTATGCGCCCCTTCCGCTGAAGCGGCACTTCGCGGTAGAAGCATTGCAAGGTTTGGGCCTGGAGGACAAGCAAATGCCGCAGCTACTCGACGAAACTGCCAAGGGCGTCTACATCATCGCCGCAACACCCTTTGCCGACGACGGCGCTCTCGATCTCGAGAGTGCGGAGCGCATGACCGACTTTTATCTCGAATGCGGCGTGTCGGGCATGACGATCCTCGGCGTGATGGGCGAAGCGCCCAAGCTGAGCGCCCAGGAATCGGTCGATTTCGTGGCGCGCGTGCTGGCACGCGTCAAAGGCCGCGTGCCGGTGATTGTCGGCGCATCGTCCGCCGGCAACCGCAATCTCGGCGCCTTCGTGAAGAAGGTCATGGATATGGGGGCTGCGGGCGTGATGGTCGCCCCCATCGCCGGCCTAAAGAACGAAGAGCAGATCGAAGGCTATTACGATGCCGTTGTGCGCGAAATCGGCACCACGCCCATCGTGCTGCAGGACTATCCGCAGCTCACGAACGTGCACATGTCGGTGAGCCTCATCAACCGTATGCTGGCCAAGCACGACAGTATCAAGGTGCTGAAGCACGAAGACGTGCCGGGCTTGCGCAAACTTTCCAAGGTGCGCGCGGCCGATAGCGACGGCAGCCGCAAGCGCCGCATTTCGATCATGGTCGGCAATTCGGCCCTGCATCTGCCGCAGGAGATGCGCCGCGGGGCCGACGGTGCGAACACCGGCTTTGCCTATCCCGAGATGCTCGTCGAAGCCGTGAAGCTGTGCCTCGAAGGCAAGTTCGACGCGGCTGAAGATCTTTACGACGTCTATCTGCCGATCGTGCGCCACGAGCAGCAGCCGGCTTTGGGCCTTGCGGTGCGCAAGGAAGTGCTGCGCCGGCGCGGCGTGATAAAGTCCGCGCATGTGCGCGCACCCGGCTACGCGATGGACGCGGCCGAGCATAAGGAGCTCGACGAGTTGATGGCGCGGCTCGAGCGCAAGCTGGCGGCGATCGGGCGCGCGACGAAGCCGTTCAAAGGCTAGCGTCGCGCGGTCGAGGTCGAGGCGGGCGTGGCCGAGGGTCTTTGCCGCGACTGTTTCGTGCGCATTGACGCGGCCGCGGCACGCGTCTGCGGCCATTGCGGCGGGGGACGAATTCTTCGCCATCCGGAATTGGCGGATCTGAGCCTTGCGCATATCGACTGCGACGCGTTCTACGCGTCGGTCGAGAAGCGCGACAATCCTGCCCTTGCCGACAAGCCGACGATCGTGGGCGGGGGCACGCGCGGCGTGGTTTCCACCTGCTGCTACATCGCGCGCAAATACGGCGTGCGCTCGGCCATGCCGATGTTCAAGGCGCTGCAGCTGTGCCCGCAGGCTGTCGTGATCCGCCCGGACATGGCCAAATACGCGGGCGTCTCGCGCCAGGTGCAGGCGATTTTCGCCGAAGCCACGCCGCTCGTCGAAGCCGTGTCGTTGGACGAGGCCTATCTCGATCTCGGCGGCACCGCGACCTTGCATCGCGCAGCCCCCGCTTTCGTGCTTGCGCGCATCGCCAAGCGTATTGCCGACACGATCGGCATCACCGTGTCGATCGGGTTGTCGTTCAACAAGCTGCTTGCAAAGCTCG
Source organism: Magnetospirillum sp. (assembly GCA_027532905.1). NCBI lineage: Bacteria > Pseudomonadati > Pseudomonadota > Alphaproteobacteria > Rhodospirillales > Rhodospirillaceae > Magnetospirillum > Magnetospirillum sp. The sequence goes on from JAPZUA010000002.1 coordinate 105,394, forward strand.
CCTCCGAACTCGACAAGCCGAACGGCTTCGGCGTGGTCGGCCGGGCGGAGGCACGCGCGTTCCTGGCCTCGCGGCCCTTGCGCGTGCTGCCGGGTGTGGGGCCGCGCTTGGCCGAGCGCCTGGCGGGCGACGGCTTCGCCGACGTGGCCGCCTTGCAGCGCGCGGGCGCACGCGAGCTTGGCGCACGCTACGGCGAGACGGGTGCGTGGCTCGCGCGCATTGCCGTGGGCGAAGATGCACGCACCGTCGAGCCCGAGCGCGACGCCAAGGGTGTTTCGGCCGAAACGACCTTTGCGCGCGATCTTTCTGCTCTGATCGATCTCGAGGCCGAGCTATGGCCGCTTGCCGAAGAGGTAGCCGAGCGGCTCAAGCGCCATCATCTCGCCGGGCGCACGGTGCAGCTCAAACTCAAGACGCGCAGCTTCAAGCTGCTCACGCGCCGCACGACGTTGTCCGGCAGCACGCAGCTTGCCGAGACGCTGTTCAAAGCCGGCCAGAAGATGCTGGCGGCCGAGGTGCAGCGCGACCCACGCCAGCAATACCGGCTTATCGGCATCGGGGCGGCCGAGCTTGGGGCCCCCGGCGGGCCAGCCGCCCAAAGCGATCTGTTTGCCGCCGCAGCACCTTCCGTCGACGATCCCAGATCGGCGGCCGTCGAAAAGGCGATGGACGCCGTGCGGGGCAAATTCGGACGTTCGGCGATCGCAAAAGGGCGGGGACTGGGCTCCGGTGCAGCACGGCGGGGCCGGCGCGACTTGCCCAAGGTGCCGGAGTAACGTAGGATTTGCGGCTTAAGAGTCGAATAAACAAGCCGCAAAGCAGGGCGATGACCGCGACGCTCACTCCCCAGGAAATCGTCAAAATTCTCTCGGATCACGAGAAGTTCTTGAACCGCAAGCCGGGCGGCGTGCGCGCCAACCTGACCTTGGCGGACATGCACGGCATATCGCTCACGCGTGCCAATCTGCGCCAGGCGAAGATGCCGGGCGCCAATCTTTCGCGCTCGGTTCTGGCGGGGGCCGACCTGTCGGAAGCCGATCTTTTCGCGGCCAATCTCGACCGCGCGGATCTGAGCCTCGCGAATCTTTCCAAGACCGATCTGCGGGGGGCTTACTTGCGCGGCTGCCGCATGCGCGGGGCCAATCTGCGCGGGGCGGATCTGCGTGGCGGCACGCTGATGCAGTCGCGGCGCGGCGACGGCATTGCGCTCGTGTCGGCCGATCTGCAGGGCTCGGATCTCGAGCAGGCGATCCTTGCGCGCGCGAACGCGCAGGGGGCCGATCTCTCCAAAGCGAACTTGACCGAGGCCGACTGCTTCGGCGCGCGCCTGACCGGCTGCAATCTCGAAATGGCCACGCTTGCGCGCGCCAATCTCGAGACCGCGAATCTCAAAGGTGCGAACATCATGGGGGCGAGCCTCGTCGGCGCCAATCTGAAGGGCGTGGACCTCACGGGCGCTCTGATCGACGGGGCCGATTTCCGCGACGCGAACATGGTGGGGGCGGTTCTTGTGGGCGTCGATCTCGCGCGCGCGAATACCGAAGGTGCGGCGATGGCCGAGCAGCTCGAAGCGCTCAGCGATGCCGTGCGCATTCAGCTGCGCGACCATCAGCTGTGGATCAAGTCCGAAGGCAAGCTCGGCCGGCGCGCCGACTTCACGAAGGCCGATTTGGCGGGCCTCGACTTTTCGGGCGCCAATCTTTCGGGTGCCGCAATGAATGGGGCGGTTTTGCGCGGCGCCAAGCTCGTCAAAACGCAGTTCGTGATGTGCGAGATGGTCGGGGCGGATTTCGCCGAAGCCGACTGTACGGAAGCGAACTTCAACGGCGCCAATTTGAGCCGCATCAACGCCATGGCCGGCGTGTTCGTGCGTGCTTCGCTCGCCCCTGTGAACATGCCGCTGCCCAACGGCCAGCCGTCGGGCCGGTTTTGGCCTGCGAACCTGGCGGACGCGAATTTCCGCAAGGCCAATCTTGCGGGTGCCAATTTGAACCGCGCCAACGTGCTCGACGCCGATTTTTCGGATGCGAATCTGCGCGAGGCGAACTTGGCCGACGTCGACCTCACGCTCGCCAAAAGCGAGGGCGCCGATCTCGCCGGCGCAAATACGAAACGCTAGGGAACCAGGTTGGCCACGAAGGCGGGCAGGGCGAAGCTCGCCCGATGCAATTCCGGCGTGTAGTAGTGCGTTTTGAGGCGGGCGGCGGCGAAACGCTTTTTGAGTGTGGCCAACGGCACGTCGGCCGCCTTGGCGTCGTCAGTGGCCCAGCCGAGCGCCATGAGCCCGCCATAGTACGACGGTACGGCCGCCATATAGAAGCTCGCGACCTTGAAGGCCTTGCGCCGGCGGCGCACGGTCATCGGGATTTCGCCGGGCTGCAGGAACGGCACGCCGTTCTGGTTCACGAGAATGCCGCCGGGCTTCAGGCAGCGCTTGCACGCCTTGTAGAAGCGCTCGGCGAACAGCACTTCGCCGGGCCCGACCGGATCGGTGCTGTCGACGATGATCACGTCGAAGCGCTTGTCGGTTTTGGCGACGAACGCAGCACCGTCCGCGATCACGATGTCGGCGCGCTTGTCGTCGAATGCGCCCGCACTCACCGACGGCATCCATTTGCGGCACATGTCGACGACCGAGCGGTCGATTTCGACGAGCGTGGCGCTCTTGACGGAGCGGTGGCGCAGCACTTCGCGCAGGATGCCGCCGTCGCCGCCGCCGACGATGAGCACGTCCCTGGCTTTGCCGTGCGCCAGGATCGGCACGTGGCTCATCATCTCGTGGTAGACGTATTCGTCCTTCTGCGTGACCTGGACCACGCCGTCGAGCGCGAGAACGCGGCCATAGACCGGATTCTCGAAAACGACCACGTCCTGGTGCTCGCTTTGCGCGCGATGCAGTATCTTCGAGACCGCGAAGCTCTGCCGCACCTCGCGATAGAGCTTCTCCTCGAACCAGCCCAATCCCGCGCCTTGGGCCATCGTCAGGCCATCACGCCGCGGCGGCTTTCGACGATCTGCACCGAGGTGGGCGCGAAGGCGCGCTTGATCGCCGGGATCGCCTGGTAGGGATCGCATACGCCGCACATGAAGATGTCGATGGCCGCGTATTCGCGCTCGGGCCACGTGTGGATCGAGATATGGCTTTCGGCCAACACCAGCACGCCCGAGAGCCCGGCGTTGGGGCCGAAATGATGGAGATGGCAGTGCAGGATCGTGGCGCCTGCCGTGACGGCGCCCTCGCGCAAGGCCGCTTCCGTCAAAGCGCTGTCGCCGAGATTCTTGGCACCCCAAAGTTCGACGAGCAGATGCGTACCGGCATATTTGATGCCGTTGCGCTCGATGAAATGGTCTTTGGCGACCGTGGTATCGCTGTTCTGGACCTGGAACGAACGTTCGTGCGCCGCACTCTTGAGAGCTTTGCTGACCGGCATCCGGCTTTCGCCATCGACCACTTTCAGATTGCGCATCGCCGATTTGTTCGCCATTCCTTGCCCACACCTTTCCTATAGCCCTAGACGGAAAAAGGGGCGGCCGACTCTCCATCGACTGCCCCGCGCCATTTCTCGAGGCCTATTTGGGGCCAATCGGCCCTGGGCGCAAGAAGTTTTTGCCCCTGGTGCAAAAAAATTCATACAAATGCCGCCGCCATGCGCGCAGCAGTTCCGCGTCCGGCCTCGATCGTGTGGACAAAACTCGGCGCGCGCGCGAGTTCCGCATCGGCGAAAAACCGCGCGACGGCGATGCGTGCAGCGAAAAACGGCGCATTGTCCGCACCGCTCTGCACGCGCCGAAAGGCCTCGGCAGCCCCCTTGGCGAGAAGTGCCCCGCCGGCGACGATCCCGAACAATTCGAGATACGGAACCGCGACGGCACCCACGGCTTGCACATCGCTCTTGGCGTTCGCGACGACAAAGGCGGTTGCCCGGACGAGTGCAGCGCGCGCCGGTCCTAGCAGTGCGGCGATCGCGGCAAGATCGTCGTCGCCGCTTGCGACCAGCAAGGCTTCGATGGCGGCGACTTCGTCTGCGAAGGCGTGTGCGGCCGCCCCGCCGTCGCGGGCCACCTTGCGGAACGCAAGATCGTTGGCCTGAATGCCGTTCGTCCCTTCGTAGATCGGCAGGATGCGCGCATCGCGATAATGTTGAGCCGCCCCCGTTTCTTCGACGAAGCCCACCCCGCCATGGATCTGCACGCCGGTGGACGCGGCCGCCACGCCGATGTCGGTCGCCCAGGCTTTTACGACCGGGGTCAGCAGATCGACGCGCAACTGGTGGGTGTGTCGCAACGCCGGATCTTTGGCGCGTGCGGCCAGATCGAGCGACAGATGCGCGCTGTAGGCCAGCGCGCGTGCCGCTTCGATCTTCGCTTTCATGTCGAGCAGCATGCGCTGCACGTCGGCATGGCGCACGATCGCGACCGCTTCGTGCGAGGCGCTGTCCGCCGCGCGGCCCTGCACGCGCGTCTGCGCATAAGCTCTCGCGGCCTGGTAGGCGCGCTCGGCGATCGCAATGCCCTGCAGACCCACGGTGAGGCGCGCATTGTTCATCATCGTGAACATGCATTCGAGCCCGCGTCCCTCTTGGCCGATGCGCCAGCCCAGCGCCCCGCCATCGTCGCCGAACGCCATCACGCAGGTGGGCGAGGCGTTGATGCCGAGCTTGTGCTCGAGCGACACGCAGCGCAGATCGTTGCGCTGGCCGTTCGGCAAAAACTTCGGCACCAGAAACAGCGACACGCCCTTGGGGCCGGGCGGCGCGTCGGGCACGCGAGCCAGCACCATGTGCACGATGTTCTCGGCCATGTCGTGCTCGCCGTAGGTGATGAAGATCTTGGTGCCGACGATGCGATAGGCCTCGCCAAGCACGCCGTCGTTCGCGGCATCGCGCCGCGCGCGGGTTTTGAGGGCCCCCACATCCGAGCCTGCCTGCGGCTCGGTCAGATTCATCGTGCCCGTCCATTCGCCGGAGACGAGCTTGGCGAGATACGCATCCTTCTGGCCCTCGCTGCCGTGATGCGCCAAAAGCTCGACCGCCCCTTGCGTGAGCAGCGGGCACAGGCTGAAAGACAGCGACGCCGCCTGCCACATTTCCTGCACGGCGACGGCCACACTCCACGGCAGATCCTGGCCGCCGTAGGCGCTGTCGAACGGCAGCGCGTTCCAGCCATTGTCGACGTAGCGGCGATAGGCGGCAACGAAGCCGGGGGCCGTGCGCACCACGCCGTTTTCGAGCGATGCGCCGGCACGGTCGGCCGGCCAGTTCAGCGGGGCGATTTCGCGGCCCGCAAAATCGGCGGCCGCATCGAGAATCTGGGTCAGCGTTTCGCCGTCCGGAATGCCGCCCGGCGTAGCGCCGAGGGCGTCCAACCCGGCACTTGCTTCCATGGCAAAACGCATCTCGGCAACGGGGGCGCGATAGCTCATGCCGCACCGCCCGAAATAGGCGACATCGGGCGACAAAGGGCAACCATCGGCGACCTCTGCAACCTATATTCAAGCTGCTGAATCCGCGCGAGAAAACCACGATTCTGGGGGCTCGGTAACCTCAATTTCGCTGTCGCCAAAACCACGTTCTTCGATCCTTTTTGCCGTCGGCCAACCGACAAAAAGCATAGCAGAACAGACATAGAATTTCCAGCCGCAGCACCTATCGCGCGGCAGCGCCCTGCCGACGCTTAAAGGAACAGACCAAGCAGCACGTTCGGCTGCTGATTGGCGATCGCAAGCGACTGCACGCCGAGCAGCTGGCGCACCTGTTGCGCCTGCACAAGGGCGGCGGCCTTGCCGATATCGGCATCGACGATGGCGCCGAGGCCCGTAGTTGTCGCGTCCACGATCGCGTTCACGAAGTTCGACTGCAGCGCGAGCGTGCGCGTGTCGGCAGCACTGGCGCCGAGCGACGTCGCCACGGCCTGCTGGAAGGTCGAGAGATCGTTGAGCGAATTGGCGGCCGCCGAGGCCGACGTGATGACCGCGGCCCCCGTGAAGGTCGTGAAGGCGGCACCGACCGTCGACTGGCTCGAGATGGTCAGCGTCGCGGCGTTCGTGTCGGCGAGGAACGTCTTGCTAGTCGATGCGGCCGACAGAAGATTGACGCTATTGTAGTTGGCTTGGGCGATGAAATTGCTGATCTGCGAGGTCAGCGCGTTGAAGTCGCCCGTGTAGATCGTGCGCTGGTCGCTCGAGATCGAGCCGTCGGCAAGCTGGGTGATCTTGGCCTGCATGTTGCCGATCAGATCGGAGATGTTGGTGAGTGCTGCTTGCGTAACCGAGCCCAGCCCAGCACCGCTCGCGAGCGAGCCTTGGATCGCCGTATAGGATTGCAGATTGGCGCGGATACCCTGGGCCACCGAAAAAGTCGAGGCATCGTCGGCCGCGTCGGCCACACGGTAGCCGGTCTGCATCTGCTTGGAGGCGGAATCGAGCGAGATCTGGGTTACGCGCAGCGAAGCGAGTGCCGTAAAGGCCCCGACATTCGTATTGATCGAATTCGCCATTTGATTGGTCCCTTTCTGGCCGGTGCAGTGTCGGCTTCTGCCGACGCCGGTATTGCGCGTTTCGCACGCGGCAGGGTGCTAATCCCGCCGGGCACGCCGACTTCGCCAAGTCCGCGCAAGACCGATTGCAACCATAATAAATTTGTTTACCTTACAATTCAAGAAAAACCGCAAATCTTGCGGTCAAAAAATACACAAAATATGGTTAACGTAAAATAATTTCATTTGTATTTTGAATTCGCAAATTGCATGGACATCGCCGGACGAACCCACGAAAAAAACGCAAAAGGCACACGATTTTGGAACACCGCGTGCCTTTCGGCCGGCAGGCCTTACCGGAACAGCCCGAGCAGCACGGTGGGCTGCTGGTTGGCGATCGCAAGCGACTGGATGCCGAGCTGCTGGCGCACCTGCTGCGCCTGCACGAGGGCGGCGGCTTTGCCGATATCGGCATCGACGATGGCGCCGAGCCCCGTTGTGGTCGCATCCACGATCGCATTGACGAAGTTCGACTGCAGGGCAAGCGTGCGCGTTTCAGCCGCGTTGGCGCCGAGCGATGTGGCGACCGCCTGCTGGAAGGTCGACAGATCGTTGAGCGAATTGGCCGACGCCGACGCCGACGTGACGACGGCACCGGTGGCGAAAGTCGTAAACGCCGTGCCGACTGCGGCTTGGGTCGAGATGGTGAGCGTAGTCGCGTTGGTGTCGGACAGAAAGGTTTTGCTGGTCGAGCCGGTCGACAGCAGATTGACGCCGTTGTAGTTGGCTTGGGCGATGAAGTTGCTGACCTGCGAGGTCAGCGCGTTGAAATCGGCCGTGTAGATGGTGCGTTGGTTGGCGGAAATCGAACCGTCGGAAAGCTGCGTGATTTTGGCCTGCAGATTGCCGATCAGATCCGAGATGTTCGTGAGCGCTGCCTGCGTGACCGAGCCGAGGCCCACGCCGCTGGCAAGCGAACCTTGGATGGCCGTGTAAGCCTGCAGATTGGCGCGAATGCCCTGGGCCACCGAGAAGGTCGAGGCGTCGTCCGCCGCGTCGGCGACACGGTAGCCGGTCTGCACCTGTTTGGAGGCGACGTCGAGAGCGGTCTGAGTGATGCGCAGCGACGCAAGCGCCGTGTACGCGCCAACATTCGTGTTGACGGAATTCGCCATTGGTCTGGTCCCTTTCTGGTCGTCGCGGTTCGGCTTCTGCCGGTTCCAGTTCCCTACGCTTCGTACAATCCAGGGATAATCCCTGTATCGCCCGCTGACTTCGCCAAGTCCGCAAGAAACCAAACGCCACAAATCTGCGGCAGGTTGCAAAAAGAATCAAGCAGATTCGATATTTCTTTGCGTATATTCGCGACGATCGCAGGCGCTTGAGGCAGTACAGGCCCTGAAAAAGGGCATGCGAAAACCGTCGCCTGAAAGGCGACAGTAGAACGCGTGAGCAATCTTAAATTATGCCGGCTCGCCTCAGCGGAACAGACCGAGCAGGGCGCTTGGCTGCTGGTTGGCGATCGACAGCGATTGCACGCCGAGCTGTTGGCGCACCTGCTGGGCCTGGACGGCGGCCGCGGCCCGGCCGATATCGGCATCGACGCTGGCGCCGAGGCCGGTCGCGACGGAATCGACGACTTGGTTGATGAAGTTCGACTGCAGCGTCAGCGCGCGCGCTTCCGAGGCGTTGGCGCCGAGCGACGTCGATACGGCCTGCTGGAAGGTAGAGAGCGACCCGAGGGCGGCGGCCGCATCGGACGCGCTCGCCACGCTTGCGGCACCTGTGAAGGTCGTAAAGGCTGCATCGACCGACGACTGCGCCGTTAGGGTCAGCGATGTCGCATTGGTGTCGCTGAGGAAGGTCTTGGCGGTCGAACCCGCCGACAGGAGATTGCTGCCGTTGTAGCTCGCCTGGCTAATGAAATTCGCGACCTGGGAGGTCAGCGCGTTGAAGTCGCTCGTGTAGATGGCGCGTTGATTGGCGGAGATCGATCCGTCGGCGAGCTGCGTGATTTTGGACTGCAGATTGCCCACGAGATCCGAAACGTTGGTGAGGGCGGCTTGCGTGACCGCACCCAAGCCCACACCGTTGGCAAGCGAGCCTTGCACGGCCGTGTAGGCCTGCAGATTGGCGCGAATGCCCTGCGCCACCGAGAAGGTCGAGGCGTCGTCGGAGGCGTCGGCAACGCGGTAGCCGGTCTGGACCTGTTTGGAGGCCGTGTCGAGATTGGTTTGCGTCGTTCGCAGCGACGCCAAGGCGACATATGCCGCGGAATTCGTATTGACGGAATTCGCCATCGAACCGGTCCCTTCTGGTCAAGCGCATCCTCGACTTCTGTCGAGACCGGGAAATTTACATCGACGTCGGCCAGCCTTGCCGCGCGCGCAGGTTCCCAAGTTCCATAACGTTAGCGAATTTTCGTGGCCGTTTCAAGCACTTTTTCTAATGCTGGGTTTGAGCGCGATCTCAGCCGATTCCGGGCACGACTTTGCCGGGGTTCAGGATGTTGTTGGGGTCGAAGCTGCGTTTGAGCGTGCGCATCATCTCGAGGGCGACCGGGTCTTTGTAGCGCACGAGATATTCGCGCTTGAGCTGGCCAATGCCGTGTTCTGCCGAGATCGAACCGGAGAGCTCGGCGACGAGATCGTGCACCGCATCGTTCATCGTGTGGCGCAAAGCCATGAAGGCGTCGCGGTCGCTTGCTTCCGGCTGGCTCACGTTGAAATGGATGTTGCCGTCGCCGGCATGGCCGAAGGCGCATACGCGCACGCCCGGCACCATCGCCTCGCAGAGTGCGGTTGCGCGCGACAGAAAGGTCGGCACGGAAGAGACGGGGACGGACACGTCGTGCTTGATCGATCCGCCCTCGTGCTTCTGCGCCTCGGTCATGCTCTCGCGCAGTTTCCACAAAGCTTTGCGCTGCGCGTCCGAACTTGCCACGGCCGCATCGAGCACGAGCCCGTCTTCAAGCGCCTGTTCGAGCAGGCGCTCGACCATGTCTTTGAGCGCGCCGCCGATGTCGCCCGACGCGAATTCGATCAGCACGTACCAGGCATGTTTTTCGGCGAGCGGATCGACCGTGCCCGGAATATGTGCGAGCACAAAATCGATGAGGCGGCGCTGCGTGAGTTCGAAAGCGACGCAAGAGCCCCCACTTTGGCTCTTGGCACGCTGCAGCAATTCGATCGCGGCTGCGGGCGAGGGGACGGCGACAAAACATGTCTGCGTTTCGCGCGGTGCCGGGAAGAGTTTGAGCACGGCGGCCGTCACGATGCCGAGCGTGCCCTCCGCCCCCAAAAAGAGCTGCTTCAAATCGTAGCCTGTATTGTCCTTGCGCAAGCCCTTCAATGACGACCAGATGCGCCCATCGGCCAGCACGACCTCGAGACCCAGCACGAGGTCGCGCGCCATGCCGTAGCGCAGCACGCCGATTCCGCCGGCATTGGTCGAAAGATTGCCGCCGATCTGGCACGTGCCTTCGGCCGCCAGCGACAGCGGGAACAGCCGGTCGGCGGATGCGGCGGCGTTTTGGATGTCGGCCAAAATACACCCGGCTTCGACGGTAATTGTGTCGTTGGCGGCATCGAGGCTGCGGATCTTGTTGAGGCGCTGCAGCGACAGCACGATCTCGGTGCCGGTTGCATGCGGGATACCGCCGCCGACCAGCCCCGTATTGCCGCCCTGGGGGACGACGGCAATGCCCGACGCGTTGCATTCGGCAAGAATTTCAGAAACTTGGGTCAGGTCTGCGGGCCGCAGCACGGCCGCCGCCCGGCCCACATAGAGGCCGCGCTCTTCCTTCTCGAAACGCACCATGTCGGCACGATTTTCGATCCAGCCGCTGGGGCCGACGATGGCGCGCAAGCGCGCCAGATTGTCGTGCGAAGGTGGGAGAGAAGCGCGGCGGGAATCGTCGGGCGGCGGGCTCATAAGAATCTCGCAGTCGATTGCATTTCACACTGGCGTATCGCGGTACGAAAAATTATACTCTTTTTTATCGGCGAGCCAGTCCGCGTTCGGATTTCGCCGACCTCAATCTCTTTCGTGCGCATGTTGGCTTTCGAGTCGACGGCGCGCGATCTGGGCCGTCGCTCCGGGGGGTGCGACGGCCCTTTGATTTTCAGCCGCTGTTTTTTCGACCCGCGACGATGTGTGCCACGAGCGTGATGCTCGCAAGTGCGGCCAGGGTCAGCGGCAGCCCGTCGCGCGGGGCGATCTCGAGGGCGGCCCCGATAAGCACCGGCCCCAGCGTGCCGCCAACCGTGTAGCCGAAAACGATCGCGGACGTCGCGCGCATCAAAGCGGCCCCCGAAAAACCGTGGCCGATTTGGATCATCGCGAGCGTGTAGAGCATGCCGCCGACCCCGCCCCAGATGACCGCGACCGTCAATGCGCCGATCGCATCGGTCGCGAGCACGGGGGCCGCAAACGACACGACGATCAAAAGCCCCAAGCCGCCGCGCACGACATGCGCAAGCTTCATATGGTCGGAGAGCCAGCCGGCCGGATACTGGGCCGCAAACGAGCCGAGCCCCAAAGCGGCCGAAAACATCGCAGCCGCATTGGTGCTGAGACCGAGTGTGACCCCCCAATAGCTGCCGATGCCGGAAAGGCCGACTTCGAACGCACCGCCGACCGTAGCGGCAATGAGGGCAGCCGATGCCACCGCGAGCACCGGCCCGAAGCCCGGCTCGTTGCGCCGTCCGTCATGCGCGCGCGGCGTGGGCTTGAGGCCGATCGAAAACAGCCACGCCGCAAACCATAGGCCGCAGCCGGCGAAGGCGGGTAGGTCGCTCGCGGGATCGAACAGCAGCAGGATCAGCGGGCCGGTCGCAAACGACGCCCCCATGAAGGTTTCGTAGAGCCCGACCACGCGCCCGCGCCGGTCGGAGGGGGCGATGTCCGCAACCCAGGCTTCCGACACGATCCAGCGGAAGGCGCCGGAAAAACCCATCGCGAGATTGGCGACACACCACAGTGCGTAATCGTCGCTGAACGCGAACACGAGCGGCATCGGGAAGGCGACGAACGCCCCGCCCACGAACAGCCGGTCGCCGCCGAAGCGCTTGACGCATGTTTCGACAAAGGGTGCGGTCAGCAGCACGGCAAGCCACGGCAGAGCGGAGAACACGCCGATCGCGGTCGCCGAATAGCCGAGCGCCTCGAGCCGGATCGCCGTGTAGGGGATCATCGAGGCGAAGCCCACGACCGACGCCACACCCGAAGCGCCGATGCGCCAGATATCTTTCGAGACCGGTTGCGGGGGGTGCGCGGACATAGGCCGCCTTGTAGAGTGCGTTGCGGGCAAACAGAAGGATTCATTTATGGCAATTTGGCGCGCCATGACAGCAGCAGACGCAGCGTTCGCAGCCAAGCTCGGGCTTGCCATCTATCCACATTTGCCCGAGAGCGAGGCTTCGTTTGCCGCCAAGTTTGCGGCTGTACCCGAGGCGTGTCGCGTTGCCTATGGCGACGACGGCACACGCGTGGGCTACTGCGTTGCGTTGTGGGCCGAGCTTGGTCGGCCGCCGAAACTCGACGATGCGGCATATGTGCCGCGCGCGCGCGAGTGTCTGCATCTGCACGATCTCGCTCTCGCCCCGTCCGCGCGCGGGCAGGGGTTGGTGGCGCAAGCCGTTGCGCATCTGCGCGGTGTTGCGGGTGCTTTGCCGCTCACGCTAGTTGCGGTCAACTGCTCGGCCAAGTTGTGGCGCCGCTTCGGCTTCGTGGAAATTCCGGGCGCTGCTGCCAGCTACGGGGCCGATGCGCTCTATATGCGCCGCGATTCTTAGCGCGGGGCCGCCGCACGCGCGAGGCGGTCGCGGATTGCGGCACCCAAGCCCGTCGCCGGGATGGGGGCGACCGCAATGGTCCTCACATGCGCGCGGTCGAGCGTTTGCAGATAGCCGAACAGATTATGCGCGGCCTCTGCCAAATCGCGCACCGGCGACAGGCTCAAGGCCGGAATGTCGGCCGCCAGTTTCGGCAATGGTCCAAAACCGAGATACGCTTCGCCTGGCCGCGCGTTCCCAGCGTCAAGGCGCAAGCGCGCGCGCGGCGCATAGTGGCTTGCGAGCATGCCCGGCGCTTTGATCGCCGACCCGCGCTGCGCCAGCTTCCCGATCAATTTTTCGATCGCGGCACGCGCGATGCCGCCTTCGCGCAGCAATGTCGCCTGCGCGCCGCTGAGATCGACAATCGTCGACTCAAGCCCCACATGGCATTGCCCCCCCTCGAGGATGAGATCGACGCGGCTCCCGAGCCCCAAGCGCACGGCTTGCGCGGTCGTCGGCGACAGGCGGCCCGAGCGGTTGGCACTGGGGGCGACGATCGCACGGCCGAAGTGCTGCAACAGCGCCAACGCCACGGCGTGGTCGGGGATGCGTACGCCGAGCGTGTCGAGATTGGCGCGGGCCAGCGCGCACACGGCACCGCCCGCCGTGCGCGGCAGCACCAAGGTCAGCGGCCCGGGCCAAAATTCTTTGGCGAGAATTTCGGCGCGCGCATCGAAGCGCACGAGGCGGCGCGCGGCCGCGATGTCGGCCACGTGCGCGATCAGCGGATTGAAACGCGGTCGGCCTTTGGCGGCATAGAGGGCGAGGACGGCGCGCGCATCGTCGGCGGCCGCCCCGAGCCCGTAGACCGTCTCGGTCGGAAACGCCACAAGCCGCCCGTGCGCCAGCAGGGCAGCGGCACGCGCAAGGGTGCGGGAGGAGGGCTTGGCGACCGTCATGATGGGCTTGCGCTATAGCATGCGGCCTCGTGCGGGTGCTATTGAAGTACGCATGGGCGGCAAGGTCGTAACGGTGGCGCAGCAGAAGGGCGGGGCGGGCAAAACCACGCTCGCCGCACATCTGGCCGCCTATTGGTCGCAAAGCGGGCGCAACGTCGCGGCCGTCGATATCGACCCGCAAGGCTCGTTCACGCACTGGACGGAGCTGCGCTTCCAAGCGCGCCCCAATAGCGGCCTCGGCTTCGGCTTTGCGCGCCTGTCGGGCTGGCGCCTGCCGCACGAGCTCGACCGGCTCGCACGCGAGCACGACGTCGTTGTCGTGGATTCAGCGCCGCATGCGCAAGCCGACTCGCGCACCGCGATCCGCTATTCGCATCTGGTGCTCGTACCGGTGCAGCCGTCGCCGATGGATCTGTGGGCGACCTTGCCCACGCTCGAATTGGCGCGCATGGAAAAGCGCCGCGCGATGCTCGTCATCAACCGCATGCCGCCGCGCTCGCTGCTGGCCGCCGAGATGGCGCAGAAACTCGCCGAGATCGACGTGAAGGTCGCCAATATCGTGCTCGGCAACCGCACGGGCTACGCGGCGAGCCTGGGCCACGGTCTCGGCGTCACCGAAGCCGAACCGGGTACGACGGCGGCACTCGAACTCTCCCGTCTTGCCGACGAAGTGGCACTCTACGCCGGCCTCGATTGATCCCAAGCACCCGTCGCGACGAAGTCCGGGTTCTTGAATCCCTTTTTGCCGTAATCGAGCAGGCGGCCGTCGGGGCGGGCCATGCGGCCGCCGGCGGCGAGGAGAACGGCTTCGCCCGCGCAAACGTCCCATTCCGACGTCGGCCCAAAGCGCGGATAGAGATCCGCCGTGCCCTCGGCCAGCAGGCCGAATTTGAGGGCCGAGCCCAGGCGGCGATGGTCTTTGATGCGGTAGCCGTCGAGGAACGCATCTTCGGCCGTGCTGCCGTTGCTGCGCGACGAAACAACGACAAGCCCGCCCGCCGGTTGTGGCCTTGCACGTATCGGCGTTTCGAGGCCGTCGCGCACTTGACGATAGGCACCGACACCGACCACGCCCGACCACAGGATCGCCTCGGCCGGGGCGAGGACAGCCCCCAGCACCGGTCGGCCTTTCGACACAAGGCCGATACAGACGGAAAACTGGCCGTTGCGCGCCACGAACTCGGCCGTGCCGTCGAGCGGATCGACGAGCCAGAACAGCGGCGGCGGCGCGCCATGGAACGCGACATGCCCTTGCGCCACCGCCTCTTCGGCGACGATCGGCACGCCAGGCGTGAGCTTGGCGAGTGCTGCTGCGATCAGCGCTTCGGCCGTCTCGTCGGCAAGCGTGACCGGCGAGGCGTCCTCTTTGCGGCGTACCTCGAATTTGCTGTCGTAGATCGCCATGATCGCGACCGCCGCGTCGCGGGCAATCGCACAGATAGGCGGGCGCAAAGCGGCAAGGTCGGAGACGTTCATCCTTTTTCTCGTAAGCGCAAGCTGGGCGATTTACAATAGCGCCATGTGCGGACGCTACACCCTCACCAGTGCCGTCGAGGCCTTGCGCCAATTGTTCGATTTTGCGGGGGCAGCCCCCAATCTCGAGCCGCGCTACAACATCGCCCCCACTCAGCGTGCACCGGTGATTCGCCTGGGTGCGGATGGCGGGCGCGAGATGCAGATGCTGAGCTGGGGCCTCGTGCCCTATTGGGCCGAAGACATCTCGATGCAGAGCCACATGATCAACGCGCGCGGCGAGACCGTGGCCGAGAAGCCCGCGTTTCGCCAGGCCTTCCGCCAGCGCCGCTGCTTGGTGCCCGCCGACGGTTTCTACGAATGGCCGACCGTGGGGGCCAAAAGCAAACAGCCCTTCCTATTTCGCCGCCAAGACAAGGTGCCGTTTGCGTTTGCGGGCCTGTGGGAGCGGTGGGTGCCGCCGCAAGGCGAAGTGTTGGAGACCTTCACGATCGTCAACATTGCGGCCAACGCGACGATGGCGCCGTTCCACGACCGTATCCCTGTGATCCTCGATCCGCTCGACTATGCGGCGTGGCTCGATCCCAAGATCGACGCGCGCGCCCTGGTGCGCGCTCCTGCCAACGAGGCCCTTGGTTATGTGCGCGTGTCTTCCTATGTGAACAATGTGCGCCACGACGATGCGGGCTGCCTCGAGCCAGCGGCTGCCGACGAAGAACCCGCATTGCCCAAACCCAAGCGCGGTCCCGACACCCGCCAGGGGAGCCTGTTTTGAAGAAAGCCTTTTCGGCATTGGCACTCGGTGCGGCGGCGTTCGCGGCTTGGCTTGCATGGCCGGCGGCACCCAAAGCGCCCGCGCCGCCGCCGATGGTGCTGCAGGCAAGCTTTGCGCCGGCGGCTGCGCTTGTCGTGTCGAAACTGTCGTTCGACGCCAAGTTCGAAACCGACACGAACCGAGCCGGCGAAAAGCTCGGCTTTCGCAGCTTCGTGACAGTACCCGTGACCGCACAAGCCATCCTCGATTTCGCCGAGCAGCCGTTGCTCGCCACGCGCACCGGCAATCGGCTCGAGATCGTGGCCCCGCTGCCGAAGCTCGATGCCGCACAGACGGCGGTCGCGATCGACGCCGCACGCGCCTTTCCGGTTCAGCGTAGCTTCTGGCAGATGCTGTTTTCGAACGAACGGCGCGTACTGGCCGAGGCGAGCTTGGCCGTTGCGGGCCCGGCCGCAGCACAAGCACAGTCGCATTTCGAAGCGAACCGCGCCTCGGTCGAGGCGGCGGCGCGCGCGGCGCTTGGCGATCTGATCGCGGCGGTCGCCCGCGAGGCTGGTGTTTCGCTCGAGGGCGTCGACGTCGCGTTCCGCGCCCTCACGCCCGAAGAGCGCGCCGCATTCGCGACCGCCCCTTCGCTCGATCGGCTGTTGCGGCCGGGTTCTTGAACGTGGCTGGCGCCGTGGCCATCGATCCGATCGAGCTGCGGATTTCGACGACGGACCAGCTGTTCCAATCGCTCGATCCGTTTCCGTTTCGCGAAAAGGATCTCGACGCGGCGGCCGAAGACTATATCGTCGGCTGGGCGCGCGAATTGCCGCGCGATGGGCCTTTGCGCATCGTCGTGCATCTGCCGCAGGGCGAGGCCCTGCTGCCGCGCGCGGCCGAGATCGGCGGGGCGTTTTCCCGTTTTTTCGCCTATCGCGCCGACCGCCAAAGCCGCGACTTGGCCGAATTGTTTCGCGTCGGAAGGATCGCCCTCGGCGTCGGCATTGCGATCCTGGTCGCGTGCCTGCTGCTCGCCCGCCTGTCGGCCGACTATGTGGCACCCGGCCCGCTTGCGAGCCTCGTGCAGGAGAGTTTTTTGATCTTGGGCTGGGTCGCCAATTGGCGCCCGCTCGAGATTTTTCTCTACGATTGGTGGCCCGTGGTACGCCGCCGCCGCCTCTATCGCCGCCTCGCCGAAGCGAAGGTGGAACTCGTCGGTTATTGATCGACCGGGCTATTGATCGCTCGGGCGGCGCAAGCCCGGCAGCATGCGCGTGAGGATCGGGTCGCGGCGTTTGAAATGGTGGTAGAGCGCCGCCCCGATATGGAGGGCGAGCAACGCCGCCATCGTGTAGGCGCACCACGCATGCGCCCACAAAAGCCAGCCGCCGAGCTTTTCGTTTTTGCCGATGGGATCGGGCAGTTCGACGAGGTTGAACCACACGACCTTGAAGCCGAACGCATTGGTGCCGAGATAGCCCAGGATCGGCAGCACGAACAGCAGCACGTAAAGGGCCGCGTGCACGGATGCGGCGGCCATCTCCTCGATCCAGGGTGTGGGCGGCAGCGGCGGGGGCGGGCGCAAGCGGCGCCAAATCAGGCGCAAGCCTGTGGCCACGAACACGACGAGGCCCGTCCATTCATGCCAGGAATAGACTTTGACCTTCCAGTCGGAAAACTCGAGCCGCGTCATGTAGAGGCCGACACCGAACAGCAACGCCACCAGCACGGCGGTCACCCAATGAAGGCCGCGTGCGACGGGCGTGTAGGCGGGGGCGTCGTGCTTTGTTACCATGGCGGCGATATCTGGAGGCAAAATGGGCGAGATCGTCAACCTCAAACGCGTTCGCAAATTGCAAGCGCGCGACGCGGCGGCGGCCGAGGCCGAGGCCAACCGCGCCAAGCACGGCCGGACGAAGGAACAGCGGCTTCAGGCCGAGGCCGAAGCCGCGCAGATTGCCCGCACGCTCGACGGGGCAAAGATCGGCGACGACCGCTGAAGATGCGCGCCGCCGCGAGGATCGGGACCGTCCCCGCGGCGGCAGCGTGTCGCGACTAGATCTGCGCGAACCCGCCATCAACGGCGATTTCCGCACCGAGCACATAGGTGCTGCGCGGCCCGGCTAGAAAGAGGGCGGCTTGCGCGACCTCGTCGGCCTCGCCGAAACGATGCAGCGGTATTGCACCCGCAATCCGCTCGGCAAAAGCCTTGAGGGCATCCGGCGCCATGCCGTTCTTGCCGTGGATGGGTGTTGCAATCGCACCCGGGCTAACGGCATTGACGCGGATGCGACGGTCGAGCAATTCGGCCGACATGGTGCGCGCAAACGACCGCACAGCGGCTTTGCTCGCTGAAAGCACGCCAAGCCGCGCCGTGCCCACGTCGGCAAGCCACGACGTGTTGAGAACGATGGAACTCCCCTCGGGCATTAGCGGCAGCAGCGCTTGAACCGTGAAAAACACGCCCTTAACGTTGATGTCCATCAGCGTGTCGTAGGTCGCCTCGTCGGTGGCGCCGAGCGGCGTGGCAAAGGCAACGCCGGCATTTGCAAAAAGAATATCTATCTTACAAAACGTCGCCTCGGCCTGTTTGCGCAAGGCATCGAGGTCGCCTCTCTTGGCGACGTCGGCAACGAAGCTTTCGGCCGCCGAACCGAGTGTGGCCTTGGCTTCGGCTAAGGCTTTGGCATCGCGCCCCACCAGGCCCACGCGGGCTCCTTCCCTTATAAAAAGGCGTGCCGTGGCGAGACCAATGCCGCTGCTGCCGCCCGTGACGATCGCTGTTTTTCCGGCGAGTTCCATGGTTCTGTTTCTCCGCTTTGAGGTTCGCGGATCGAGATTTGCGCTTCCGCAAGGCCATCGCCAACGCGTAAGATTGACCTTCACAGAAAAGAAAAACTATCTCATATGCGCGCTCTGTCTCGGCTGAAATCCCTGCAGGCCTTCGAGGCGGCTGCCCGATATGGCAGCTTCATCGGTGCCGCGCGCGAATTGAACGTGACCCCGGCTGCCGTCGGCCAGCTTGTGCGTACCCTCGAGGCGTGGATCGGAATGGCGCTGTTTTTGCGCCGTCGCTCCGGGGCCGCGCGGCTTGTGCCGGTGGCGCAAGCGCGTGCCGCCCTCGACGATCTGGCCGAAGGGCTCGATCGGCTCGATCGCGGCCTAAAGCGCCTGCGCGAACCCCAAACGGCCAATGTCGTGCTTGTGAGCGCTTCGCAGGCCATCATGGCGCGCTGGCTGGTGCCGGGGCTGCCGGATTTCTGCGAACGCTATCCGCAGATCGACATACGCCTTGACGTGACCGATCGCGTCGTCGATATCGCGGGCGGGGCGGCCGATATAGGCGTGCGCTGCGGCCCGGGACATTGGTCCGGCGTTACGGCCACACGCCTGATGTCCGAAGAACTCGTCGCCGTGTGCAGCCCGCGCCTTGTCGGGGCGCGCGGGGTTATACCTTCGGCCGACTGGCTGTCGCGGCAAACTTTTATCAACGACACGTCGGTAGCGGCGTTTCCCGATTGGGCAGCCTGGCTGCGGCGCGCAGGGTTTGGCACTTCTGTCGTCGCAAAGCGGCTCGACATCAATTCTTCGTCTTCTGCCATTCAGGCCGCAATTCGCGGCAGCGGCGTGGCTTTGGTTCGGCTGGGCTTGGCCGCGCCGGAAGTCGAGCGCGGCATATTACTGCGTCTTTATCCGAAAATTAGCCTGCCGCTTTCCTGGGCCTATTACGTGGTGGCCGCACCCGCTGCCTTGCGCCGCCCGGAGATCGCAGCGTTCCGTGCTTGGCTGATCGCGCATTGGCGCAGCCAGCGTTCGGATCCTGCGGCGGCGATCAGTAAAACGCGAGCGCGTAGTCGGCGACGGGTTTGAAGCCGAGGGCTTGGCTGCTGCGCAAAGCAGCCACGTTGGCTTCTGCCGCAAACAGCACGGCGCGTGCGACACCCTTCGCGCGTGCGGCCAGCAAAGCGCCGTGCAGCACGATGCGCCCGTAGCCGAGGCCGCGTTCCTCGGGCGGGCAATAGAGGCCGCCGACTTGCACGATCTCGGGCAAGGTCGCGTTGAAGGCAGCCGTCGCCAGCGCATTGTCGCCCATGCACAGGAGATAGAGGCGGCCCGCATCGATCGCGCGGTCGATTTCGTCTTGCGCCTGCGCAAGCAAAGCCGGACTTTCCTGCGCCCCCAGCGTTTCGCACAGATAGGCGTGGCGCCACGCGGCGACCGCGTCGCGGTCTTTGAGATTGGCGGGGCGCACGCGCGCGGTGTGCGCCGTGGGCGCGGGCAGGTGTGCGAGGTCGCAGGCGAGCAGCACCTGGCGGGCGGCCACGCGCAGATGCCGGTCGGCGAAGGCGGGCAGGCGCAGCACCTCGGCGACCGCGTCGGGTGCGCCCAGCACGCCCTGGCAGCTGCGCGTCGGCCGAGCGGCGAGGGCGGCGGCGGCCAATTCGGCCGCATGGTCCGTGGGGGCGTGCAGCATTACATTGCCGTTCCAGCAGAACGCGGCCACACCCACCAGCGCGTTGCCGTCGAAAGCGCCGACATAGGTGGCTTGATAGGGCTGGTCGTTGTCGGCAAGGCCGGCGGCCGCCAAATTGGAGCGCAGGAACATCGCCGTTTCCGGCGTCTTCGCCAAAAACGCCGACAGGGTCGCTTCGTCTTCGGGAGCCAAGATGCGCATGCGGCCTATACTACCGCCGCAAGCACCTTCGCTACAGCGGCTTTTTGAGCTTGGCCGCGATCTCGCCCACAATACCGCGGCGGAAGGCGAGCACGCACACGACGAAGATCACGCCCTGTACGACCGTAACCCACGAACCCAATTCCGCCAGATAGTTCTGCATCGCGATGATGACGGCAGCCCCCACGATGGGGCCGAACACGGTGCCGAGCCCGCCCACGAGCGTCATCAGCACGACTTCGCCCGACATGGTCCAGTGCACGTCGGACAAGGAGGCGAGCTGGAATATCTGCGATTTGACCGCCCCTGCGAGCCCGGCAAGAGCTGCCGACATCACGAAGGCGGCGAGTTTGTATTGGTCGACGCGGTAGCCGAGCGACACGGCGCGCGGTTCGTTTTCGCGGATGGCTTTGAGCACCTGGCCGAACGGCGAATGCACGATGCGGTAGATAAGCATGAAGGCGGCGAGGAAAATCGCCGCGACGACGTAGTAGAGCACGAGGTCGTTGCGCAGATCCAAGAACCCGAACATCGTGCCGCGCGGGACCCGCTGCAGCCCGTCTTCGCCGCCCGTGAAGGGCGCTTGCAGGGCGAAGAAATACGCCATCTGCGCAAGCGCCAGCGTGATCATCGAGAAATAGATGCCCTGGCGGCGGATGGCGAGTGCGCCCACCACGAGGCCGAGTACGGCACCGCACGCCATCCCCGACAGGATCGCGAGTTCCGGCGGAAAGCCCCAGATTTTGGCGGCGTGCGCCGAAACATAGGCGGCCCAGCCGAAAAACAACGCGTGCCCGAACGACAGGAGGCCGACATAGCCGATCAGCAGATTGAAGGCGCAGGCGAACAGCGCGAAGCACAGCACCTTCATCACGAACACGGGATAGAGCAGATGCGGCAGCACGAGCAGGACGGCCACCATCGCGACGACGATCGCGCGCTGGTGCGCGGGCATGCCGGTTTCTTTGGTGTGCGGGGCGGGGGAGCCTGCCATCAGCGGGCCCTCCCGAACAGACCGGCGGGTTTGATCAGCAGCACGATTACCATCACGACAAAAATCACCGTGGACGAGGCTTCCGGATAGAACACTTTGGTGAGCCCTTCGACGATGCCGAGCCCGAAGCCCGTGAGGATGGAACCCAGGATCGAACCCATGCCGCCGATTACGACGACCGCGAACACGACGATGATGATGTCGGCCCCCATCAAGGGACTCACCTGGTAGATGGGGGCGGCGAGCACGCCCGTGAAGGCGGCAAGGCCCACGCCGAAGCCGTAGGTCAGCATTACCATGCGCGGCACGTTGATGCCGAAGGACTGCACGAGCGCCGGGTTCTCGGTCGCGGCGCGCAAGTACGAGCCGAGCTTGGTCTTCTCGATCACGAACCAGGTGCCGAAGCACACCACGAGCGACACGACGACGACCCAGCCGCGATAGTTGGGCATGAACATGAAGCCGAGATCGGTGCCGCCGCGCAGTTCGGCCGGGATGCGGTAGGGCAGGCCTGTCGAGCCGAACTGGTCGCGGAACAGGCCCTGCACGATGAGGGCGATGCCGAAGGTGAGCAAGAGACCGTAAAGATGGTCGAGCTTGTAGAGATGGCGCAGCATCGTGCGCTCGATGAGGATGCCGAAGGCGCCGACGACAACGGGGGCGACGAGAAGCGCCCACCAATAGCCGAGGCCGAGCCAGTTCAGCAGCATCCAGGCGACGAAAGCGCCCATCATGTATTGGGCACCGTGCGTGAAATTGATGATGTTCAGCAGCCCGAAAATGATCGCAAGCCCAAGGCTCAGCTGCGCGTAGAACGCGCCGTTGATGAGGCCCAGCAGAAGCTGGCCGAACAGGGCTTGCGGCGGGATACCGAAAATGTCGGGCATGAAGCGGGGGATCCGGAGGGGGAGAAAGAAGAGGGGGCGACCGGCGGCCGCCCCCCTTTAGGCGATCAGCTGCCGGCGATCGGGCACTTGCCTTCGGCCAGCGGACGGAAGGCTTCGGCGGCCGGGATCGTGGCGCGTAGCTTGTAGTAATCCCACGGGCCTTTCGATTCCGACGGCTTTTTCACTTCGTAGAGATACATGTCGTGGATCTTGCGGCCGTCGGCACGAACGGTACCCTTGCCGAACAGCGGATCGTCGGTCGGCATGGCCTTCATGCGGTCGACGGTGGCTTTGCCGTCGGCGGCCGATTTGTTGGCCTCGACCGCCTTCAGATAGTGCGTGACCGCACTGTATACGCCCGCATGCACCATCGTGGGATGGATGCCGCGATTGGCAGCCGCCTGCCGGCGGGCAAAAGCGCGCGTGCCGTCGTTGGCGTCCCAGTAGAAGGCGTTCGTGAAGACGAGGCCTTGGGCGGCTTCGAGGCCGAGGCCGTGCACGTCGCTGATGAAGATCAGCAGACCCGCGAGGCTCTGGCCGCGGCGCACGATGCCGAACTCACCGGCCTGCTTGATCGTGTTGATCGTGTCGCCGCCGGCATTCGCCACGCCGATGATCTTGGCGCGGCTTGCCTGCGCCTGCAGCAGGAACGAGGAGAAGTCGCTGCCGTTGAGCGGATGGCGAACGCTGCCCACCACGCGACCGCCGAGCTTGTTGACGACGGCCGACGTGTCGGCTTCGAGCTGGTGGCCGAACGCGTAGTCGGCCGTGAGGAAGAACCACGTGTCCCCACCCTGCTGCACGATGGCTTTGCCCGTGCCGTTGGCAAGCGCCCACGTGTCGTAGGTCCAGTGCACGGTGTTGGGCGAGCATTGCTCGCCCGTCAGCGCCGAGGTGGCCGCACCCGACACGAGGAACGCCTTGTTCTTTTCGCGCGCCACGCCGTTGACGGCGAGGGCCACGCCCGAGTTCGGCACGTCGACGATCACGTCCACGCCGTCGCGGTCGAACCATTGGCGCGCGATGTTGGAGCCGACGTCCGCACGGTTCTGGTGGTCGGCCGACACGATTTCGACGCGCATGCCCTTTGCAGCCGCGTTGAAATCTTCGATCGCCAGGCGCGCGGCTGCGACCGAGCCCGCCCCGCCGAGATCGGCGTAGAGCGAGGACATGTCCGACAGCACGCCGATCTTGACGTTGACCTGCGCTGCCGCAGGCAGCGCCAAGCTTGCCAGTGCGACCGCACCCAGCAGCATCGATTTAAGGTTTCTCACGTTTGTCCCTCCCGGTTTTTGGGTTTTCAGACGCCCAGATATTCGTGCAGCTTGTCCATGTTCGCGTCGAGATCGCGGTTGGCGAACTCGTCGACGATATGGCCGTGTTCCATCACGTAGTGCCGGTCCGCGACGGTGGCCGCGAAGCGGAAATTCTGCTCGACCAGCAGAATGGTGAAGCCGTCTTTCTTGAGACGGCGAATGGTGGCGCCGATCTGCTGCACGATGACGGGGGCAAGCCCTTCGGTCGGCTCGTCGAGCAGCAGGAGTTTCGCACCCGTGCGCAGGATGCGGCCGATAGCGAGCATCTGCTGCTCGCCGCCCGAGAGCTTGGTGCCCTGGCTCGACAGGCGCTCGCGCAAATTCGGGAACAATTCGAAAATCGTGTCGACGCTAAGCCCGCCCGGGGCCACTTGCGGCGGCAGCATGAGATTCTCTTTGACGTCGAGCGAGGCGAAGATGCCGCGCTCTTCGGGGCAGAAGGCAAGGCCCAGGCGCGCGATCTTGTGCGACGGCATCCCGATCGTCTCGGTTCCTTCGAACGCGATCTTGCCTTTGCGGTTCGAAACGATTCCCATGATCGATTTCATGGTCGTGGTCTTGCCGGCCCCGTTGCGACCCAGCAGCGTGACCACTTCGCCTTTGGCGATGTTGAATTTCACGCCGTGCAGGATATGGCTCTCGCCGTACCACGCGTGCAGATCGTCGACCGCAAGCATCGGCGCCACCATCGTCTCAGCCATGGCCGGCCCCCATGTAGGCCTGGACGACGTCAGGGTTCTTCGAAACCGTTTCGTAGTTGCCTTCGGCCAAAACTTCGCCGCGCGCAAGGACGGTGATCGTGTCGGAGAGATCGGCCACGACCGAGAGATTGTGCTCGACCATCAGCACCGTGCGTCCTTGCGCCACGCGCTTGATGAGAGCGGCGATGCGGCCGACGTCTTCGTGGCCCATGCCGGCGGTGGGCTCGTCGAGCAGCATCATTTCGGGATCGAGGGCGAGCGTGGTCGCGATCTCGAGCGCGCGCTTGCGCCCGTACGGCATTTCGACGGCGATCGTGTCGGCAAATTCCGAGAGGCCGACCCAGTCGATCAATTCGCGCGCGCGGTCGTTGTACTGGTCGAGCACGCGCTCGGAGCGCCAGAAATCGAACGAGCTGCCGCGCTGGCGCTGCAGCGCCACGCGCACGTTTTCGAGCACGCTCAGATGCGGGAAGACGGCCGAAATCTGGAACGAGCGCACGAGGCCTTGGCGCGCAATGTCGGCGGGTTTGAGACGCGTGATGTCGCGGCCGTTGTAGCGGATGACGCCGCGCGTGGGATCGAGGAATTTGGTGAGCAGGTTGAAGCAGGTGGTTTTGCCGGCCCCGTTTGGGCCGATCAGCGCATGGATCGAATTGCGCTTCACCTGCAAGGAGACGCCGTTCACGGCGACGAAGCCGCGGAATTCCTTGGTCAAGGCTTCGGTTTCGAGAATGAAGTCTGCCACGTGGGGGGCGTCCGTTTCCCTGTGTGTCGTCCGCGCTTGCCTGTTATCCCGCGCGCGGTCCCATCGTGGTATCAGATGGCGGGGGCGCCATGCAATCGTGATAGACGCCTAAAAAATGGACAATCTTTCAAGCTGTAAAGAAGATTTGCGGCAAATTAATCTAATTTTAGACTTTTTGCGCTATTTGACGTTTAGACTGTCCTGATTCTTGGAATGGCAAAGGGAAACGAGGGCATGCCGCCGCAGTTCGAGACTTGCCGCGTCGGGCTGGTTCAGATCAACAACAGCTTCTCGGGCCAGAATTATCTGCCCTATGCGGCGGGGTTGCTCGAGGCCTATGTGCGCAAATATGCGCGCGCACCCGAACGTTTCGAATTCATGTTGCCGCTCTACAAGCGCCAGCGTGTGGAAGAAGCGGTCGATGCGCTGATCGCGGCCGACGTAATCGGTTTCTCGACCTATGTCTGGAACTTCAAATTGTCGCTGGCGATCGCCAAGCGCCTCAAGGAACGCAAGCCTTCGATCTTGATCGTGTTCGGCGGTCCGCACGTGCCCGATCGCTGCGAGCCTTTCTTGCGCGAGCATCCTTACGTCGACGTTGCGGTGAACGGCGAGGGCGAGCTTGCGTTCTTGAAGCTGCTCGAAGCCTGGCCCGCGCGCGAATGGGCCGGCATCGCCAACCTCTCCTACATCGCCGACGGCAAATTCACGGTCCAGGCCAAGGGCCCGCGCATCCGCGAATTGGCGGACGTGCCTTCGCCCTATCTCGAGGGCACGTTTGCGCCGCTGATGAAGGCCAAGACCGACGAGAACTGGATCGTGCTGTGGGAGACCAACCGCGGCTGCCCGTTCCAATGCACCTTCTGCGACTGGGGCTCGGCTACACAGGCCAAAGTGTTCCAGTTCGATTTGGCGCGTCTCGAAGCCGAGATCGCGTGGTTCGCCGAGGCCAAGATCGAGTTCATCTTCTGCTGCGACGCCAATTTCGGCATCCTCGCGCGCGACATCCAATTGGCCGAAGCCTTGGCGCGTTCGAAAGCGCAAGTGGGCTATCCCAAAGCCGTGTCGGTGCAGAACACCAAAAACGCGACGGATCGCGCGTATCTCACGCAGAAAATCCTGTCGGATGCGGGCATGAACAAGGGCGTCACGCTGTCGATGCAGTCGCTCGATCCGGGTACCCTCAAAGCCATCAAGCGCCAGAACATCGCGCTCGACACCTACGAAGAATTGCAGCGCCGCTTCACGCGCGACCGCGTCGAAACCTATTCGGATTTGATCCTGGGCCTGCCCGGCGAGACGTTCGACAGCTGGGTCGACGGCATTGTGTGGCTGATGGACAACGGCCAGCACAACCGCATCCAATTCAACAATCTCTCGATCCTACCCAATGCCGAGATGGGCGATCCCGCCTACCAGGCCAAGTTCGGCATGCGCACGGTCGAAACGCGCATCGTGAACATCCACGGCGCACTCGAAGTCGATCCCGACGGCATCTACGAAGTGCAGGATCTCGTCGTCGAGACCGGTGCGATGCCGGCGGCCGATTGGCGGCGCGCGCGCAGCTACGCCTGGATGACGGCCCTTGTTCACTACAACAAGCTGCTGCAGATCCCGATCCTGGTTGCGCACGAAAAATGCGCGGTCCCCTATCGGCGCCTGCTCGACGCGTTTTTCGAGGCCGACCGCGGTCTCTACCCGACCTTCGGCGCCATCCGCGCCTTCTTCGACGATTACGCGCTGCAGATCCAGAACGGCGAGGTCGAATACGTCTATTCGGCCGAATGGCTCGGCATCCATTGGCCGGCCGACGAATTCGTGTTCATCGACCTCGTCAAAAACGGCAAGCTCGACGCGTTCTACGAGGAGGCCGAGCGGCTGATCTTTGCGGCGATCGCGGGCAACCGCGCCCTTGTGCCGCGCGAGACGGTCGCCGATGCGCTGCGCCTCAACCGGGCCCTCGTCAAAGAACCCGGCGCGCTCGCCGACCTCGATGTGCGCCTCGCGAGCGATCTCTATCCCTATTACCGCGCGATCCTTGAAGGACGGCGCGAGGATCTTGCGGACGAGGCGGTCGTCTACCGCATCGCGCGCTCGCAGGAAACGTGGCCGCGCTTCGAAGATTGGTGCCGCGAGGTCGTGTGGTACGGCAACAAGAAGGGTGCTTATCTCTACGGCAACAAGGCGATGGCGCGCCATTTGGCAGGACATTTCTGATGCCGCATCTCGATCCCGAACAGGCCCTGCATCTCTTGGGCAAAGCACCCGAGGCCGAGGCCCTGCTCGATCTGCGCGGCCTCGAACTGCCCGAAGCGCTTGAAAAACTGCAGCGCCTCATCGTCGAGCCGGTCGCACCGGGGCCTACGCGCTTTGCCGTGCGCATCGATCCGCCGGTTCCGGGGGCGGGCGAAACGCTGTTCCTGCCGGTCGGTCGCTATCTGCTCGAGGCCAAACGCGCGGGCCGGATTTTCGCCTTTTCGCCGCTTGCGGAACCCGCCGGCGGTGGCTTTTTCGTCGATTTGGGTTTGGGGTGAGTTTGGGGAAAGTTTAACCACGGCGCATTCGGGTGTATGCTGCGCGCCGACCATGCCGACCGACACGCCGCTCCACGCGCTAGTTGCGCCCGAGATTCTAGCCGAGCTCAACCGCACGCTCTATTCGGTGTGGCGCTTCGGCTCGAACGCGCTGGTGGCGTGGCGCCCGACCTCCACGGGCTTTGAAATTCTGACGGTTCCGAAAATCCGCCTGTTCGAGGTCGCCGAGCCGCCGCGGCGGCTCTATTTCGGCGACCGGCGCATGGGCGACAAAGCGTTCGACGAACTGGCCGAACTTTTTCAGGCGCACCCGCTCGACGTGCGATTGTCCCAACCCATCGGCGACGGGCCAGGCATGACGCCGATGGCGCTTGTCGAAGCGTTGTTTGAGCCGTTTGCGGTCACCAAGACCGACCAGCGCGCGGTGCTGCTGCTCGACATCATCGGATTTTCGAAGCTGTTGCCCGAGCAGCAGGCAAGCCAGCTTGCCACGCTCGAATTCGCGCTCAACATCGCGGCCGAAACCGCCAACGCGCACGGCATCAAATTCGATATGCGCCGCTCGACTACCGGCGACGGGTTCTACGTGTGGAACAGCCGCGAAGGCCTCGAGGCCGATGTCGATCTCGTGCTGGGCTACGTGCTGTTTGCGATTTTCCATGCCGCCCTCAAGCGCACGGTTGCCTCACCCGTGGCCGTGCCCGAATTGCGCGCCGCTATAGGTATTGGCAGCCACTACAATTACGGCCAGCCCGAGCGCACCGGCGGCAGCCGCAACGATTTCATTGTCGGCGACGTAACGATCCAGGTCGCGCGCCTGGTCGCACAGTGCCGCACGCACCAGATACTGCTCGGCGCTTTCCATCGCTGGGACGCCGAGAACAATGTCTGGCTCGACGAGGAGCAGTTCGTCGAACGCGTGGCGACGGGCCTGCAGAAGCTGATCGGGCTGCCGGTCATGGGCAAGCGCATCGAGCGCACCGCGCTCTATCTCACCGGCCGTCGCCAGCCCGAGGGCCGCTTCCAGCGCCAGAAAATCCGCATCGTCGACAAACACGGTTTCGAGCATTTCTGCTTCAATTTGAAGATCAATGCGTTCCTCGACGGCGTCGAGCCCTATTTTTGCGGGCTGCAGCACATGGAACTGATGCCGGCCAAACCTGCGGGCTGACGCAAGCGCGTCTTCGGCCTTGATTGCGCGCCATGCGCGATGTATCGATGGCCAATGCACGGATTGCGACGCCGTATTCCGATTCTGCTGGCTCTTCTCCTGGCTTTTCAAGGTACGCTTCTGTCCTTGAACTACCCGGTGCTTTCGTCGCCGTTGCAGCATCCGATTCTCGACTATTCGGTCTGCGTTTCCGATCCCGACCAACCGCCGCTTGTCGCCGACGGCACCCAGCCGGCGCACGACAGCCGTCTCGACGTCGCCGGCTGCTTCGACTGCCATGGTTTGCCCGGCGGTCCCGTTCCGGTTCCGCCGACGGTCGGACTGCGCGTGGCCGTCGTTGTACGCGTCGCGGCCGTCGACGCTTTGCTGCTCGCACCGCACGCACCGCCGGCGGCCTACGCTTCGCGCGCTCCTCCCATCCTGGCCTGAACGCATACCGTGTTCGCGGGTGCGTTCTGGCACCCGCGTGTTGCCCGTTCAATCGCGCGCGTCGCCCAGAGTGCGGCACGCCCGTCGCCAGGAGTCCCAATTCATGTCCATGACCCGTCGCCACCTGCTCGGCGCCGCCGCCGCCGCGTCTTTCGCCGCACCCGCAATCGCCCAGTCGCCGCGCATCGTTGATGTGCTCGGCCGCGAGGTGCGGCTTACCGCACCGCCGCGCCGCGTCGTGACGATGTTCAACTACGAGGAATTCACCGCGATCGCCGGCGTCGAAGGCTGGCGGCGCGTCGTCGGCATGAACCGCTTCGTGTGGGAAGGATGGCGACCCGCGATATTCTCGCGCTACAGCGCCGTCATTCCAAATCTCGGCGGCCAACCCGACGTCGGCAGCACAGACGAGGGCACGTTCAGCGCCGAGAAGGTGATCGCATTGCGCCCCGATCTGCTGATCGTGCCGCAATGGAGCTGGGCGTCCATGGAAACCGCGCGTGCACAGATCGAGGCGGCCGGCATCGCGATCCTCGTCATCGACTACAACGCGCAGATTGTCGAGCGCCATGTTGCATCGACCTTGGCGATTGGGGCTGCGATGGGAACGCCCGAGCGCGCAGCAGCCTTGGCCGAGCGCTACCGCCGGAACATGGGCGACATCCAGACCCGCGTCGCGCGCGTCAACACCGGCGCCAAGCCGAAGGTCCATTTCGAGCTTGGGCAGGCGGGAGCGGAGATCATCGGCAATTCCTACGCCGGAACGATGTGGGGCAAGCTTGCAACCGACATCGGCGCCCAGAACATCGCCGAGGGCAAGCTCCCCGGACCTTGGGGGCCGCTCGCTGCCGAAACGACGCTCGCGGCCAATCCCGATTTCATCTTCATCGCCGGTTCGTCGTGGGTGAACCGCCCGAATGCGGTCAAGACGGGCTACGACGTGGCGCCGGAGGAGACGCGCCGCAGCCTCGCACCCTATGCAGCACGGCCGCTGTGGCAGAATCTGGCGGCGATCCGTCGCGGCGAGATCCATGCGATCGAGCACGGGCTGTGCCGCACGCTCTTCGACGACACGGCTGCGCTCTATATCGCCAAGCGGATCTGGCCAGGGGCCTTCGAAGGCATGGATCCAGTCGCGGTCTTTGCCGACTACCATGCCAAGTATCTGCCGGTCGCGTTCTCCGGCACGTGGATGCTGCCTTGGCGCGCCTAGAAGGGGCGAGCGCGGCGCGTGCGGCTTGGCGCGCTCTCGCGCTGCGCCGCACGGGGTTCTTCGCCGCCGGTGCGGGTGCGCTGGCGGCGAGTTTCCTGCTCGACGTCGCAACCGGTCCTGCGATGCTGTCCGTCAGCGACGTGGCGGCATCGCTGCTGGGCGCCAGCGCCGACCCTACCGCGAACGCGATCGTCTGGACGATCCGGCTCCCAGTCGCGGTCATGGCGCTGCTGGTCGGGGCGGCGCTCGGCATGACGGGTGCGGTCATGCAGACCATCCTCAACAACCCGCTTGCATCGAGCTACACGCTCGGCGTGTCGGCGGGTGCGGGCTTTGGTGCCGCCTTGGTGATCGTGATGGGCGCTTCTTTGCCGGTGCCGGAAGCCTACGCCGTACCGGTCTCGGCCTTCGTGTTTGCGGGCGTTGCGTGCGCGTGCGTGTGGCTGCTCGGCGGCATTCGCGGTGCGACACCCGAAACGCTTGTGCTGGCCGGGATTGCGCTCATGTTCCTGTTCCAAGCGCTCCAGTCGCTCCTGCAGTTCCTCGCGTCGCCCGAAGCGCTCCAGCAGATCGTGTTCTGGCTGTTCGGCAGCTTACAGCGGTCGAACTGGCAGAAGCTCGCGATCGTCGGTGCGACGCTCGCCGTGGCCGCACCGCTGCTGATGCGCGACGCGTGGGCGCTCACGGCTTTGCGCCTCGGCGACGAGCGGGCGGCCGCACTCGGCGTCGATGTGCGCGGCGTGCGGCTGCGCGGTTTCCTGTTCGTGTCCGTGGCGACCGGAATCGCCGTCGCGTTCGTCGGCACGATCGGGTTTGTCGGGCTCGTGGCGCCGCACGTGGCGCGCATGCTGCTGGGCGAGGATCAGCGCATCTTCCTGCCGGGTGCTGCCCTTGTCGGCGCCATCCTGCTTTCGGCCGCTTCGGTTGCGAGCAAGACGGTGTCGCCGGGCGCACTGTTTCCGATCGGCATCGTCACAGCTTTGGTCGGCGTGCCGTTCTTCGCAGCCCTGATCTTGACCGCGCGACAGGCCAGGTTGTGATGGCGGACGCCTTCGCCGCGCGCCTGCATCTCGAAGCGGTCGGCGTTCGCTACGGCGCCGAACGCGCGGTCGATCGCGTCGATTGCACGGCGCGCGCGGGCGAGTTCGTGGTGCTGGTCGGGCCCAACGGCTCGGGAAAGTCGTCGCTGCTGCGTGCCGTAGCCGGGCTGCAGCGGCACGAAGGCCTTGTTCGGCTCGAGGGCGCGCCTGCTGCCGCGATCGGCTTCATGCCGCAGGACAACGGCGCGCACGCAGCGCTCACCGTGCTGGAGGCGGCGTTGCTCGGCCGCCTGCGCGCGCTCGGCCTCGCGGTTCCGCCGGCCGAACTCGACCGCGCGGTCGCCTCGCTCGACCGGCTTGGGATCGCGCATCTTTCGGCACGCCGCTTGACGGAACTCTCGGGCGGTCAAAGACAACTCGTGTTTCTCGCGCAGTTGCTTGCGAGCGAACCAGCCGTTCTGCTGCTCGATGAGCCCACAAGCGCGCTCGACATGCGCAACCAGCTGTTGCTGCTGGACATGCTGGCGAAGCTTGCGCACGCGAACGGGCTCATCGTCGTCGCCGCCTTGCACGATCTGAATGCCGCGGCGCGATTTGCCGACCGGGTACTGGTGCTCGATCGGGGCCGCCTCGTTGCCGACGGTCCGCCGGCTGCGACGCTGACTTCGGAACTGATCGCGAGAACGTACCGTGTGCATGCAGAAATAGCGCGATTGCCGGGTGACGGGATCGCGATCATTCCTGTTGCGGCACTCGATGGGAGCGAACCGCGCTAACCGGGCCTGCGTGCCGGCGCGTCGTTAAGTTAAGGCAGCCGCGCGCCTTCGGTCGCGGCTTGCGACATGTCGAAGCCTTTGACCTTTGCGCCGGTCATGTCGGCGCCGACGAAGCTCGTGGGCTGCATGCGTGTCGAACTCGAGCCGTCGGCATTGGCGATCGGCAGCGGCAGGGCTTTGGCGCCTGCGAATTCGACCTCGCGTAGCTTCGCCCCGTCGAACATGGTGCCGTGTAGCTTGGCGCCGCTCAGATCGGCATGGAACATGTCGACGCCGCGCAGGTTGGCGAGCAGCAGCACCGCCCCGGCAAGATTGGCGCCGACGAATTTGGCGTTGCGCAAAACGGCGCCCGACAGGTCGATGCCGGAGAGGTCGAAATAGCTGAAATCGACTCCTTCGAGCAAGGCTTGGCAGCCGCTGCGCCCGACGCTTGCAAGCCACGCCGCATGGCCGTCGAGCGCGGTTTTCAGATTTGCGGGCAGCTGGTTGCGGCCCAGCAGCGGGGGCTTGGCCGACATGATCGAGCGCGCGAGATCGAAGCTTTTAGTGTCGACGTTGGTCATGTTGGCGCCGGAGAAATTGGCGCCGTCGGCTTTGGCGTTCGCGAATTTGGCGTTGGAAAGATCGGCGCCGATCAGCGAGGTTTTGCCGAGCCGCGCATCCGACAAGTCGGCCCCGCGCAGATTGGCGTAGGCGAGATTCGTGTTGGCGAGATTGGCGCCGAACAGGATCGCCCCTTCGAGATTGGCGCCCTGGAAGCTCGCCCCCGACAGATCCACACCCGTCATCTGCGCGCGCGAGGCGGTGGCGTAATCGGCAAGGCAATCGGTGAGGTCGGTGATTTCAAGCCCGACGCGCCCCGTACCCGATTGGCCCATCATCACGCCGCCGCGAAAATCGGCACCGGACAAGTTGGCGCCGTTCATGTTCGCGCCGCGCAGCGACGCGCCGCGCAGCACCGCATTCTGCAGATTGGCGCCGTTCATGTCGGCGTTGGTGAGATTGGCGCCGAACAGATCGGCCTCGAGCAGATCGGCGCGCGCCATGCGCGCCTCCGAGAGGTCCGTGCCCATCAGGCGCGCGCGCGCCATCGAGCGCCCTTCGAAATTTACTTTGGCAAGATTTCGGTGCGACAGGTCGTGCGGCTTGTTGGGCGCGCCGACCAATGCCTTTTTCGTCGCCGCGAGATATTTCCGAACGTCTTCGAGTTCGGTCTCCGAGCTCGGCGTGGAGGACATAACGCTTTAACTTCCGAATCTGGCAATGAAGAAGTGTAGATTGCCCTTGTTGCGCTGCACTGTCACGCACATTGCGTTCGCAAATCGCGAATCTATCGAGAATGTAGCGATATCGGGCGGCGATTTTTGCGCCTCCGGCAACGGGCAAAAAGGGGCCATTCAGCGGCCTGAATTTCGGTCACGCCCTAGGGGCGCGTTTGCGCAAGAATCTTAGGCCGCACTCGCACCGGTGCCGATCGGGCAGGAAACGCCCGTGCCGCCGAGCCCGCAATAGCCGTTCGGGTTCTTGGCGAGATATTGCTGATGGTAGGCCTCTGCATAGTAGAATTCGGGGGCGGACAGAATTTCGGTCGTGATTGCGCCGAAACCGGCTTTGGCCAGCACGGGTGCGAATGCCGCCTTGGCACGCTCGGCTGCCGCCTGCTGGGTCGGCGAATAGGTGTAGATGCCCGAGCGATACTGGGTGCCCACGTCGTTGCCCTGGCGCATGCCTTGGGTCGGGTCGTGGCTTTCGAAAAAGACCTGCAGCAGCCGCTCGTAGGCGATGCGCGCCGGGTCGAACACGACATGCACGACTTCGTTGTGGCCGGTCGCCCCGCTGCACACTTCTTCATAGGTGGGGTTCGGCGTGTAGCCGGCGGCATAGCCCACGGCCGTGACATGCACGCCCGGCAATTGCCAGAATTTGCGCTCGGCCCCCCAAAAACAGCCGAGACCGAACATCGCCGTCACGCTCCCAGCCGGATAGGGCGGCTCGAGCGCTTGGCCGTTCACGAAGTGCTTTGCCGGCACTTTCATGCGCGTGTCGCGCCCCTTGGGGGCTGTGTCGGGCGACGGCATTTCGGCTTTTTTGCGCGTGAAAAACATGGAGCTGCCCCCTCGGGTCGGCGTGTGACTTCGAGTTCGAAGTTGGGGCGGTCGAGGTTACGCGTCAAGCGCCAAGCGCCGGGTGCTCAGACCCGCAAATGGCGCTCGATGCACATGCGGTCGCCCGGGGTCAACGTGACTTCCAAGC
This sequence comes from Magnetospirillum sp., assembly GCA_027532905.1. Classification (NCBI taxonomy): domain Bacteria; kingdom Pseudomonadati; phylum Pseudomonadota; class Alphaproteobacteria; order Rhodospirillales; family Rhodospirillaceae; genus Magnetospirillum; species Magnetospirillum sp. The sequence goes on from JAPZUA010000002.1 coordinate 139,571, forward strand.
CATGGCGAATCTGCATCATCGTTTCGAGCTGCTTGAGCGAAAAGAACAACCGCCCGCCGGTCAGTTTGCGGGCCACGATATTCATCTGTTTGGGCGCATCGACGAACACCTGATGAGCGATCAGGCACGGTTTTCCCTCGGACTGGCCCAAGGTCAAAAACCATTGGGCGACGGAATTGGACCCGATATAGATGCGGTCATTGATCAGTGTTTCGGACATTGTGGGCGACTCGCTGGCTGTTCGACGCAGTGATCTTCGCCGATAGGGGTGAATCATCGGTTAACTCGAAACAGAAAAATTTGCGGTGTTTAGGCGCGCCAGCTCGAAATTGGAGTAAAGCCGATGAAAGAGCCTGTAAAAGCCTGCGTTTTCGACGCATACGGAACATTGTTCGACGTCCACGCGGCAGTGCGCGCGTACGCGGGCCGCGTCGGTGCAGCGGCCGAGGCGGTTTCGGTCCTGTGGCGCACCAAGCAACTCGAATACACGTGGGTGCGCAGCCTCATGGGCCGCCATGCCGATTTTGCGCAAGTGACCGGCGAAGCGTTGGACTATGTGCTGGCCCGACACGCCATCGCCGATCCGGCCTTACGCGCCGATCTGATGGCAGCCTATCGCCGCTTGGCCGCGTATCCAGAAGTCGGCGCAAGTCTCGACGTTCTGGCAAAAGGCGGGCGGCGGTTGGCGATCCTGTCGAACGGCACACAAGCTTGGCTTGAAGATGCGGTTTCGGCCGCACGGCTCGGCGGGCGCTTTGCGGCCGTTTGGTCGGTCGAGGCGGTCGGCATCTACAAACCCGATACGCGCGTCTATCGCCTGGCGACCGATGGGTTCGGCTTGGACGCAAACGAGATCGGCTTTGTGTCGTCCAACCCGTGGGACGCGGCGGGGGCCGCCAATTTCGGGTTCCGCGCCGTGTGGGTAAACCGCACCGGCTTGCCCGGCGAATATGCGAGCGTTGCCGCCGTCCCGCAGGTCGCAAGCCTTACGGACTTGCAGGCGCATTTCGGCTAGCAATCGACCGCCGAAGATTGCTTTCGCGGCCGAATACCCCGACTTCGTATCCACGTTTTTTCACATATCTTCGGAATCAAGCTGGGGACGCCATGTCGCGATCGCCGATAGGTGCGATTGTCGCGTGCCTATTTTTCGATTGCGCCGCCGCGGCAAAGTGGATTCTAGGGGGGATGGTGGGCGCTGTAGGGATTGAACCTACGACCCCGGCCGTGTGAAGGGCGCGGGCTTGCGCCGCAAGGTTTTGTTTTTGCGCGCATTATCCGTTTGCGCGGAACGGCTGCACGGATGCTGCACGGGTCGCGGCGTGGTCGGTCTCCCACATGTCCGGGTGTGCAGCGCCCCACACTTGCGCAATCGCGGGCACGATCTCGGACGTCGCCAGATGCGCGTAGCGCTCGACCAGCTGCAGGCCCGACCAGTCGCCGCGGTGCATCAAGCGCAGCGCATCGCGCGTCGTCGCGTAGTACCAGGTCGCCCAGGTGTGGCGCAGCCCGTGCGGCGTGATCGCGGGCCGCCATTTGACGGCCGTAAACTCCGCACCCGCCGCCGCTGCAACGAGATCGGCCGAGGGCACCGCACGGCGCCAGCCGCCGAGGCCCGCGCGCCTGCACGCCCCCCGCCACGCGGTTTTGAACTGGCCGCCCTCTTGCCGCTCTTTGTCGGCATAGGGCTCGCCGTCCGGCCGGCGGAAAACCGCCCCCTTGCGGCCGTCGAGATTGGCGAGGGCGGCGACTGCGGCTGGGGCCAGGCGCACGATGCGGTCACGGCCGTTTTTGGTTTCGCGCAGCACGCAGGATCCGCGCTGCAGATCGACGTCGGCCCAATCGAGCTCGAGCGCTTCGGCCACGCGCGCACCCGTGCAGACCATGAACATCACGAGCGGGCGCAGCGCTTCGCCGGCGGCATCGTGCAGCCGCGTGGCTTCGTCGGGCGTGAGCCACGCCGTGCGGCCCTTGGGCTGGCGCGGCCGCTCAAAGCCGGGCCGGTCGCACCAGCCGCGCTTGGCGGCATAGGTCAAGATCGCGGTGAGCGGAATCAGCACGGCGCGAAGCTTCGTGCCCGGGGCCGCGTTCGGCCGGCAGATCGAAGCGACCGCGCGATCGGCGGCGACTTGGTCGATCTTGTGCAGCATCACGCCGCGGAAATGTTCGACGAGCCGCGCCACGCGCTTGGCGTCGCGCGGGCCCGGCGTGCGGTGCTCGAGATAGCCTAAGGCAGCTTGGGCGAAGGGGATTGCCGCGCGCTCGCCAAAGACAGCACGTTGCCACAGCTCGTGCTCGCGTTTCGCGCGGTACGCCTCGGCAAGGTCGCGCGCACCAGTGCCTGCACTTTCGTAAACAGTCTGGCCTCGGACGGTGCCGCGCACGTACCAGACGGCGCCGCGGCGCTTGAGCGTGAGGGGCATGGAGCGGATGTCTCCGAAAGGCTGACCTTGAGGGCAGCGATGTGATCGGCATCGAACCGATAGACCCGGCCGACCCGGCGATAGTGCGGGTGCGCGGTCAGGTGTTCAAGCAGCTTCGTGCGCCCGCAGCCGAGCGCGCGGCAGGCCTCGGCGAGGCCGAGCGGGGCGGTAGGTGGCGGCGATACGGGCGCGGCAGGCATCACATTCCAAACAGCATAGCGATGAAACGCGCGGCCCCTGCAATCGCAGCGCAGCACGCGGCGGCGCACACGACGGAAAAGAAAATGGACCAAAGATAGTTCTGGTGCGCCGATAGCTCGTCGTCGGTCACGTTCCCTCTCCCGTTATCGCATTTCATAAAACAGTTTCCGCTCTTTAAGAGACCATGGCCAATTCGGGTGCGACAGCGGGTTAGGCACCCATTTGATCTTGTTGGTCACGGCAAAACCTCGACCTGTTCGACCTCGATCGCGATCGGCGGGTGCGCTGTGCCCCAAACCGAAACGCGGACGCAGGCGCCGGCGGCAAGGGCCGCCAACTCGGCCGGGGTCGGCTTCCACATCGACTGCAGCAGCGCGCCACCGTCTGCATCGCGCGATGCGCGGATCGGCAAGCCGCCACATTGAACCTTGTCGGCGCTCTCGTTGAAGCCGCGTGGCGGGCCGAAATGGTGGGTCTGCCCGGAAAACTCGACGGGCCTCATGCTGCGACCTCACGTTGGTCAATTATCTTGTCAATATTGCCGCGCACCACGCGGAACGACACGGCGACGACCCACGGGTTGAAGTAGGTCGCACCTTCGCCGTGCAGACTGTCCCACAGCTGCATGAAGGCCGCGTAGTGCCGGTCAAGCGGAACGCCAGGCGTTCCCAGGACGGGCTCGACGCCCTCGGCCTGCGCATCGGCCTCGCTGATGTCGGTGAGACGTTCAACCTTCACGGCCTCGACGATCAGCGTGAGGCGGCTCGCCCAGCGCGGCATGTGGATCGATGGACAACTTTTAAAAGATTCTCCATCGGGCGATTGAAAGCCTTTTCCCGATTGCTCGTTGCCCACCGACGGCACGAAGGCGGTCTTTGTTTTAGAAATCCAGCCGCTCTCCCGCACCCACAGCCGGTCGCCGGGGGCGTAGCGCAGTTTCACATGTCCTTCGCCTGCAAAGCCTGGCTTGAAGGCAAACACTGTTCCGTCGATGATCTCGCGGACATCCCAAGTCGAGGGCAGATTGGGTAGAACGCGCCGGGTTTGCGTCTTGCGGCCGTCGAGCAGGGCGACGATCATCGGCGCGGAGAAAAGGATCGGTCGATCAGTCATGGCACGCCTCTCGGAAAATGCGCTTGCGACGCTGGACGATCTTGCCGCGACGGGCACGACCGGGCTGCGCGTGCGCTGCTTGGCCTGCGCGCGCGAGACGATCCTGCCAATGGCGGATCTGCTGGTGCAGCACGGCGGGGCCGCGACGGCCGTGCGGGTTGCCGAGCGCATGTGCTGCGCCAAATGCGGCGGCCGCCCGGCCTGGTGGTGGGAGCGCAAGACATCGAGCGGCACGCAGCAGGCCTACGGCTATCCGAAGGGCTAAGGTCATGCTTTCACGTCCTTCGGTTTCTTGAACCAATGCAGCGAAAAGCCGAGCAGCTTGATCTGCGCCTCTTTCGGTGCCGTGACTGGCGACCACGGGGTGTGCAGCACAAAGCCGAACGGCACAAAATAGACCAGCAGCCAGCCGGGATGCCGCAGGCCGCCGAATACGCTCGGCCACTTCATGGGCACACATAGGTGTCTGGGGTTGCGGGTGCAGCATCGTCCGGGGCGGCGGGGCGTTTGGCGGCGAGGGCTTGCGGCTGGCCGCGCGCGTCCCAGACGATCTCGACGTCGGCCCAATCGTGAGGGGCGCCGGCGGCATCGAGCGGCCAGGGCAGTACGCGCAGCAGCCCCGCCTTCTGCTTGGCGCGATCCCACTCGGCGAGTGCATGGCCCGGCGGGCATTTGGCGTAGATCGACCAGCCGTTGTTCTCTTCGCGGTTCTGCCGCAAGACATGGCCGGTCCAGAGGGCGGTGCTCATGCGGCCGCACTCTCGGCCAAAGCCTCGATCACTTCGTCGAACGAACCGCAGATATGGTTCGCCATCAGCGCCATCAGCTCGGGCTCTTCGTGGTCGCGCGTCAGGATGATCAAACGCTTGCCGCGACCGGCAAACCATCCGGCCTCAAGATGCGCGCTGCGCCCGCACGGCAGCACCAGCACGCATGTGTCGGCCCACTCCATTGCGCGGAAGTCCGACAGATACCCGGCCGCTGCGACCGGGTGCGCGAGCATTTGACGGTACTCTGCCAGCGTCGGCTGCCGATCCGCCGGCCCGCCGACTTGCTTCCAACTGAAGCCGGTGCGGCCCTCGGGGTTGCGAAAATCGTAGACGGCATGATTGCGTGCCCGCAGGCCGGCGACGATCTCGGGCTGGTAGGGGTTGCGCCACGACGACGCGACGTAAATGCGAGCCATTTCATTCTCCCACGTGTTCGATTGGGTTGCAGGTTCAAATCCCGACCGCTTGGCGGTACAGGTCGAGCAGTTCGTCCTGTTCCTTGCGGTCGGGTTCTTCGAGCTTTTTGAGGGCAATGATCTTTTTCATGATCTTCGTGTCGAAGCCGTTGCCCTTGGCCTCGGCATAGGTCTCGCGGATGTCGGTCGCGAGGTCGGCCTTCTCGGCTTCGAGCCGTTCGATCTTGTCGATGAACGCGCGTAGCTTTTGGGCCGCGATGCCGCCGACTTCGACGGGCGGCGGCGGTGCCGCCCCGCTGTTGTGGCCGATGTCGCTCATTCCTCGTGTTCCGGATAGGACAAATCGAAATCCGTCGTGTCGATTTCGATCTTGGTGCCAGCGGCGCGCATCATGAAAAGCTGCCGTTCGAAACCATAGACATGCCCGAAAAACAGCGTCTTTTTGTCGCCGATTTGAGCGATGCGCAGGCCGTGGACGGCGCCGTCGTCGGAAAGGTGAATGCGAAATTGGCACTCGTATTTCGACTTGTTGGCGCGCGGGTCCAGATGAAGCCAATAGGACCCGTAAGAGCCTTTTTCCAAATCGACGGTGATTTCGTGGTCGCTGTCGCGGCGGTCGATATCGCACGCTTGTTTTTTGAACTGCTCGACCAGATCGCTGATCTTGATCGTCGCGGGCACGTCGCCGCCCAGCAGCTTCTGCACTTGCTGCGACAATTCGGTGCGCGCGACCTTGTCGACGATGCCGGCGATTTGGCTTTCGAGAACTTCGAGCACGATATCGTTGTAGCTCCGCAGATTGGCGGTCTCGAAATCGATCGCCAGCTTCTGCTGCAGATGCGCTTTGAGCGACTTGCCGAAGTCCGAATACGGTTGCAGCAGCTCGCTCACCGTCCGCGTGACCGTCTCGGTCAACTGCTTTTCGATTATCGCGGCGCCTTTGCCGTTGGTGTGCAGTTTCGCGTAAGCGGTGTCGATCGCCGATTTGAAGTCTTCCATCACTCGGTTCTTTCCGGGGTTAGGGTTGCGGGGTGGTTTGCACGCCGCTTATGCGAGCCGCCTTATTTCGCGCGCGAGTTTGTCGGCGACGGCACTCGGGTTCGGATAGGCCATGCCGATTTCGTTCATCAGGCGCATCGCCTGCGGGCGGTTGAAAGCCGCTTCGGCTTCGGGCACGCCCAAATCCTGCGGGCGTTCGAACAGCACCGAGGCTTCGAACACGAGCGCCAGCCGGTCGATCTTGGCCACGGTCGCGACGATCGGCGTTGTGGGCATCGGGATGCGAAACGACGTGCAGATCGCCGCATCCCAGCGCGCGGCCAGGGCGGCGCGCACCTGGCGGAACGCGTCGGCCGGCAGGCCGGGGAATTTTTCGGCAAGCACGATGTCGAAAGCGTATTGCTGCGGCGTGGTCTGGTCGCCAATGAGCGCTTCGTGCGCATCGTGCAAACCAATGTAGAGATCGGCAGCGGGGTCCGCGTCGATCGCGCGCGCGATGCGCAGGCACAAGAGCGTGTGCTGGGCAACCGACCAGCACGCGCGGCCGAGCCCGTTGTAGCGGTTGATCGACGCCAGGGCTTCGCAGATTTCGTTGAGATTGATGTCGCCGGGGCGCGGGTCGGCGAGATTGTAGAGCCCGCCGCGCCACGTGGCGGTTTTGCCCTGGCGCGGTGTCGACAAGGGGATTGCGGCGAAGGACGAAAGCGGGCCGCTCATGCGCGCACCCACATCGGCTCAAGCGCCGGTTCCCAGCGATAGCCGTTGCCGACCAAAAAGGCGTGCGCATCGCGCAAGCCCAGGGCGGCGATCGGCTGCCTTGTGCCCGCATCGCGCAGCTCGACGCCGAGGCGCTGCGTGCGCGTGGCGGGGTCGTGCGCTTGCGCATCGAAGAACAGCACGATCGCCGCGGGCAAACGCTTGGCATCGGGCAAGGCGAACAGGCGGGTCATGCGGACTCCTGATCGGTTTCGAGTGCTGCGTGCGACCGTGAAGCATGGGTGGGGGCAGCATGATTGGGGGCGGGGCCGCGCGTGGTGTGCGTGCAGCCCGCATAGGCGGGCGTGCCGGCAAGGGCGCGGGCCATGTCGGCGGCCTGGGCGCCCGCCAGGCGCGGCGGCTCGCCGTGGCGGTCGAGCAGCAAGCGCACCTGCTCGTAGGAGAGGTTGAAGGCCCGCGCGAGCTCGTCGAAGGTGCGGCCGATCGCGCGATGCACCAGAAAGCGCGACAGCTGCTGGCCGATATCTGGGCAGGGCGGGTCGTTGGGATCGGTTTCGGAATCGGGGTCTGCGAGAAGCGTCTCCGTGCGACCGTCTGCGGCGGTCCACCAACGTCCCGGCGTCATTTTCGAGGCGCTCATGCGCGCACCTGTCGGGCCGCGCGCAATTGAGGCTGGCGCGGCTGCAGTTCGCGCGCTTGGGTTTGGCGGCGGGCGGCTTCTTCGCGGGCGTCGTCGCCCAGATGCTCGATCTCGGCGCGCGTGAAACCTTCGCGCTGCAGATCGGCTTCGCTGCAGGACCCGAGCTCGGCCGCGATGCGGCAGATCGTGTCGGCCATCTTTTCGCGCCGGTCGGCCATTGTCCGGGGGGCCTGGGTTCGGGGGGCAGGGGTGTGCGGAGAGCTGCGCATCGGATCACCTCGTGGGGTTGCGATGCGGCGTATCTAAAGATAAATCTGTAATGCCGTCAATAGAAAAATCTGTAGAGCGCTTTTTGGCGCATTTTTGCTAAGGTTTCATCTCAAGCGAGGTAGCGAATGATCGTTGTGCTGCGGATTCTTGGAATGTGTCTGCTCGGGCTCGGCCTAATGGCGTCGCTCGGCATGTTCTTGGGACCAAGCCAATCCACCGTATTTGCTGAGACCGCCTCGATTTCGGCGATCGGCTTCGGCGGGTTGCTGTTGGCCGCAGCAAGCGCGCTCGGTCGGCTCGACGGCATCGCGGCAGCGCTCCGCGCGCGCGACTCGTCGACCTAATCGGCGCATGGCAGATGCGCATTGAATGTTCTGTTTAACCAACTAGGACACCACGAATGATCCCTCGGGTCGACTCGCGCGAAGTTTTGATTTTTTCGCTTTCCACGGGTGCAGTGCCGGAGCCGGACGCAAACGAAGCCGCGCATGATCTTTCGTTGCGGAGCTATATGGCGCTGTTGCAGGCAGCAGTCTCGCGCGGCGAGGCATCTTCATCTCCGACCGACGGAGAATTGATGCGCGATCCGGAAGGCGGTGAAGAAGCGGACGATCGGGCCGCACCTCCTGAAGACGGGAAAAAGCGCAATATTTTGCTGCTCAAAGCAGTCGTCGAAGAAGACGATCATTTTGAGCTTTTCTTTCAGTCCGGCGACGCGCATGGCTCTGTGCCCGATTTTCTTGATCCGGAAACAGGTCGCGTCCGCCCTGCCGCCCGGCGCGGGCGCGAGTTGAACGCCTACTCTGCGCACCTGCTCCTGCGGAAGCAGCCACGTGTGCGGGGCAGCTATCCGGCTTTGCTGGAGCGGACCCATTTGCTCAGCCGCTCGATCGTGGTGCCCTTTCTTGCGCGCCTGATGCGGCAGCAGCTGCGCCGCATGCGTCAAAGTCCCGCCAACACGAGCGAAACCGCGCTCGCATCCCGTTTTACATTTCTAGACCCCGATCAAGTTCGCAAAAAGTTCAGGCCGCGTTTGTCGGCCACGATTCAGCAGTCGTACTCGCTCCAGCAGGCGCTGGCTGGCAACGAGGTGCAATACATCGAATTGCTCGACGACGATCCCGACGATGCCTTCGACTCCATCAACTTCACAGCTGCGCGCCGGACGATTAGGCTTGAAATCGCGCCGCGGCGGAATTGGGGCGAGGTTTTTGCGCAAGCGTTGGCCTTTGGAAGAGAGAAGGGGTATAAATCCGCGCAAGTGAGGATCCGCCGGAGCGTCACCGGCAAAGAGGAGTCCTCAAGTCGAATCCCGCTTGAGAGCGAAAATGCGGCGGAATGGCTCTTCGGTGGTCATGAGACGATCTCTGGTTTTAGGGAGGATCTGAAGCAATGCGCGGACGAGCCGCACCCCGAAACGATCGCGAAAATGCTGAGGCTGTTGCGCCGGCAGGCGCTGTGGCGCGCGCCGGGCTGACGCCGACCGCAATCGTCGAGGCTTTCGAACTCCTCGCCCGACCTTTCGGTTATCTGCGGATTCGGCATCGCGCCAAATGGGCGGTCGATATTTGGTTTCCTGCGGCTGCCGCCGTCGTCATGACGGCACTTTACGTCTTCAGCCCTGCTCCTCCGGGCATTCTGGGCGATGGCGGCTTGCTCAAGGAGATGCGCGACGTCATCGCAATCATGGTCGCGTTCTATGTTGCTGCACTCACGGCAATCGTCAGTATCCAAAGTCCGTTTCTCGATGCCGCCATGGACGGTAAGACACCGCCCCGGATGCCGCGCACGTATCACGGCCATACCACTTGGGAAATACCGATTCGTCGGCAGTTTCTCGGTGCGCTGCTGGGCTATCTTGTCTGCGTTCAGATACTGGTAATCGTTGCGTCGTTCGGCATTCGCTTCGTAGCACCTTTGGCTGTCGCCGCGTTGCCGGATGTGTGGCTACTCGTATCCAAGGCGTTTGTCGTCTTCATCTGCGTGTTCGCGTTTGCGCAGGTTTCGCTAGGCACGATGATCGTGGTGCATTATCTCGGCTCTCGGCTCAATTCGCCACAGCGCGCAGCGCCACAAGATTGACTGTCAGCCGGTCAATCCTCTTGCGCTGATCTTCGTATAGAGCGACTTCTTTTCGAGCGCTACGGCACGATCGCGCGCACGCGCGCGGCCCAATCGAGACGCACATCCTCGCGCGGGCTGGCGTTGTGGCTCACCAAGCGCCAGAGGTTCTTCCGGCGGCCGGGTTCAAGTTTTTTCACGAGCAGCGGGCCGTCGTGCACCTGCACGACCGACAGCCGATTGACCGCATCTTCCATCACGCCGGCCGATTGATCGACGGCGTAGTAGAGGGTCCAGCCGTCTTCGAGCTGCGGCAGCATGGAGTCGCCGCGCACGCGCACGGCATTGACAGGACCGTCTTGGCCGGGAAACGGCGGCACGTCGTCGATCCGTTGTCCTTTGGAGAGGTCGTCGACGAGGAATATCTCGGCGCCGGCCCCGACATATCCCACGAGGGGCACGACCGATTGCATCGATTCGAGCGCCAGCTTTTGGCCTATGCCGGTTGCGAGCCAATCCGGGTTCACGCCCAACGCGCGCGCGATCTGCGGCGTGAGGCCGGATTTCTGCGCTTCCGGCTGCAGCAGATGCCAAATGCTTGCCTGCTTCACGCCGACGCGGCGCGCGAGATCGGACTGCGTGACGCCGCCCGCGTTCTTCATCGCCCAGTTCAGCCTGTCGGCATATCGTTCCATTGTTTTAAACTACAAAAGTCCCTGTAGATGGGCTCTACCGAATTACCTGTTGACGAGCTACAGGTTTGTCTGTAAATCGGGGGCATGGAGACGACATCGCCCCTGGAACGCGCCGTCCAAAAGCTCGGCGGCCAAAGCGCCACCGCCCGCGCGCTCAATGTGAGCCAAGCGTCGGTTTGGTATTGGCTCAAACACGGCAAGGTATCGGCGGAATACACGCCAAGGCTTGCCCAGCTTGCGGGCCTTGCCGCGCACGAGCTGCGCCCCGACATTTTCCCGCCGCCGGTCGCGCAATCCGAAAAAGCAGGTGCCGCATGAGCGTCGAAAACCGCGTTGCCGCGGCGCTGCCCCTGGACGGTGTGTCCCGCTGCATTTTCGCGATCACCGAGAAGATGATCGCCGAAGATCAGGCCAAATCGCGCAGCACGCGTGTTCGGATTTCGGCGGGCATGACGTCGGCTGGCATCGATTCGGCGATCGCGCGAGCTGCCTGCTTGATTTCGGCGATTGCCGACTCCGGCAGCATTCCGTCGTCCACCAAGCGCAGTATCAAAGCGTTTGTGAAGCAGATGGCCACGGTCGATTGCACCATCGATTTTACAGCCAAGGTCGATACGTCGGAAGGCGTCATTGAAAGCGTCTCCTTTGTGGTTAAACCCGCAAGGATTGCACGCGGGTCGGTTCTCGGCAAATCGCGCAAAGAGGCCGGTCAATGAAGGTTCCTCCGCTGCATCCGTTGCCGGGCCACAAGCTTCACCCGATCGCCAAGCTGTCGCAGCGCTATCGCCCGACGGCGCGCGGCATCGAGGCCCGGGTCTTCGAGGCCAAGCTCGTCGCCAGGCTCGGAAGTTCGAACATCGATTGCATTGCCGCGTCTGCGGTTTTTCGCGCGTGCAAGGCGTTCGAGATCGAGCGTTTTTTTGGTCATGCGCGCTACTATGCGCCGCACAACCCCGCCAATTCCGTCCGCGCGGGGGCCCGCTAATGGCCGATACGGTCGCCGCGTTTTTCGCTGCCCTTGCCAAGCGGCGGCTCAATCTCAAAACCGCTGCCTATCTGGGCGACGGGCATCCCAAGATGCTTGAGCGGCTGCAGCGCGGCGAAACGCGCACGCTCGATGCGGCGTTTGTGGCGCGGTTGGCGGCGAAGCTTGAGGATGGTGCTGCGTTTGTTGGCGAGATTTTCGCCACGCCGAAGGCCGATCCGCTCGCCGCACTCCGCGCCGATTTGGCCGCGATCAAACAGGCCGTGGCACCGGGCGCACCGGCCGCGTGCTGGTGGTTCGACGAACACGGCCGGCGTTTTGCCGCGGTGCCGGATCTGGAAACCGCCGCACGGCTTGCCCTCAATCTGCCGCCGGCCATCGGTGCTGCCGCATTTGCCCAGCGCAATCTCGGCTGGGTCGCGGTGCAAAACGGCGCCCTGGTGCCGAATGAAGCTGCTGCCGAGGACGCCGCGCAAGCGGCGCGCGCGTTTTTGGGTGCCAGCACCCCTGATGCCTTGCCGCGCGGCTGGCGGGCAGATGCCGCACCGATCGGCAGCGATGCACGCCCCGAGATAAGGCGCCTCGTCTCGGCCGCCGGGATAGGCGACATCCGCGATGCGCTGCAGGGTGCGCAGCTGCTGGACCGGGCGAGCGTTTACGCCGTCGAGCCCGACCGCATCACCACGATCTGGCTGGGTGCGGCCCTCAAAACCTCGGCCGATGCGATCGGCAGCACGCTCGCCGCGCGCAACGACCGGCCCTTTGCCGGCATGCTCGAGCGCCAGATCCGCAACACGGCGGCGGTCGGCGCGCAGCTGTGGCACCTCGCCGACATCCAGACCTGCGGCGTGCGCGCCACCTACGACCGGTTTGCCGTGCCCACGCAAGATCGGCGCTTTGTGGCGCATGTGGTCGCGTTCAAGGCGATCGAGCGCGCGCCCGCGACCATGCCGACAGGGGTGAAAGCATGATTGCGCTGCCGCAGGGCGCCGTGCTTTGGGGCAATGCGCTGGACCTTTCGGCCTGTCCGCAGGTCTCGCGCGATCATGCCGGGCGTGCGGCGGCCGCCTATCTTGCGCGCGCGGCCGAGTGCGGCTGCGACGTGCACTGGACCAACGATCTTGACTGGCTGCAGACGCTGCACGTCAAGACCGATCTGCCGCATCTGTGGGCGCCGATGCGCGCGCAGCATTGGCCGAACTTCCGCAATACCACATCGATCCTGGTGCTCACGCCTGCCGGCAGCCGCCAGGCCGTGGCCACGATCTGCGTGCGCCGCCTGTGGGTGGAAGGGCCGCTCGACAGCTGGCTGCTCGCCGCGTTTGGCACCTACAGCTACAACGAAATCCTGTCGTTCGGCGGCGATCTGGCGGCCGATGTGGCGGACTGCCATGTCGCCTGGGCTTGCGGCCTGTGGCGCGCCGACCAGCTGCGCGGCCAGCGCATCGGGCGCGATCTCGTGAGCATGGCGGCGATCGACGCGCTCGCCCGCTGGCATTGGTCCTGGTTCATGGGGCTGCGCCGCGACCAGGCGCACGAGCGGCTCGGCCTTGCCCCGTTCGACCGGCTCGAAGCACCCGTGCTGCTCGAAGAGGGCAAGAAAATGCTTGCCTGCCTGATGCTGGTCTCGGCCCGCCGCGCGCGCATCCGCCATATCCAGGCCGAAACGGCGGGTGCGGCATGAGCAAGACCATGGGCATTGTCTGTGAGCGGTTGCGCCATCGACGGCCCTGGATGCCGCATCGCGAAGTGAGCGTCGGTGCGGTGCGCGAAGCGGCCGCGCGCGGCCTGCGCCTGGGCGAGATCGCCGATTATTTCAATGTCGAGCGCATCTGCATGGCCGAATTCTGCGCGCACCATCGCATCGAAGTTTCCGTCGGGGGTGTCGCATGATTCGCAACCGCGCCGGGCATCGCATTTGGACGCCCGAAGACGATGCGATTCTGCGCGCCGGTTGGGCGGCCGGGCGGCCCGTGCGCGCGATCGCCGAAGAGATCGGCATCACCAAGAATGCCGCCATGGGCCGCGCGCATAGGCTCAAGCTTGAAGGGCGCCCCAGCCCGATCAAGCGGGCGCGCCCGTCGAGCGCATTCAATCATTCTGCAGCCGCCGTAAGGCGCGGTTTGCAGCAACAAGCTTCGCCGCGCGTGTCGCCGGCGAAGACGGCACGCGCGCCAGAGGCCGCGCGTGCCGGGGGCGTTTCCTCCCTAAACTTGCCGACGCCGCCGGGCAGTCCCCCGCTCGGCGGTGTCGGCGTTCTTTTTGGGGAAGCGAAATCGACCCAGTGCGCCTATCCGCTGTGGGGCTCGGAAAAGCCCATGGGCGGTGTCGTCGTCAAAAGATACACCTGCGGCCAACCCACGACGCGGTGTGTCGACGGCAAGCCTTCGCCCTATTGCGCCGGGCATCATGCCCGGTGCTTCGTGCGGCGTGCGGCACCGGCAGCTTCATCCGGGGCAGCGGCGGCATGAACGGCGAGCTTTTTCCAGATATCGATCGAAGCCCCGCGTCGCGCACCGGCTATGCTTCGCCGGTCGCCTGGCGCAGCTGGCCGTTCGGCGATCTTGCGCCCGCAAGCTTCGGCATGATCATGGCCGATCCGCCCTGGGCCTATCGCATGCGCGGCAAAACCGGCTACGGCAAAAGCCCGCAGGCGCACTACGATTGCATCGACATCGACGATCTTTGCGCCTTGCCCGTGGATCGGTTGGCGGCGACGGATTGCCTGCTGTTCATGTGGACGACGTGGCCGTTTTTGGCGAACGGTGCGGCGCACAAGTTGATCAAGGCTTGGGGCTTTGAGCCCAAGACCGGCTTTCCGTGGAAGAAGCTGACCAAGAAGGGCAAGATTGCCTTCGCCACAGGCTATATCCTGCGCAGCTGCACGGAAGTGGTGATCGTGGCGGTGCGCGGCGCGCCTGCCTACGACGATTTCTATCGCGCGCGGACGCGCGGGCTGATCGAGGCCCAGGCGCGCGAGCATAGCCGCAAGCCCGATTGCGTCTACGAGATGGCGGAACGGCTTGTGCCCGCCGCCCGGCGGCTCGATCTGTTTGCACGCGAGCGGCGGGCGGGTTGGTCCGCGTGGGGCAACGAAACGACCAAGTTCCAACCCCCGGTTCCAACCCCTGCCAACCCCTACCAACCCCTTCCAACCACGCGCGCCCTCGCTTGCGAGGCCGCTTCCCGCCCGGACGATTCCGTCGCAGCGAATCGATCGCGGGAGAGTGCTGCAGCGAGCCCGGTCAGCTGCAGCGTTTCTTTGCCGAGCGACGACGATCTGTTGGAGATCCCGCGCTTTCTGAAACGCGGGCCCGACGGGCGGCTGCTCTATCCGCAGGATACGGCCCCAGCAGGTCGGGTGTTTCCGTGACCGTCCGCGTACTGGCGCGCGGCGTGCCGCGCATGGATTTTGGAGATATCCATTTTTTGGGCGACGCACCGCCGCATGGCGAAAGCCTTTCGGGGGCTTCGGCGACTTCGCTGCTGCTCGCCGACTATCGCCGCTGGCTGCGCATGCTCAAGCACCGGTTGAAGCGCAAGCGGCTGGCGACGGCGCGGGCTTATCGGTCCGAGCTGTTCGCGATGACGCCGGTCGAAGCGTTGCGCTCGCGCAGCACGGATCCGCGGTCGCTGTTTCTGGGCTATGCGCCGCGCGGGCTCGATGCTTTGGCGGCCGAAGCGCATTGCAATGCGTTCTTCGCACCCGCCGTGGCGCAATGGCTCGATGCCGCGATCGGCACGCCCGCCTGGCGGGTGGCGGGCTGCGGCATTGCGCGCGCGGACACGTTTGCCGACGGCACGTGGGACCATTGCGCCACGCACGATATCGACGGGCCGAAGGCGGGCACGGCCGTGCTGACCATTCCGGCGTTCGACGGGCCGGATATCGTCGAGCTTTTTGCGCTCGAGCTCGCCCCGCAGGCGACGCAGCGCCGCGCGGGCCGCGTCTATCTGCGCACGGGCCATGCGGTGGGGCTCGGCACGCACAGTTTCGAGGCGCGCGAATGGCGCGAAAATTCGACCAGGCTCGCTCTCGTGGCGCATCCGCTCGACTGGCTGCGGCGCTTTGCCGTCGCCCCCGAGACGGGGGCCTGCGTGCCGCTGCTCGACGGGCAGCCCTGTGCGTGGATCGCCGGGATCGATCCCGCACAAGGGATCGCGCTCGACACGCATTTGCAGCGGGAGGCCGACGATCTTTTGTGCGCGGCTGCACCGGTTCTGGCCGACGGCAGTGTCGATCCCGATTTTCCGCTGTGCGTGCAAGCGGCCCTCGATCGCGCGCGGCGCCGGCGCATGCCGCCCAAGCCCGAGGTGCTGCTGTGGACGCCGGACACGCATTCAAACAAAGAGGAACAAGCGGCATGAGCGACGGCGATTTCGAGACGGCGATGCAGGCGGTCGCGGCGCGCCAGGCGGCCGACGTGCCGAAGGGCGAGACCGGCATGGGCTGGGTCGCGGTCGAAGCCGTGCAGATCGTCGGGCGGCTTGTGGGCGACGCGGCGTGGTGCCGGCGCGCTTCCGTGCTCGACGGGCTCGTGCAGCTGGCGGCTTTGGCCAAGGTGGCGCACGCGCACGCCAAGCGGCAGTTCGACAAGCAGACCGGGCGCGGGTGATTCTTGCCCGTCTCGAAGCTTGATGCGAAATCCGCCCGCGCGAAGGCGCGGCAGAAATCGCCCAAACAGGTTGCCGATCTGATCCTGGAAGAGATGGCCGAGCCGAATTGCTTCGAGCGCGGCCAGCTTTTTGCCGGGCTCGTGCAGGGGCGCTCGGGCCTCGCCTATGGCTACAATGGGCGCTATTGGGAGCCGGCATCGCCCGCCACGCTGAAGCGCATCGCGTATCTGGGCGACATTGCTTCGTGTGGCACCACCAAGCGCAGCCGCATCACCGACATCGTCGCCGTGCTCGAGGCTTCCGTGTACAAGCACGATCTCGAATTCGTGCGCACCAACGACCACGAGATCCCGGTGCGCAACGGCGTGGTCGATGTGCTGACCAACAAGATCCGGCCGCACCGCAAGGCCGACTGGCTCGACAGCGTGTTGCCGGTCGATTTCGACCCCGATGCCGTGGCCGAAGACTTCCTCGAAGCGCTCAAGGATTGGTTCGGCAACGCGTTCGGGGCGGCAGACGATCGCGCGGAAGCGCTGATCGATTTTTTCGGCTATGTGGCCTTGCCGCATGCGCGCTTCAAAAAGGCGCTGTTCCTGCACGGCGAGGGCGACAGCGGCAAATCGGTGCCGCTGAAGCTGCTGCGCAAATTCGTAGGCGACGAATTCAGCTGTTCGCTCGGCGTCGACGAGATGGACGATCCGGTCAAGCGCGCCGTGATCAAGCACAAGCGGCTCAACATCCTGACCGAGCTGTCGAGCGACGCGATGATTCGCGACGGCGGCTTCAAGACCATGGTCTCGACCGAAGAGCCGATCCTGCTCAACCCGAAATACGAGAACCCGCACACCTACGTGCCGATCGCCAAGCACGTGATCGCGGCGAACTCGTTTCCGCAGGTCAACGACCGCTCGGCCGCGACCTTCAACCGGCTGCTGCCGATCCCGTTCACGCGCGTGTTCCAAGCGCACGAGCAGGATGAAGGGCTGTTTGTGCGCCTCACCACGCCCGCGGCGATGAGCGGGCTCTTGAACCTCGCCATCGTGGGTGCGCGCCGCGTGATTGCGCGCGGCGGGAAGTTCGTCACGCCCAAGGCTGGGCTCGATCTCGCCCAGACCATGAAGGAAGAGAGCAACCCGTTCTACCAGTTCCAGGCGGCACGCCTCATTGCCGATGCGACAGGCAGCGTGCGCGCGGGCGAGCTCGCCGACGAGTTCAACGCCTGGCGCAAGGGCGGCAAGAAGATCGACACGCGCACGATCGGCAAGCTGGCGCGCGGGGCCGGGCTGCCGTGGGGCGACATCTGGAACCAAGTCAACGGCGGCAACGACAAGGGCATCAAGGGATGGCGGTTGCGCGTGGCATCGGACGGCGGGGAAGACCCGACCGCGGGCGATATCGGCTGAAGAAAGGGGCGACGGGGCGTGAGCCCTCTCGCCGGATTTTTTGGGGTGACGCGCTGAACCTGCGTGTCGCCGCCGGGCCCGCGCGCGCGGCTCGGCGAGGTTCGGCGCGTGGCGCGCTTTTCCGCGCTGAACCTCGCCGAGCCTCGGCAAACGCTGGCGAGCTTCTTTTCTTCGCGCGCGCAAGGGCTTGAGTGGCGCGCGCGCTAACGCGCCGGTCTTTTTCTTTTAGGAGTGTAGAAAAATGGCACCAAAAGCGGAAACGGCAACGTCAACAATGGGTGTCAGCGCGGCGCGTGGGCGAGGGGGGCTGGCGACGTCGACCGACATCGAGGATTTGCTGGTGTGGGTGTATCAAAAGCAGCAGGCGCACAAGGTGGAACCTGTGGGGCTGCATCGGCCGGGTTGGGGCAGTTCGTCGCGCGACGGGTGTGCGCGCGTGGCCGAGATCGCGGCGTTGGGCTGTGCCGTGGATGGCGGGGGGTATGCGAACGGGGCGTTGGCCGAGGATGCCGAGATCGTGCATGGTGAGGTGGTGCGGCTCGATGCGCTCGATGTCGGGCTTGTGATCTCGCATGCGGTCGCGGGCACCAGGCCGGAGCCGCATGTGGGCAAGGTGGCGACGCGCGAAGCCGTGATCGAGCGCGGCAAGCCTGTGATTATCTGGACCGATGCGAAGTGTCGCTACGGGTATTGCAAGCTGCGATGGCGCCTGTCCGAAGACACGATCGTGCTCGACCGATACCAGTATGTGGTGTGGTGGCAAGCGCTCGACCATCTCGCGCGCGTGCTGAAGGGGCGGCTCGTGGGGCATCGTGTGGCACCGCCTTCGGCACCCGCTCAACCATGGCTCTTGACATCTGGGGGCGAATGATTGACAAAGCTTCGAACGGTGAAATGCGCCTGCGCGAGGGATAGACCCTCGACGCGGGCGCTTTTCGTTTGGAGACGTGCTTATGCCCAGCGCCCCGCCCAAGCATCGGCCGGTGGGGTGGGTGTCGCCTGAAGAGTATGACCGCACGCGCGGTTCGGCTGCATCGCGTGGCTACGATGCGAAGTGGCGCATCATTCGGGCAGCACATCTGAAGCGGCATCCGGCCTGCGTGTGGTGTGCGGATCGCGCAACCGAGGTCGATCACATCGACGGCAACGCGCGCAACAACGTGGCAACGAACCTGCGTTCGGCGTGCAAGCCCTGCCATTCGCGCCGCACCGCCCGCGACCAAGGCTTCGCCTCGCGCTGACGACATGCCTCGCCCCTCGGCTCCCGCGTCGCACGCAGGGGGAGGGGGGGGTGTAAATCTCTACAGCCTTTCATCCCTTAGACCGTTTCGGGCTCAAATTTTGGTGGGCGCGAATTTCGGCGAACTTTTTTTTGCTGGACCGAGAGAATGCCGCGAGGCCCCAAACCCCAATCGGCCGAGGTCAAGCGCGCCAAGGGCAACCCTGGCCGCCGCCGTCTCGTCGATGCGCCGGCCGTTCTGCCAGGCTTGGCGATCGCACCGCCGCAGCGCTTGGCGCTCGCCGCGCGCAAGATCTGGGCGCAGCTCGCCCCCGAGCTCGGCCGCCTCAATTTCTTGCGCGAGAGCGACCGCCCGGCCTTTGAGCGCTACTGCGAACACTTGGCCAAATGGTGGGAGTTGACGCGCGCCCTTCGCAAAGAGGGCATGACGTATTTCTCGAAGTCCGACCACAACCCCGACGGTCTCTACCGCGCCAATCCGAAATTCCTGATTCGCGAGCGGATCGAAAAGCGCCTCGAAGTTTTGGAAGACCGTTTCGGCCTGTCGCCGGCCGCCCGCCAGCAGATCCTGCACCGCGCCGCGATGCAAGCACCGCAGCTCCCCCCCGGCGGCCTGTTCGGCGACCAGACCGATCCCGCAAACCCCGACCAGCCGCCGCCGCCGTCGCCCGCCGGCGAAGCCAGCCCGATCGGCCTCTTGAACCGCTCCGGCGGCCTGCACTGATCCCATGACCGCAGCCCTCGCCGCCCCGCCGCCGCCGCACCTGCCGCTGCCGGAAGCGGCCGCATGCGAAATGCCGCGCGGCGGCGAAAAACACGGCGCCTGGTTCGACGCCAAAGCAGCCCAAGCTGCTGTCGATTTTTTCCACACCTACCTGCGCCACACCGAGGGCGAATGGTGGGGCCGCCCGTTCCGCCTGTCGCCGTGGCAGGAAAAGATCGTGCGCAGCGTCTTCGGCTGGAAGCGCGCCGACGGCACGCGCCTGGTGCGCCAGCTCTATCTCGAAGTGCCGCGCAAGAACGGCAAGACCGAATTCGCCGCGGGCCTCGCCTTGCTGCTGCTCGTCGCCGACGGCGAGCCCGCAGGTCAAGTCTATTCGATGGCCGTCGACAAAGACCAGGCGAAGATCGTCTTCAACAAAGCGGGCGTGATGATCTCGCTCTCGCCCGCCCTCTCGAAAGCGGTCGAAGTCTACAAAACGGCCCTCTACGTCGCCGAGCTCATGGCGTCGTTCAAGCCCTTGTCGGCGCGCCCCGGCGGCAAACACGGCTTCAGCCCCTCGGGTGCCGTCGCCGACGAGCTGCACGAATGGCCCGACGGCGAGCTGCACGACGTGGTGCACAAGGGCACGGTCGCGCGCCGCCAGCCGCTCGAAATCCTGATCACCACGGCGGGCGAGCCCGGCATCGGCTACGGCTGGGACCGCCACGAATACGCCCTTGCCGTGCTGCGCGGCGACGTCGAAGACCCGACCTTTCTCGCTTTCATCTTCGCGGCCGACGCGGAAGACGATTGGCGCGATCCCGCCACCTGGGCCAAGGCAAACCCGAATTTCGGCATCTCGGTCAAGCGCGACTATCTGGAAACCGAAGTCGTGCAGGCCGCCGGCAACCCGGTCAAAGAAGCCGATTTCAAGCGCTTCCATCTGAATATCTGGAACGAGCGCAAGGCCGGCGGCATCGACATGGCGGCGTGGGACGACGCACCCAAGCGCATCGTCACGCTCGAAACGCTGCGCGGCCGCCGCGTGTGGGCGGCCCTCGATCTTTCGAGCACGACCGACCTCACGGCGCTGGCGCTTGCGGCCGATGCGCCCGACGGCGGCATCGACATGTGGTGGCGCTTCTGGCTGCCGGTCAAGTCCGACCGCGATTTGCGCGAACGCGCCAAGCGCGACCGCGTGGACTATCCGCGCTGGATCGCCGAAGGCTGGATCGTCGCCACGCAAGGCGACGTCGTCGACTACGACGCGGTGCGTGCCTGCATCACCGGCAAGGTGGCGCACGAAAGCCATGTCGGCCGCCCGCTTGTGGAAGAAGTGGATATCGTGCAGCTGGCGATCGACCGCTGGAACGCGACCGCGACGGCCACGCAGCTGATGGGCGACGGAATCGACGTGGTGCAGTTCGGCCAGGGCTTCGCCTCAATGGCCGCCCCCACCAAGGAGTTCGAGCGCCTGGTGCTGGGCCGCGCACTTGCGCATGGCGGCAACCCGGTCGCGCGCTGGATGGCGCAATGCGTGAGCTTCATCGCCGACGGGGCCGACAACGTGAAACCCGTCAAGCCCGACCGCCGCCGCACGCCCAAGCGCATCGACGGCATCGTCGCTGGCATCATGGCGCTCGGCGTCAAGGGCGTGGCGACGCCTGAAACCGGCATCACGTCGGATGCCATCCTTGCGCGCGGCGGGTTCGTCTGATGGGCCTGCTCGCGCGCATCTTCGGCCGGGAAAAGCGGGCCTCGCTGCCGCCGCGCGACCCGCGCTTGGCCGATTGGTTCGGCGGCGCCAACACATCGGCGGGCCTGCGCGTCAGTGTCAAAACCGCGATGCAGTGCCCGGCCGTATACGCGCCCATTCGCCTTCTCGCAGGCACCATCTCGATCATGCCGGCCGAGCTGTTCCGCCGCCTGCCCGAGGGCGGGCAAGATCGCGCCGACGGCCTGCCGCTCTACGATCTCGTCAACGCCCGCCCGAACGCCTGGATGACCTCGGCGCAGTTCCGCCGCACGCTCACGGAGTGGATGCTGGGCTACGGCAACGCCTATGCCCGCGTCGTCAATCCGGGTGCGCCCACCTCGCTCGATCCGCTGCACCCGCAGCGCGTTATGCCGTTCCGCGACAGCCAAAACCGCGTCTGGTATCGCGTCACGCCGCGCCAAGGCCCCGTCGCCACGCTCGCCAGCGACGAGATCCTGCATCTGCGCTACGGCCAGATCAAAGACGACATGGCCGAGGTCGAAGCCGAAAGCGTCATCGAACTGCACCGCGAAACCATCGGCCTCGCGATGGCCGCAACCGAGTATCTGGGCCGGTTTTTCTCGAACTATGCCGTGCCGAAGGGTGCGATCGAGGTGCCCGGCGTGCTCGACGATAAAGCCGCCAAGATGCTGCGCGAAAGCTGGGAACGGCGCCATGCCGGCCTCGAAAACGCGCATCGTTTGGCCATTCTCGACGGCGGCATGAAGTTCCACGAAATCGGCATGACGAACAAAGATGCCGAGTTTTTGGGCCTTTATCGGCATATTTCGTCGGAGATCGCCTCGAAACTGTTCGGAATCGCCCCGCATCTGGTCGGCGACACCGAAAAACAGACGAGCTACGGCACGGGCGTCGAGCAGCAGAATCTGGCGCTGATCGCCTACACGGTCGGCCCCATCGTGCAGGAGTGGGAAGAAGCGCTCAACGTCACGCTGCTCACCGACCGCACGCGCCGCCGCTATTTCTTCGATTTCAGCGAAGACGGGCTTCTGCGCGGCGATTTCAAATCGCGCATGGACGGTCTGCAGATCGCTGTGCAGTGGGGAATCATGACGCCCAACGAAGCGCGCACGAAGCTCAACCTGCCGCGCATCGACAACGGCGATTCGCGCCTGCACCCGCTCAACATGGTGCCCGCCGAGCGCGTCATGGACGTGCTGCTCAAGGGTGCTGCCGCACCCGCAGACCAGAACGCTTAGGAGAAAAACATGGATCGCGAAATTCGCGCCTGGGCCGTTTCGGGCTTGGGGCTGGAAACGCGTGCCGATAAGGCGCCGATGCTGCGCGGCCACGCCGCTTTGTTCGACACGCTGTCCGAAGACCTCGGCGGCTTTCGCGAGAAGATCGCCCGCGGCGCGTTCGCCGAGGCCGTCGGCCGCGACGACGTGCGCTTTCTCGTCAACCACGAGGGCCTGCCGCTCGCGCGCACGGCCAGCAAAACGCTGCGCCTTGCCGAAGATGCGCGCGGCCTCGCCTTCGAAGCCGATCTCGATCCGGCGGACCCCGACGTCGCGCGCCTGATGCCGAAGATCGCGCGCGGCGACCTCACGCAGATGTCGTTTGCTTTCCACGTGATGCCCGATGGCCAGGATTGGGGCCAAGACACCGACGGCACGGTCGTGCGCACGGTCAAAAAAGTGCGCCTGTCCGATGTGTCGGTCGTCACCTTCCCGGCCTACACGGCCACCGACGTCGCGCGCCGCTCGCTCGACGACTGGCGCAAGATCCATGCGCGCCCTTCCGCACCTTTGAACCTTCTGCGCGCCCTGCAGGCGCAAGCCTCAATCTAACCGAACACCCGCCGATCCTCGGCGGGCCGCCCCAAATCGCGCCTTGGGCAAGCGCGCCCTCGCAACGCCGCCACGGCGATGCAATCCAGAGATGGAGCCCCTAAAATGTCCGAAGCAGTGAAAAAGCACCGCGAAGAGCGCGCGCGGATCGTCAACGAAATGCGCGCTCTCACCGACAAGGCCCAGACCGAAAAGCGCGATCTGACCGGCGAAGAGCTGGCCCAGCACGAAAAGCTTTTCGGCCAGGCCGAGAACGCGCGCAAGCAGATCGAAGCCGCCGAACGCCAGCTCGAGGTCGAGCGCCAGACGGCGGCCGCGATCGGCGACGAAGAGGCCCGCAAGCGCGGCAATGGCGCCGAGACGGCGGTCTCGGGCAAGCCGACGGCAACCGAAGAGTATCGCAGCGCGTTCAACGCCTACATCGCGGGCGGTCGCGCGTCGCTCACTGCCGATCAGGTGCGCGCTTTGTCGGGCGGTGTCGGCAACCAGGGCGGTTTCACGATCGCGCCGGAGCAGTTCGTCAACCAGCTGATCAAGTTCGTCGACGACAACGTCGTGATCCGCGCGAAGGCGACGAAGCTGCGCGTGCCCGGTGCCATGTCGCTCGGCGTGCCGGAACTCACGACCGACATCTCCGACGCCGATTGGTCGAACGAGCTCTCGATCGGCTCGGAAGACAACGCGATGGCCTTCGGCAAGCGCAAGATGCAGCCCACGAAGCTCGCGAAGAACATCAAGATCAGCCGCGATCTGCTGCGCTATTCGGGCCTTGGCATCGAAGCGCTCACGGTTCAGCGCCTGGGCTACAAGTTCGCGATCACCGAGGAAAAAGCATTCCTCACCGGCCACGGCGCCAACCAGCCGCTCGGCCTGTTCACGGCGTCGGTCGACGGCGTCACGACCGGCCGCGACGTCTCGATCGGCAACACCACGACTGCGATCGGCTTCGACGGTCTGATCAACGCCGTCTACGGCGTCAAGGATCAGTATCGCCGCAACGGCGAGTGGCTCTTCCACCGCGACGCCATCCGCCAGATCGCGACGCTGAAGGACACGACCAACCAGTATCTGTGGCAGCCCTCGAACATCGTCGGCCAGCCCGACACGATCCTGGGCCGCCCCGTGATCTCGTCGGAGTACGTGCCCAACACGTTCACCACCGGCCAGTATGTCGGTCTGTTCGGCGATTTCAGCTTCTACTGGATCGCCGACGGCTTCGACATGGAGATCCAGCGCCTCGAAGAGCTCTACGCCGGCACCGACCAGATCGGTCTGATCGGCCGCATGAGCTGCGACGGCGCGCCGGTCCTGGCCGAAGCCTTCGCGCGCGTGCGCTTGGCCTAAGCCACCCCCTAAAACCGAACAGAGAAGGATAGCGCGTCATGATTCCCTCCCATCGCGAACAGCTGATGTTCCAGCCGGCCATCGCGCCGGCTGTCCGCACGAACGGCACCGTCAACGGCACCGGCGTCGATTTGGCGCCCTGCAGCTCGCAGACCGTCGTGTTCCATTTCGGCGCCTACACCGACGGCACGCACACGCCGTCGGTCCAGGAGTCGAACGACAACTCGTCGTGGTCGAACGTCGCCGCCGCCGATCTTGACGGCACGCTCACGGCCGTCGCGGCGGGCGGCGGCGCCAACACCACGCAGAAGGTCGGCTACATCGGCACGCGGCGTTTCATCCGCCCGGTGATGACGACCGCCGGCGCCACGTCCGGTGCGGCATCTGCCGCCATGGTCGTGCTGTCCGACATCAAGAAGGCGCCGAAGTAATGCGCGTGCGCATGCTCACGCTGATGGCCGGGCCGGGCGGGACTTTCCCGCCCGGTTCCGTCCGCGATCTGCCCGACGGCGAGGCCTACGAATTGATCGAAGGCCGCTACGCCGAGCAGCTCGATTTCGCCCCGCCCGCGGTCGAACCGAAGCCGGTCGAACCGCCCGCCCTCGAAACCCTGACCAAGGCTGAACTCGTCGCCTTGGCCAAAGCCGAGCTCGAGCTCGATCTTGATCCCGAGGCCAAAAAGGCCGCGATGGTCGCCGCGATCGAAGCCGCGCGCGCCGAAAAGGCAAAGGCCTAAACCGCCATGGCGATCGAAGGCATTCTCGTCAAAGATTCGGACGGTGTCGCCCGGTTGATCTTGGCCGACAAAATCGGCGCCGGCGAGGAATACGCGCAGGTTTTGAAAATCGGCTACGGCGCCGACGGCGCGTTGACCCTGCTCGACGAGAAGCCTTCGACCGCTGCGGCGCAAGACACCGCCAATGCCGCCCTCGGCGCCCCCGCCGACGCCGAGGCGGGCGGCACGTCGGACGGCTCGATCGTCGGCCTGCTCAAGCGCGCCCGCACGCTGCTCGGCAATATCGCATCGTTGCTCGCCGGCACGTTGAACGTCGGCGGCACGGTCGCGATCTCGAACCTTCCGGCCACGCAGCCCGTCTCCGGCACGGTGGCCGTGTCGAATTTCCCCGGCACGCAGCCCGTGTCGGGCCCGCTCACCGACACGCAGCTGCGCGCGGCCCCCGTGCCGACCGTCGAAAACGCGACGGTCTACACGGGTGCCGCTGCGCAAACGGCTGTCGTCAACAATATCCTTGAGAGTGTCGCCGGCGCTGGCTGGACCGATGTCCGCAATCTGCGCGCCGCCTCGGTCCAGGTCGTTTCGACGGGCACGGGCGGCACGTTCATCTTCGAGCAGTCGAACGACGGCGTGAACGCCGCCACCCTGCCTGTCTTCAACGCCGCCCAAGTCACGGCCGCCCCCACCACGGCAGCCATCACGGCAACCGCCTCGCAGATCGTCTACAGCTTCCCGATCCGCTGCAATTTCGTCCGTCTGCGCATCGTATCGGCGATCACGGGCGGCTCGATCCAGGCATTCTCGCGCTTCTCGAGCGAGCCTTGGACGGCGGCAGCCCAGCTCGTCGCCTCGAACACGGCGGCAAACTTCAACGCGACGATCGCGGCGATCCCGGCCGGCGCCAACCTCATCGGCGATTTGGGCGTGCAGTATCGCGCGAACGCGACGGGTGCGGGCACGCCCGCAAACGTCAACAGCCCGGCCACGCCGGCGGCCCAATCGCTGAAAGCCAGTGCGGGCAAGATCGTGTCCTACGATCTTGCCAACGTCTCGGCCTCGGCCCGCTACGTCAAAGTGTTCAACACGGCTGCCGCCGTCACCATGGGCACCACGGCCGCCGCGTTCGAGATTGCCATCCCGGCCGGCCAGTCGAAAACCATCGGCCCCGCCGGCGGCATCGCCATGACGGCCGGAATCCAAATCGCCGTGACGGGTGGCCGTGGTCTCACGGACAACACGGCAATCACGCTCGGCGATGTCGTCGGGCACATCGAAACCGCATAAGGAGCAAGCGCCATGCCGACCGAAACTGTCGCCGTCGACGCCTATATCCGCGACGAAAACAACGAGATCGTCACCGTCCAGTCCGCCCAGGGCACCACGGAAGACGGCGGCGTCACCGTCGTCGTGCCGAACGGCACGCTGCCGAACATCGACACCGTGCCCGCCGCCGACATCCGCATCATCGTCTCCCCGCCGCCCGTCGAATACCAGCCGGCGGCGTTCGTGGCGCGCGTCAACGACGCCGAAGCCAATATCTCGACGCTCACCTTCAACCTGGCGCCGTGATGTCGCCCCGCCCGCGCGCGATCCGGCGCGCGGGCGGGCTTCGCGCGCAACAAGGCGCCCCGCCATGAGCCTGCTTCTGCTGCTGCGCGTCCCGGTTTCGGCGCCTGTCTACCGCCCCGATCCGCCCGCGCGCCCGTCGCGCCCGCTGGCCGCCGAACACGCGGCCCTGGTCGGCCCCGAAATTCGCCCGGCGCGCCCCGCCGCCGTGGCCCGCCCGAACTGAGACAAGCGCCCCGATGATCCAGACGCTCACCGTCACGACAGCCGCCGCGACGCGCGATTTGACGCGCTTGGCGACCGTCAAGACCGAACTCTCGATCGGCGACACCACGCAGGATGCGTGGCTCACCGATGCGATTCGCCAAGCGTCGGATGGCATTGCCGCCTATTGCCGCCGCCCCGAGGGGTTCGGGCGCGAGACGGTCGAAGAAACTTTCCGCGCGCGCTATGCCGGCCAGGCGGTGTCGAGCCTGATCCTCGGCCGCGACATCGCCCCGGCGATCACGAGCGTGGTCGAAGACGGCACAGCGCTTCTCGCCGCCGAATATCTGCTCGACGGTTCGCTGCTGCGCCGCCTCGAAGACGACCGCCCGACCAGCTGGAATGCCGCAAAGATCGTCGTCGTCTATCAGGCGGGCTACACGCTGCTGTCGGGCCTGCCCTACGATGTCGAGCGCTGCGCGATCGATCTCGTCGTGCGCGCCTACAATGCGCGCGGCCGCGACCCGGGCCTGCGCAGCGAGCGCATCCTGGACGTGATCGCGCAAAGCTGGGACACGCCCGGCGGCGACGGTTTCAAAGGCGGCCTGCCGACCGACGTGGCCGACCGTCTCGATCCCTATCGCAAATGGGTGGTCGCGTGAGCGGGGCCGCCGCCAAGATCGCCCGCGCGCTCGCCGTCAATGGCCGCCCGATGGTCTTGAAGCGCCGCACCGGCACCACCACCACCACGACCGACGTCACGGTCAATGGTGTCGCCCAGAACTACGCGCCCGAAACGCTCGTCGGCGACATCCTGCAGGGCGACGCCAAGGTCACGATCTCGAATGCCGAGATCGCGGCCGCATCCTGGCCCGGCCCGCCGTCGCGCGGCGACATGATCGCGATCGACAGCCGCACCTGGTCGGTGCGCGGGGTTGAAACGAAATATCTGGGCAGCGTCGTGCTCGCCCATGTTCTGCATGTGCGGGGCGGCGGCTGATGGGCGCTTTCGCGCAGCAGATCCAAGTGGCGATCGACGGCATCGAAGAACAGGTCCGCGCGCGCCACGTCGCCGCGGCGCGTGCCGCTTTGGCCCGCGCGGTCGAGCCGCGCGCTTTGCCGCCCGCGATCATCCGCGTGGTCGACGGCAAAATCGGGGCACCGCTCGAATCCGTGCGCGTGCCCGGCGTGATCCTGTTTCGCTTGGGCCTGCTGCAGGAGGTCGCGACGTTTGCGCTTGCGGCCGCGCGCGATCTCTCGCCGGTCAAGTCGGGCCGCTATCGCGAATCGTGGGTTACGCTGGTCGACGGCAAACCGCGCGCCGTATCCGAAGGCCCGATCGGCCCCGACGCAACGGTGCACGTGGTCAACACGCAGCCTTATGCGCGCAAGATCCAGGTGCGCGGGGCGCGCTTCTCGGGTGTGGCACCCAAGATCGCCGACCGCCTCGCCAACAAGATCCGCGCCGAGTTCGGCACGGCGGCGTTCCGCGTGTCGGTCGCGTTTGTCGAGCTACCGGGCGGCTATGTCACGCGCGGGCGCGGCAAGGGTGCCAAGCGCGGCGGGACCAACGGCAAGCCGCTGCGCTACCCCGCCGTGCTGATCCGCCAGAAGCGGAGCTTCGACTGATGGCCCGCGCCGATGCCCGCCTTGCGATTCGCACGCGCCTCACCACGCTCGGGCCCGCTTTGCCGCTCACGCTCGAAAACGAGAACGACGACCGCCCCGATCCGCCGTCGCCCTGGATGTATCTCGAGTTTCTCGGCGAAGCCCCCGCGGTCGCCGGCATCGTCGCCACGGGCAGCCACGTCAATCGCCTGTTCGGCAGCTTCGCCGTGCATGTATTTGCCCCGCGCGGCACCGGCCTGGCCGACATCGAAACCGCCTGCGACGCGATCGCCGACCTGTTCAAGACGATCACGGTCGACGGCGTCTTCTACAACGGCGTGCCGCGCATCGATCCCGTCGATCTCGTCTCCGACGATGGCGTGTGGTTCGGCCGCACCGTGACCGTCGATTTCCAGCACGACTGGACCGGCTGACCTCTCGCCCCATTTCCCGCCAAAGGAGTATCCGCAATGTCCGCAACGATCGCGTCGGGCGTAGCCAAACAGCTGCGCTACAAGAAGGAAAGCACGCTCAACACGGCCCCCGGTGCGAGCGGCGCGCAGCTGCTGCGCCGCCAGACGAGCGAGTTTTCGCTGGTCAAGCAGACCTACCAGTCGGCCGAAATCCGCCCGGATTATCAGATCTCGGATTTCCGCCACGGCGGGCGCTCGGTGTCGGGCCAGCTCAACGGCGAATTGTCGTGCTTGAGCTACGCGGATTTCATCGCGGCGGCGCTGCGCGGCTCTTGGGCCACGCCGGCCACGACCGGCGCCCTCACGAACGTGACCGCTTCGGCGACGGGCCCGCATTTTGTGCGCCCGTCCGGATCCTTCCTCACCGACGGTCTCAAGGTCGGCGATGTCGGTCGCTGGTCGGGCTGGACCACCACGGCGGCGGCAAACAATGGCCGCAACTATCGCATCACGGCGCTGACCGCCACACAGATGACGGTGGCCGACCTCAACACCGGTACGGCAACGGTTGCCGCGAAAGCGTCGGGCGACAGCGTCACCTTTACGGTCGTCGGCAAAAAGGTCCAGGTGCCGCTCACGGGCCACACGAACGACAGTTTCTTTTTCGAGGAATGGCACCCCGACATCAATCAGTCGGAGCGTTTCGGCGGCTGCCGCGTGGGCCAGCTCGAAATCGGCTTCCCGGCCTCGGGCATGGCGACGATCGGCGCGCAGTTTACCGGCATCGACATGACCACGGGCACATCGGCCTACTACACCTCGCCCACGGCCGCGACCGTCACGGGCGTGCTCGCCGCCGTCAACGGCAAATTGCGCGTCGGCGGCAACGACATTGCCACGGTCACGCAGCTGGCCGTCACGATCGGCGCCAATTTGAGCACGGCCCAGGTCGTCGGCAGCAATATCAGCCCCGACGTGTTCGTGGGCTCGGTCGTGGTGAACGGCACCTTCTCGGCCTATTTCCAGGACGGGATCTTGCGCGACAATTTCGTCAACGAAGACGAAATCTCGCTGTTCAGCTACCTCACCGCCGACAATTCGAACGGCTCGCCCTTCATGGGCATCTACATGCCGCGCATCAAGCTCGGCCAGAGCCAGAAGGCGGACGGCCAGCAGGGCATCATCCGCAGCTACAATTTCCAGGCCCTGCTGCCGACCTCGGGCGGTGCCGGTACGGCAACCGACCAATCGACGATTATCATCCAAGATTCGCAGGTGCCGTAATGGATACCGATATCTTCTCGCTCGACGGCCTCGTCTATCGCGACACGCTCGAATTTGCGCTGTGCGACCAGGACGGCAACGAAACCGCCTGGCGCCTCACGCTCGCCGGGCCCGGCCACGCCGCCACGGTGGCCTTTACCGAAACCCGCGCCAACATCGCCCGCAAGCGCGAGGCCGAGCGTTTGGCGGCCGAGCGCAAGGGCAAGGTTTGGCTGCCGCCGCCTTCTTCCGAGCTCAATGCCGAGTTCGCCGCACAGTTCGCACCCCGCATCCTCGGCTGGTCGCCGGTCAAGATCGGCGGCGAAATCTTCGCCTACAGCGCCGAGAACGCGCATCGCGTGATGTCGGAGCCGAAGCTTGCCTTCGTCGCGTCCCAGATCGTCGAGCAGGCGAACAGGCTCGACGATTTTTTCGTCAAGCCCGCGAAGGCCTGATCGCCTTCGCGGAACACGCTTTCGGCCTCGCCAAGCGCCAGGCCGACGGCGAAACGCTGCGCACGCATCTCGAAGCGGTCGAGCGGTTCACCGGCCGCCGCCCGCCCGAGCTGGACGGGCCGAAACTGCCCGAGTGCCTCACCCATGTCTGGCTGTGGTTCTGCGAGCTTGCCGGTGCCCGCCAGGGCAGCGGCTTCGGCCCGCTGCCGCTCGCGTGGTCCGACATTGCGGCGTGGGCGCAGCTCACGGGGGCGAACCCCACGCCCGACGATATCCGCCTGATCCGCAGGCTCGACCAAGCCAACCTCGCCCACCTCGTCAAATAGAGCCGGAAAACCCCGCCAATGGCCGAACCCGTCACAACCGAAATCGACATTCGGACGGAGAAGTCGGAGGCGGGCCTGCGCCGTTTGGCCGAAGCGCTCAAAGCGACGGGTGCATCGACCGAAACCGTCACGGCCAAGCTCGACGCGCAGCAGCAGGAATTTGTGCGCCTCACCGCGCGCACCGATGTTGCCTCGGCCACGCGGCTGTCGTTCGAGCGTGCGGAAAAGCGCTTGGGTGCCGCCCTTGATGCCGGTCGCATCAGCACCGAGCAGTATACGGCCGCCCTCGACCAGTTCATCGCCAAACAGACCGTGGCGATCCAGCGCTCGCAGGGCTTCGGTGCGGCGGCGGGTGCGGCCGCAGGCGGCACGCGCAATTTGGGCCAGCTTGCGGGCCAAGCCGGTTTCCAGCTGCAAGACTTTGCCGTGCAGGTGCAAGGCGGTACGAGCGCGCTCACGGCTTTGAGCCAGCAAGGCTCGCAGTTCCTGGGCATCTTCGGGGCGGGCGGTGCGATCGCGGGTGCCGCTTTGGCGTTCGGTGCCATCGCCACGCAGATCGCCCTCACCACAGGCGCTTTCGATGCGCTGCTCGGCCGCTCGGCCGAATTGCAGAACCTGCTCAAAATCGCCAACGATTTCATCGACGACCAGGCCAAGGCCGCCGAGCGCGGGGCCGATCCTTACGAGCGCATGGCCTCGAACCTTGCCAAAGCCCAGATCGAGCTCGCCAAGCTCACCGAGGCCGAGGACAAGCGCCGCGCGCGCGATGCCGCCCGCGTGCAGGGCGAGCAGGATCAGGGCTATTTCGACCCCAACCAGATGTCGACCACGGCCGATCCGCGCCTCGGCCAAGCCCAGCAGACCGTCACGCGCGCCGAGCTCGCCCGCGACGTGGCCGTCATCGACGAGATCGAGAAGGGCCGCGTCGATCGGCAAAAGCAGCTCAACGACCAGACCAAAGAAGCCGCGGACATCGCCGAGCGCGCGCGCACCAAGGCCGAACGCGACGCCGAACGCGAGGCCGACCAGCAGCGCCGCCGCAACGAGGGCCTCGCCGAGCGCATCGCGAACTACGAGCGCGAGGCGATGCTGGCCGGCGAAAGCAAGGCCACCAAGGAAGAGGAGCTTCGCCTTGTCGAAGCCCAACGCAATGCCGGCCGCGAACTGACCGAGATCGAAGAGGCGCGCATCCGCACGGCCACGCGCATTCGCCAGGAGATCGACGAGCAGACGCGCCTTGCCGACGAGGCCCGCCGCAAGGCCGAGCGCGATGCCGAGCGCGAAGCCGAGCAGCTCAAAAAACGCCAGGAAGCGCTCGACGATTACATCGTCACGCTCGAGCGCGAGGCGATGCTGGCCGGGCAGACCAAAGAGGTCCGCGCCGAGGAATTGCGCCTGCTCGAGGCCAAAAAGAAGGCCGGCCGCGATCTCACGCAAGAGGAAGAGGCCCGGATCCGCAACGCCTCGCGCACCAAAGAAGAAAACGAGCGCATGCGCCGCGAGGCGGACGAAACCGCCAAGACCATCGACCGCAGCTTCGAGCGCGCTTTCGACCGCGTGGGCGATTCGCTGGTCGACATGGCGGTCAAAGGCGGCAAGGCCTTCGGCGATCTGCGCAGCATCGCCGCCGGCGTGGCCACCTCGATCTATGCCGATTTCCTGAAACTCGCGGTCGCCAACCCGCTCAAGAAATTCCTGCTCGGCGGCGGCGACGAAGGCGGGGTCGGCGGCATTTTCGGCAAGATCGGCGGCATCTTCGGCAGCGGCGACCAGGGCGGCGGCATGATGAGCGCCGATTTCGGCGGCGGGCTCGGCTCCTTGAGCTACATGGCCGGCGGCGGGCGCATCACGGGCGGCACGCCGGGCAAAGACAGCGTGCCCGTCATGGGCATGCCCGGCGAATTCGTCGTGCAGAAATCCGCCGTCGATTCCGTGGGGCTCGATTTCATGCAGGCGCTCAACGACAACGGCGTGCGGGCCCTCGAAGCCGCCAGCGCCACTTTTGCGCGCGGCAGCGGCAGCGGCAGTTCCGCGGGCGGCGGCGGCGTCACCATCATCGACCAGCGCAGCGCCGCGTCGCCGCCGATCGAAACCTCAACCGACAGCGACGGCCGCACGATTGCGATCGTGCGCGGCGAGATCCGCAACGCCACGCCGCGCATCGTCAATCTCTCGGTGTCGGAGGTCGAAAACCGCTCGGCCCGCGGCGCCCTCAAACTGGCGAACGCCTGATGCCGGTATCTTATCCGCTGTCGCTGCCCTCGCTGCCCGCCTCGGTCGAGTGGGGCGGGCGCTCGGTGGTCGCCATGACCGAAAGCCCCTTTACCTTGAGCCAGGAAACGCAAGTTTGGCCGGGGCAGGGCTGGACCGCGCGCGTGGTGGTGGGGCCCGTCACGGGCAATGCCGCGATCGCCCCGTGGCGCGCGTTTTTCATGGGCCTCAACGGCAAGCAGGGCACGTTCCTGCTCGGCGATCCGATCGGCGTGGCCCCGCGCGGTGTGGCGACCGGAACACCGCTCGTGAACGGGGCGGCCGCTGCGGGGGCGACCACGCTGGCGACCGACGGTTGGACCGCGGGTGTCACCGGCATCTTGCGCGCGGGCGACTATATCCAGATCGGCAGCGGTGCGACCACGCGCCTGCACATGGTCACGACCGACGCCAATTCGAACGGCAGCGGCCAAGCCACGTTCGATATCTGGCCGAACATCCGCCGCGAAGGCATCGCCGACAACGCGGCCATAACGCTGGCCAGCCCGCGCGGCACGTTCCGCCTTGCCCAGAACATCAATCGCCTGCTGCTCGAAGCGCCGTTCCGCGGCTCGTTCAGCTTCGACTGCGTGGAAGCGGTCTAACCCGTGCCAAGAACATTATCCACCGCCATGCAGACGGCCGTGTCGGCGGCGGCAAAAAGGCCCGTGCTGCTTGCCGAGATCGAGACCGCGACGGGCTTTCTGCGCGTCTGGACCGGCCTTGGCGATCTGACCTTTGACGGCGACACCTATGCGGGCGTGGGCGCGCTTGCGAGCGTGTCGGCCCCGGAAGAAACGACCGACCTCAAATCGACCGGGCTCGTCTTTTCGATGACCGGCATCCCCACCTCGCTGCTCGAGCAGTCGGTCAATGCCGTGCGCCAGAACCTGCCAGCACGCCTGTGGCTCGGGTTCTTGGACATGGGCACCGGGGCGCTGATCGCCGATCCGGTACTCGTCTTCGAGGGCACGTGCGGCGTGCCGAGCACCGAGGAAACCGGCGAGACCTGCACGATCGCGCTGTCGGCCGAGAACATCATGGCTTCGCTCAAGCGCCCGCGCGAGATCCGCTACACGCCGGAAGACCAGGCCAATCGCGCCGATGGCGACAAGGGTTTCGACTACAACGCCCTGCTGCAGGACAAATCCATAGATTGGGGGAGTTCGTGATGTCGATGCGGCTCGAAGGCTGGGAACTGCGCCTCGCATCGCTCGTCGACAAGTTCGAGCGCAGCAGCTACGCGCTCGGCAGCAACGATTGCTTCCGCTTCGCATGCGAGACCGTCGCCGCCCTCACGGGGCGCGACGCCTGGCCGCAATTCGAGGGCCGCTATGCCACGCGCAAGGATGCGATTCGCCTGATCCGTGGCGTCGATCCCGATCTCAAGCGCGCCGTCGAAATCGTGTTCGGCGTCGAGCCGGTCGCGATCTTCGGCGCCGGCCGCGGCGATCTTTATCTTTTTGTGGACGGTCTGCCGCATCTGGGCGTGGGCCTCGGCGCGCACGTGGCCGTGATGCTCCCCGAAGGGTTGGGCAGCGTGCGCATCGACGACAAGCGGCTGCAAGCCGCCTGGCGGGTCTGACACATGCCGGGCTTTGTCGCCGCCGCCGTCGCCACGGCCGTCTTCTCGGGCTCGACCTTCTCGGTCGCCGCCGGCCTCACGCTGGGCTTTTCCTGGGGCGCCTTCGCGGGCGCCTTGGTGCTGGGCGGCGTGTCGTCGCTGCTCGCACCCAAGCCCAAAGGTGGCGGGGCTCTGCCGAGCTTCGATCGCATCGCGCAAGACCGCACCGTCACGGTCCAAGAGGCGGTGGGCAAGGGCAAACTCCATTTCGGCCGGTTGCGCATCGGCGGCACGCGCACGCTTGTCGAGCAGACCGGCGGCAACAAAGGCACGCTGCACATCCTGATCACGCTCTCGGCGAACCCTCTCAAGGGCATGGATGAGCTGTGGTTTGCCGACGAGGTGGTGCCGCTCGACGCAAACGGCGACGCGACAGGCAACTATGCGGGCTACGCAAAGGCGTGGTTTGGCGACGGCACGTCCTCGGGCGACGCCACGCTGAATGCCAAGCTCAAAGAGGCGGTCCCGGCTTTGTGGACCGACGCGCACAAGCAGACCGGTTGCGCGAAGCTTTATGTGCAGCTGATCTGGAACGCCGACAAATTCGCAAATGGCGTGCCGAACATGACGATCGTCGGCCCCTGCGAAACCGCGATCGAGGATCCGCGCGACGCATCGACCGGCTGGACCGACAATGCGGCCCTCGTGCTGGCGCGTTACCTCACGATCCCGCAGAACGCCGGCGGCTTCGGCGCGGCCTGGTCGGAGATCGACGAAGCCGAACTCGCCGCGGCAGCGAGTATTTGCGACGAGATCGTCGGCTTGCGCGCCAAACAAACGACGTTCACGGCCAATGCCGGGACCGATCTGATCACGCTCGCCGACGGCGACATGAACCTCGTCACGGGCAGCCGCGTGCGCGTATCGAGTGCGGGCACGCTGCCGGGCGGCCTCACGGCCACGACGGATTATTTTTTCATCGTGGTCGGCAACCTCACCGGCAAGCTCGCGACGACGGAAGAAAACGCCAAAGCGGGCACGGCGATCGATCTTTCGTCGGCGGGCAGCGGCACGCACACTATTCGCGTCGCCACCAACTTTACGGCCGATCCGGCGACCGATCGCATCACGCTTGCCGACGCAAGCGGCCGCCTGCGCACCGGCACGGTCGTGCGGCTTTTCACCGACGGCACGCTGCCGGGCGGGCTTGCGACGGGCACGGATTACTATTTCAGCGAAACCGGCTCGAAAATCGGCGGCCTCGCAACTACGCTTGCCAACGCGCGCACGCGTACGCTGATCGACATCACCTCGGCGGGTACGGGCACGCACCAGATCGCCGCCGTGGGCGAGCCGCGCTACACCGCCAACGGCACGGCCGCCACGGAATCGGCCCCCGACAAGATCATCGGCGACATGCTCACCGCGATGGGCGGCCGCCTGATCCGCTCGGAAGGCAAATGGATCATTCGCGCGGGCGCCTGGCGCGCTTCGTCGCGCACGCTCGCCGCAGACGATCTGGTCGAAGGTTTCAAAGTGGCGTGGCGCCGCGAGCCGCGCGACGTGTTCAACGGCGTCAAAGGCACGTTTGTCGATCCCGATGGCGGCTGGCAGGCCACGGACTATCCCTCGGTCGCTCCGGCCGCGTTCCTCACCGAAGACCAGGGCGTGCGCGCCTGGTCGAGCGGCTACAATCTCGAATTCACGATTTCGCCGAGCATGGCGCAGCGCCTGGCGCGCATCGAGCTCGAGCGCGTGCGCCGCCAGATCGGCACATCGCTCGTCGGCAAACTTTCGTGCCTCGATGTGCGCGGCGGCGACACGGTCGCCTTCGACTGGCCGCGCTACGGCTGGACCGGCAAAACCTTCGAGGTCACGCGTTTCAAATTCGGCCAGCGGTCGGACGGAGACGCGCCCTCGATCGTCTGCGAAATGGAATTGGCCGAGATCGACGCGAATGTCTATGCCTGGAATCCGGCGACCGACGAAGCTTCGATGTCCCCGGCCCCGCGCACGAATCTGCCGAGTGCTTCGACCGTCGCCCCGCCGACGGACCTCGTGCTGTCGTCGGGCACGGGCGAGCTCGACACGCGCAACGACGGCACCATCTTCTCGCGCCTCAAGGCGGCATGGACGGCCCCCGCTGATGCTTATGTCGTCTCGGGCGGCCTGATCGAGATCCAGTACAAAAAATCCGCCGATGCCGATTGGGGCCCAAGCGAATTCACGCAAGGCAGTGCGACCTCCTATCGCATCCTCGATGTCGCCGACGGTGTCGCCTACGATCTGCGCATCCGCAGCCGCAACTATATCGGCGCCACGTCGCCCAATTGGGTCACGGCGACGAACCATGTCGTGCTCGGCAAGACCGATCTGCCGTCGGACGTGGCGGGCTTTTCGGCCGCCGCAAACGGCTCGGCGGTGGTGCTGCGCTGGCAGGCCGTGTCCGATCTCGATCTCGGCGGCTACGATCTGCGCTTCTCGCCGCAGACCGTGAACGACTGGAACGCGGCCACGCCCGTGAGCCAGGCGACGGGGGCGACATCTGTCACCACGATCGCGATCCCGCCCGGCGATTGGCGCTTCTACATCAAGGCTCGCGACAATTCGGGCAATCTCTCGGCCAATGCGGCAACCTCGCTCGCGTCGATCGGCGCCATCCCGGTCAATTCGACGAACAAGATCGTTTTCGCCGCCCCGCAAGCCCCCGATTGGCTGGGCACCAAGACCGACTGCCATGTGCATTGGACCGGCGTGCTGGTGCCGAACTCGACCAAGCTCGCCAGCGAGATCACCGAGGAAGAGGCCGCCGCCTCGTTCAACGCGTATCCGGTCGCCGAGGCGATCTACGAAGCGCCCGAGATCGATCTTCTCTACGACAGCCAGGTGCGCACCTACGCGGGCACGGCCGCGCGCCTGTGCCCCGGCGAAACCGTCGGCGGCGCCATCTGCCAGCTTGAACAGGATTACCGCCTGTCGGCCGACAGCTATGACGGTTTCGAGCCCTGGACGATCGGCACCAACGATCTGCGCTACGCCAAGCAGCGCATCAAGCTGCGCAGCGGCGACGGCATCCAGGTCGCTACGGCCTTCACGCCGACAGCGGACGCAACCTTGCGCACCGAAGAGGGCATCGGGGTCGCGGTGCCGTCGGGCGGCCTCACCGTCACGTTCGCGCGCCGGTTTTTCAGCGCCCCAAACGTGCAGGTGACGCCCACGGGCGGTGCCGTGCAGCAAGCCTGGGCCGAAAGCATCACCGAAACGGGTTTCGTTCTCAAAACCGCAAACGGCAGCGGTGCGGCGACGGCCGGCACCGCCAATTGGCAAGCAATCGGAGTCTAGAATGGTCGCAGCCTATATCGCCCCCGACAACACGTCGCAGCTTTGGCCGGTTTGGCGTTCCGGCATCGACGCCGCCATCGTCGCCGGCGCGCGGATCTCGGTCGCCTTCCTGCCGCAAGCCCAGGACACGCCGAACATGACGGTGAAGGTGCTCGCCGGCGCTTTGATGATCGGCGGCGTGCTGACCGAGGTCGCGGCGCAGAACACGGGCACGATCACGGCCCCCGTCGGCAATCCGAGAATCGACCGCGTTGTTCTCAATCCCGCCGACGGCACGATCGCGGTCGTGACCGGCACGCCCGGTGCTTCGCCTGTGGCCCCGGCGATCCCGGCCGACCGCCTGCCGATCTGCCGTTTCCAGCTGGCGACCAGCACCACCGCGATCGCAAATTCGATGATCATCGACGAGCGCGTGCTGGCGGGCAGTGGTGCCTCGGGCGGCGGTACGGCGACGATCACCGCCGGCGAAGCGCTGTCGATCCGCGATATCATCTACCAGGATGTGTTTAACCAGCGCGGCGGCGGCGCCGACCGCTGGTACCAGGTCGATACCGATGCCATCTCGCCGGTGCGCATCGGCCCGCGCATCGGCATTGCGCTCGCCGCGATCTCGAGCGGTGCGAGCGGAACGGCGCAGGTGCGCCCCGGCCGCGTCGCAGGCTTTTCGGGCCTCACGGCAGGACAGGCGGTCTTCGCCCACACGACGGCTGGCGGCATCACCCAGACCGCACCGACGCTCCCGTCGAGCGGCACGCAGAACGCGTCGCGCCTGATCGGCTATGCGGCCAGCTCGACCGAGATCGATTTCGATCCCGAAGACGACACGGTCTTTACGGGGCGCAATTCTTCGGTTGCGGTCGATGGCACTTTTACCGTCCAGCATTGGCCCGATGCCGGTGCGCGCGAACGCGAGCAGGCGGCGTACATTGTGCAGGCGTCTGCTGTTTTGACCACAGGCACCTTTGGTGTCGCCACGTCCAGCGCAAAAGCCGTAAGCAACGCGGTCGGGCAAAGTCTCGGGTTTCGATTTGACGCGACCACAACCGGCACGCTGACGAGCGCTCGCATTGACGTCAACGCAGTCGTATCCTCCGGCTCGTGGGAAGCGCGGCTCTACACAAACAATGCTGGCAGCCCCGGAACGCAGATCGGAAGCTCGAGCGGTGCGCAAACGATTAGCGCGGCGGGGGCTGTTACGTTTACCTTCGGCAGCCCGCCGTCGATCACGTCTGCAACGACGTATTGGCTCGTCGTTACGCCGACATCTGGCACTCCAAACATCGACGTGAATGCCTGCGCAAATCAAGCTGGTTATGGCTCGGGGCGAAACAATACGATTACGTCGATCACGGATACGAGCATCCTCGGGACCGAGGATTGGCGCGTCGAGATTAACCAAAGCGGCTCTGCCCGCGACGAACCGCTCACGATCGGCGGCAGCGTCGCCAACGCAACCGCCACCGACCGCGTGAATGTGCGCTACGATGACGGCAGCGGTTCGAATGCCGACACGCGCACGACGTTCATAAACCGCACGAACGCGACGCGCGATTTGGCCGTGGAGGTGGTGCTGTGAGCGCCGAGCCCAACAATGTCCGTCTGATCCACGTCGACGATCTCAAGACCCTGATGCGCGAGGCCGCCCAAGAGGGCGTGCGCGATTTCCTGACCGAGCTCGGCATCCCGCGCGACAAGGCGCATCTGCTGCGCAATGCGGTCGAGTTCCAGGTCGCGATCGACAAGACCAAGGGCGAGGTCGGCCGCGAGATCACCAAGGCGATCGCCAAGGCGCTGATCTGGGTGTTCGTGCTCGGCCTCGTCGCCGCCGGCGCCAAGGCGCTTGGCCTCGGCGTGCCCGCGTGGCTCGCCGCCTCGGCCGCCAGCAAACCCTAGGAGACCGACATGGACGAACGGCAAGCCCGCGCGGCGGACGTCGCGCGCATCGGCGGCGTATTGCCCGAAACCGTCGCGGCCGTGACCGATGCGATCGCGGCGGCCGGTGGCAACGCGCTTGCGTGCACCACATTCGCGGGCCCGCTCGCCGTGGCGTGCAAGCGCTTCGATATCCTCACGCGGCTGCGCCTGGCGCATTTTGTGGCGCAGCTCGGGCACGAGTCGGGCGGCTTTTCCCGCGTCGAAGAGAACCTCAATTACACGGCCGTGCGCATCCGCGAAGTGTGGGGCGAGCGCTTCGCCACGAACGCGATGGCCGAGCCCTATGCGCGCAACCCGATCGCCTTGGCGAATCTCGTCTATGCCAGCCGCAACGGCAACGGCCCGGTCGCCTCGGGCGATGGCTGGACCTATCGCGGCCGGGGCCTGATCCAGCTCACCGGCCGCCGCAACTATCGCGCCGCAGGTGCCGCCCTCGGCATCCCGCTCGAGGCCGATCCCGAGCAAGCGCGCAGCCCGTGGAATGCCGGGCTGATCGCCGGTTGGTTCTGGCAGCAGGCCAAATGCAACGCGCACGCCGACAAGGGCGAGGCGGGGCTGGCGGCCGTCACGCGGGCGATCAATGGCGGCCAAACCGGCCTGCAAGACCGCGCCAACCGCTACGAGCGCGCGCTGGCGGCCCTCGCCGCACACCCCGAAACCTTGGAGGCCTAGCCCATGCTGCAAGCCCTGATCCCGCTCGCCCTGCAATTCGTGCCCGGCCTGGTCGGGGCGGCCTTCGGCAAAAACGCCGAGGCCGTCGCCACCGCCGTCGGCGAAACCGCGAAGGCGGTGTTCGGCACCGACGACAA
The DNA here is from genome assembly GCA_027532905.1 of Magnetospirillum sp. Lineage (NCBI taxonomy): Bacteria > Pseudomonadati > Pseudomonadota > Alphaproteobacteria > Rhodospirillales > Rhodospirillaceae > Magnetospirillum > Magnetospirillum sp. Next base: position 180,206 of record JAPZUA010000002.1, read on the forward strand.
AGACCAGATCGAAAAGGCGATCGCGGCCGACCCGAACCTTGCGATGCGCTTCAAGGAAAAGCTGCTCGATCTGCGCGACCGAGAATCCCAGCGCGCGCACGAAGAGCGCATGGGCGAGCTCAAGGATCTCGAAAACGCGCGCGACCTGTTCAAGAACGGCGGCCAGTCGGTGTCGAGCAATCTCGCCTACGTCACGGTCGCGGCGTTCTTCGTGATCAATGCCGCGATGCTGTGGGGCTACTACGCGCTGCTCACGCAGGGCGTGCAGATCAAGAACCCCGAGCTCGTAATCGCGATCGCGAACGCGGTAGGCCTGCTCGCCGGATTCATCAATTCGAAGGCCGAGCAGGTCTATGGCTTTTTCTTCGGCTCGTCGGTCTCGGCCCGCTCGAACGCCCAGGCCGCAGGTGCGGCGCTGGGCGACATCGCCAAGAAAGCGGCGGGGGCGGGGCGATGAGCGAGAAGCTGCGCGCGACCGTCGATGGCCACGGTCAATCGAATGGGCATCTGCACTTCTGCCCTGGATGCGACGACATGCACCGGCTGCCGCCCGGCTGGGCTTTCAACGGCGATCTCGTCAAGCCGACCTATTCGCCGAGCTTCAAGCACACCTGGGGCCGCCACAAGCCGGGCCAGCCGGAGAAATGCTGCCACTACATCCTCACGGACGGCGTGCTCAATTTCTGCGGCGACAGCACGCATGCGCTCGCGGGCCAAAGCGTCCCGTTGCCGCCGATCCCGGAACGCTATGCGGATTGGGGTCGATGATGAGCGAGAAACTGAAACACCGTGCCGATCTAAATGGACCTTGGGGCTCAACAGCCGCCGAGGATTTCGATGCCGACGAACATCTTAAACGTGGCGAGTTCTGTTATCACCGCGACGAGATCGGCGTCATCAAGTGGATAACGTTCTGGCCCCTTGATTGTGGGACATGGCTTACGGTTTCAATCCTGCCGAACCGGCAAGCCAACGGCCATTCTTGGACGCTGACAGGCCCAGAGGATGCACCCACGCTCCATCCAAGCGTAAACGCAAACGGCATTTGGCATGGTTTTCTGACGGCCGGTGTCGCCAAAGCCTGCTGACGAACGTTGACGACCGATTAAGGGTCTATGTGACCAAGTGTAAAGCCCGCCCCGGGAAACCAGGGCGGGCTTTCTTCATTTCGGCGGTTCGACCGTCGTGACCGCCTTTTTCTCGTTGGGCACCAGCGGTGCGCCGGCGGCGCGCTTGGCGTCGATCTCGGCGATCGCGGCCTGCAGCGCCACGAAGCGGTCGTTCGTGGCCGGGTGCGTGCTGGTGTGCGAGATCCCGCCCGGGTTCTCGACCGCCATGCGGCGCCAGAATTGCGGCGCATTGTCGATCGCGAAACCCGCGCGCGCCATCACATAGAGCCCCACATAATCCGCCTCGGCTTCGAAATCCGGCGAGTTCGCATTCGCGGCCGCGTTCATGAAGGCCCCGCCCGTGCGCACGCCGGTCAGGCCCTGCAGCAGCCCGTCCAGAATGGCGCCGATCACGGCGTTGCCCTGCTTGGCGTCGATATGGCCGCGCATATTGTGGGCGAGCTCGTGCGCCACGATCAGCGCCAATTCCTCGTCTGTCGACGCAAAGCGCACCATGCCCGAAAACATCACGATCCTGCTGCCGTCCGCGTAGGCGTTGAGCTGCGGGTTCTGCTGGTAGACGACCTGATAGTCGCAAGACGGCACGCGCTGCAGCGTCGCCTCGAGCGGCGTGCCGTCGCGCGACACGCGCACGGTCACGGCCGGATCCTTGGTCGCCAGCGCCTTCTCGACGGCCGCCATGCCGTCGCGCCCGGCCGGAATCGGCGTGTCGCCGATGCGCTCGATCACGTCGCCCACGTGCAGGCCTGCAAGGGCGGCCGGGCCGCCCGCCGTCACGCTGGCCACGGCAACGGCCTCGTTGATGCCCTTGTCGCGCGCGGCTTCGCGCATGGCGCCGGAATACATCGCGGCCGTGCGCAGCGAGAAGCCGCCGGCGGGCCGCACCCGCGTGCCGCACAGCTCGGCCCCGGCCGACAGCACGCGGAAGGCGACGTCGTTGAGGCGCAGGCGCTGGGTCTCGAGATTGTCGAACGCCATGCCGCGCTGCAGCTTGGCCTCGGCCCCCGAGGCGGCCGAATCGACCGTCGGCCGCTCGGTCGTGGGCGCGCACGCGCCGAGCGCGAGGACGGCACAGAGCGCGAAGACGGGGGCGAGGGCGGCGAGGCGGGAAAGACTACGAAACATCGAAAACTCCCCTTGCAAGCGGTTTCTTGATGCCCGCAATGCGTGCAGGCGGAACGATGGCAGAAGCGACCCGGCGCGGTCAATGCGCGCGCAGCACCGAGGGGCAGGGCGGGGCGCGGGCAAAGCGGCAGAACGAATCGGCACAGCCCGAAAGCGGCTGCACGGATCCTGCACGGATGTTCGCGGATGGTTGCGGCTCGCGGTGGACGATCGCCGCCGCTGCGCGGGTGCCGCCGAAGCGGCAATAACGCAATAAAATCAGACCCGAAGGATGGTGGGCGCTGTAGGGATTGAACCTACGACCCCGGCCGTGTGAAAGCCGTGCTCTACCGCTGAGCTAAGCGCCCGAACCGGTTGCCCGAATTCGTCAGAGCAGGGGGTATAGTGCGTCCGCCCCGCCAAAGTCAAGAAAGCGCCACTTGTCGGGGGCCCGCACCCCCCTATATGCTTCGCAACGCACCCCCAACCCCGTTTTCGGTGACAGATATGCTGGTTTTGCGCCTCGCAGCCATCGGAGCGGCGTTTGCCGTCGGCGCGGCAAGCTCGCCGGCGGCCGCCCAGACCGCCTGGGCGCCGCGCGAACGGCTCGAAATGGTCTACGACGTCACGGCCGGGGCGCGCATCGTCGAACTCACGCTCGAATTCGCGGTGGTCGGCGACAACTACCAGATCGCTAGCCGCCAGGCCTCGGTCGGCGTTGTGCGCTGGGTGTTTCCATGGCAGTCGCGCACCGACGTGATGGGACGCTTTCTCGGCGATGCGACCCAGCCCGCCACCTACCGCGTCAAGGGCGAATTTCGCGGCCAACCGCGCAGCATCGAGATGGATTATCGCGATGGCCAATTGGTGCGCAACGAAGCCGTGCCCGAAAATCGCGACGACGAGCGCGACGAGGTAACGCCCGAACAGCGCGCCGGCGCCATCGATCCGATATCGGCCGTGATGGCCGTGATCCGCCAGATCAACGAAGGGCGCGGCTGCACCTCGCGCCACGCCGTGTTTGACGGCCGCATGCGCTTCGACATTCTGTTCGAAGACAAGGGCCAGCGCGAATTGCCGCGCACGGCCGGCTCGATCTTCCAGGGCGTCGCCGAGGTCTGCGAATTCACGTGGGTCCCGATCGCCGGCCGCTCGCGCAAAGCCACGGCCAACCGCAATCCGGAAGCCGAAAACCGCACCGGACGCGTGTTCATGGCCCCGCTCGGCGAGCGCGGCGTGCTCGCCCCTGCGCGCATTGAATTCGAGACATGGTTCGGCACCGTCGTGGGCCATCTGCGCGAGGTGCGCGGCCTGCCGCAGAAGGCCTCGGCCGAATAAGCTGCTCCCGCTACTCCAGGTCTTCCGTTTCGGCGGCCAGGGCGTGGCCCGAAACGCGTACTTCCCAGATGAACAGCGCGAGGGCGACGATCACGGCCACCACTGCCGCCGCAAACAGGGCGAGCGGCAGAATGCTTTGCGTGTCGCGCGACAGGCCGCCCACGAACAGCGCCAAGATCGCGCAGCACGTGAGAAAGGCCGAAAGTGCGGCAAGGGCGATGGCGCCGTTGACGATACGCAAGCGCAAGCGTTGCAGCGCCAATTCGCGGCGCAATTGGCGCAGCTCGGGATCGCCGGGGCCGGCGCGCAATTGCACGGCAACCTTGCGCATGCGATCGACCACGCGCGTAAGCCTGCCGGTGAACACGTTGAGCAGGATGCCGAGGCCGTTCAGCAGAAAGACCGGGGCGATCGAAATCTGGATCAGATGCGCGATGGTCTCGTTGTCGCCAATGCCCGGGATCATGCGACGAGGCTCTCGAGTTCGGCAAAATCGCCGATGACGGCGTCGCCGCCGAGGGAAGCGGGCACTATCGTGGAATAGCCCCAATCGACGACGACGAGTTGCATGCGCGCGGCTTTGGCGGCCGCCGCATCGTTGGGCGAATCGCCGACCATCAGGCAGTTGCGATGGCTGACGCCGAGCCGTTCGGCCGTCGCCAGCAGATGGCGCGGATCGGGTTTGCGATTCGGCACGTCACCGCCGACGATCGCGTCGAAATAGCCGGCAAGATCGAGCAGCTCGAGCAGGCGGACGGCCAACGCGTCGGCCTTGTTCGTGCACACGCCGAGCTTGCGCCCGCGCTTGCGCAAGGCCGCCAAGGTCGACGCCACATGCGGGTAGGGCTTCGAGAAGCTCGCGAGCGACGCGCCGTAGATTTCGAACCAGCGCGCGGTTGCGGCATCGACGTCTGGTGCCGGTGCGCCGCTTGCCAGAAACGCGCGCTGCACGAGCACGCGCGCCCCGTCGCCGATCAGGCGGCGGCCGGCGTCGAAACCGATCGGCGCGCGGTCGTATTCGGCGAGCAACGCATCGACAGCGGCGACGATGTCTTGCGCCGTGTCCACGAGCGTGCCGTCGAGATCGAAGATGACGGCGCTGCAATCGAAAATCTGGGACATCGACGTGCAATTCCTTGCAACATTTTGTGATTTCGCGACCGCTTCAGTGTATGGAATTGTTCCGCCGAATCGCCAGGGGTATCGCATCAATGAACGCGCGCGACAAGAAGCTTGCCGTGATCGTGCTCGCCGCCGGGCTCGGCAGCCGCATGAAAAGTGCCAAGCCCAAGGTGCTGCACGCCGTCGGCGGACGGCCGCTGATCGGCCATATCGCGGCCGAACTCGTTGCCTTGCAGCCGACCAAAATCGTGCTCGTGGTCGCTCCCGGCGACACGGCCGTGCTGGCGGCCGCACGTGCGGCAGCGCCCGGCCTCGACATTTCGAGCGTGGAACAACGCGAGCGGCTGGGGACCGGCCATGCCGCGCTGCAGGCCAAGGCCGCACTGCAGGATTTCGACGGCGATATTCTGGTGACGCTGGGCGACGCGCCGTTCGTAAGTGCGGCGACCTTCGCGCGGCTGCGCGCCGAGCTCAATCATGCCTCGAACCCGGCCGTTGCGGTGCTGGGCGTGCGGCTTGGCGATCCGGGCGCTTTCGGGCGCCTTGTCTGCGACGCCGACGGGAGTTTGGCGCGTATCGTCGAAGCCAAAGACGCCGACGAGGTCACGCGGCGCATCGAATTCGTGAACACGGGCGTGATGGCGTTTGCGGGCCGCGGCTTCTTCGATCTTCTGGGCCGGATCGCGCCCAACAATGCGCAGAATGAATTCTATCTGACCGACGCGATCGGGCTGGCGCGCGCAGCCGGCCGGGCGGCGCGCGCGATCGCTGGCGGTGCCGACGAATGGCTTGCCGCCAACGACCGTGCGGAACTCGCCGCCCTCGAAGCAGCGTTCCAGCGCAATAAGCGCCACGCGGCGATGCTAGCGGGCGTGACACTTGTCGATCCCGCGAGCGTTTGGTTCAGCTACGATACGCAGATCGGCGCCGACACGACCGTCTATCCGTCGGTGTTTTTCGGGCCCGGCGTGAAGGTCGGCGCCAATGTCGAGATCAAGAGCTTCTGCCATATCGAGGGCACGGCGATTGCCGACGGCGCTATCGTAGGGCCGTTTGCGCGCCTGCGTCCCGGCGCCGATATCGCAGCCGGTGCCCATATCGGCAATTTCGTCGAAATCAAGAATGCGACGGTAGCGGCCGGGGCCAAGATCAACCATCTGAGCTATGTCGGCGACGCCAAGGTGGGGGCGGGCGCCAATATCGGTGCGGGGACGATCACCTGCAACTACGACGGCTTCGAGAAATTCACGACCGAGATCGGGGCCGGCGCGTTCGTCGGCTCCAACAGCGCATTGGTGGCCCCGGTCAAGATCGGGGCGGGCGCCATCGTCGGCGCAGGTTCGGTCGTGACGGAAGATGTGGAAGACGACGCGCTCGTCGTGGCGCGCGGGGCGGCGCACGCGCGCAGCGGTTGGGCCAAGAAATTCCGCGCGCGTCGCGCGGCCGAAAAAGCGGCGAAGAAAAAGGAATAGCAGTTCATGTGCGGGATCGTCGGAATCGTCGGCAAGGGACCAGCCACGCCGCGTCTGGTGGACGGGCTGTTGCGGCTCGAATATCGCGGCTACGATTCGGCCGGGGTCGCGACCGTGGTCGATGGGCATATCGAGCGGCGTCGTGCGGAAGGGCGCATCCGCAATCTCGAAGCGCTGCTTGTCGAAGAACCGCTGACGGGATCGACCGGGATCGGCCACACGCGCTGGGCCACGCACGGTGCCCCCACGGCGAACAATGCGCATCCGATCGCGACCGAAAAAGTCGCCGTCGTGCACAACGGCATCATCGAAAATTTCGCCGAGCTCAAGGCCGAACTCGTCGCCAAGGGCCGCATCTTCGCGACCGAGACCGACACCGAAGTGGTGGCGCATCTGCTGACGGTGCTGATCCTGGAGGGGCGCACGCCGGATGCCGCGATGGCGGCGGCGATGCATCGACTGCACGGGGCGTTTGCCCTTGCCGTTATTGTGGCCGGGCGGCCCGGTCTGCTGCTGGCCGCCCGACGCGGCTCGCCGCTTGCGATCGGCTACGGCGAGGGCGAAATGTATGTGGGCTCGGACGCGCTCGCACTCGCCCCCCTCACCAAGATGATCTCCTATCTCGACGACGGCGACTGGGCCGTGCTCACGACCGACAGCGTCCAGGTCTACGACCAGACCGACAAGAAGGTGGCGCGCGAAGTGCGCGAGACGGTGCTGTCGGGCGCATTGGTCGGCAAGGGCAATTTCCAGCATTTCATGCAGAAGGAAATTTTCGAGCAGCCGGCCGTGATCGGCGACACGCTGCGCAGCTACGTCAATCCGGCCACGCATCGCGTGACCTTGCCCGAATTGCCGGTCGATCTTGCCGCACTCAAGCGCGTGCAGCTCGTTGCGTGCGGCACGTCGTTCTATGCGGCAAGCGTGGCGCGCTATTGGATCGAGCAACTCGCGCGCCTCCCCTGCGACGTCGAGATCGCGTCGGAATTTCGCTATCGCGACCCGGTGCTGGAAGATGGCGGCTTGTCGATGTTCGTCTCGCAGTCGGGCGAGACGATCGACACGCTGTCGGCCCTGCGATTTGCGCGCGGGCGCGGTCAGAAGATCGCGGCCATCGTCAACGTGCCCGAAAGCTCGATGGCGCGCGAAGCCGATGCGTTGCTGGCAACCCATGCCGGCCCCGAGATCGGCGTCGCCTCGACCAAAGCTTTCACGACGCAGCTGGCCGTGCTTGCCGCCTTTGCGTTTGCGGCCGCGCGCGCGCGCGGCACGCAGAGCCCCGAGCGTCTCGCGGCGCTTGCCCAAGCCATCGCCGGCATCCCGGAGAAAGTCTCGGCCGTGCTGGCGGCCGACGAGCATATAAGGGCCGCCGCCAAGATCGTCGCCCCGGCGCGCGACGTGCTCTATCTCGGGCGTGGCACGGCGTTTCCGATCGCGATGGAGGGTGCACTCAAGCTCAAGGAGATCAGCTACATCCACGCCGAAGGCTATGCCGCCGGCGAGATGAAGCACGGGCCCATTGCGCTGATCGCACCCGACGTGCCGGTGATCGTGCTCGCCCCCAACGACGAATGGTTCGAAAAGACCGCGTCCAACGTGCAGGAAGTGCGCGCGCGCGGCGGCCAGGTCGTGCTGTTCTCGGACAAGGAAGGCATCGCCAAAATCGGCAATCTCGCGGTCGCGGCGATCGAATTGCCGCCGTGCGATCCGTTCGTGGCACCGATCCTCTATTCCGTTCCCGTGCAACTGCTCGCCTACTACGTGGCCCTCATCAAGGGCACCGACATCGACAAGCCGCGCAACCTCGCCAAGAGCGTGACGGTCGAGTAGCGGGCAGGTATAGTACGGCACAAACAAGCCGAATTTTCTGGGGAGAAAAACATGGCCGAACCTGCCCGCGCAGCCCGCTACAGCGGCGTTGCCCTCAAGGACCCGTCGCTGTTCCGCCAGCAAGCCTATATCGACGGCGCTTGGTGCGAAGCGGATTCAAAAAAGACGTTTGACGTCGACGATCCGGCCACGGGCACGATGCTGGGACATGTGCCCGATATGGGCGCTGCCGAAACGCGCCGCGCCATTGAAGCTGCAGAGCGCGCCTTTGCCACGTGGCGAAAGGTGCCCGCCAAGCAGCGCGCTGCGGTCTTGCGCAAATGGCACGACCTCATGATGGCGAACGCCGACGATCTCGCCCTGCTGATGACGATGGAGCAGGGCAAGCCTTTGGCCGAATCGAAGGGCGAAGTCGGCTACGCCGCCTCGTTCCTCGAATGGTTCGCCGAAGAAGCCAAACGCGCCTACGGCGACGTGATCCCGACGACCGCCAACGACCGCCGCTACGTCATCACGAAGGAGCCGATCGGCGTCGTTGCCGCGATCACGCCGTGGAACTTCCCGGCCGCGATGATCACGCGCAAGGCGGGCCCGGCGATCGCGGCGGGCTGCACGGTCGTGCTGAAACCCTCCGAACTCACGCCGTTCTCGGCGTTGGCGCTGGCCGAGCTTGCCGAGCGCGCTGGCTTGCCCAAGGGCGTGTTCAATGTCGTGACGGGCGACGCACCGTCGATCGGCAAGGAGCTCACCGGCAACCCGGTCGTGCGCAAATTGGGATTCACGGGCTCGACCGAGATCGGCAAATTGCTGATGGCCCAGTGTGCGGGCACGGTCAAAAAAGTCTCGCTCGAACTGGGTGGCAACGCGCCCTTCATCGTGTTCGACGATGCCGATCTCGACGCGGCCGTCGAGGGCGCACTTGCCTCCAAATACCGCAACACCGGGCAGACTTGCGTGTGCGCCAACCGATTCCTCGTGCAGGACGGCATTTACGATGCGTTCGCCGCGAAGTTTGCCGCCGCCGCCAAGAAGCTCAACCCGGCACCGGGCACGGAGGCGGGCGCGAGCCAGGGTCCGCTGATCGAGAACGCGGCCGTCGATAAGGTCGAGCGCCACATCGCCGACGCGCTCGCCAAGGGGGCCACATTGCTCACCGGCGGCAAGCGCCATGCGCGCGGCGGGCGTTTCTTCGAACCCACCGTGCTGGCGGGTGTCACCGCGCAGATGCTCGTCGCGCGCGAGGAAACATTCGGGCCGGTCGCACCCTTGTTCCGCTTCAAGACCGACGACGAGGCGGTCCGCATGGCCAACGACACCGAGTTCGGCTTGGCGGCGTATTTCTACAGCCGCGACATTGGCCGCGTGTGGCGTGTGTCCGAAGCGCTCGAATACGGCCTCATCGGAGTCAATGCCGGCGTAATCGCAACGGCCGAAGTGCCGTTCGGCGGCATGAAGGAGTCGGGGATCGGCCGCGAAGGCTCCAAATACGGCCTCGAGGAGTTCATGGAGGTCAAATACGTCTGTATGGGCGGGCTTTGACTTTGTCCGATGCCGACACCCCCAGCCGCCGGAAACGTCCAATCAAATAGTATATACTTATGAATTAGTCAGTGCTAATTTGACGGTATGCTCGATGCAAACACCGTCGGTACCGTCATGCGCGCACTCGCCGATCCGACGCGGCGGGCGGTTTTTGAACGCGTGGTCCACGCAAACGAGATCAGCGTGATCGATCTCACGAAGGGCAGCGGCGTGACGCAAGGTGCGATCTCCCAGCACCTGAAGTCATTGAAGCAGGCCGGTCTGGTCGCCGAGCGTCCGGAGGGCCGCAACGTTTATTACCGTGCGAAACCCGAGGGGCTTGCGCCCCTCGTCGATTGGATGGGCCACTACGGCGCCTTCTGGCACGAAAAGCTCGCCAATCTCGGCGCTCTCTTGAAGGAAATCGATCCATGAACGACGTGACGTCGAAGCCGGCCACGCGGGAAATCGTCATCGACAAAGTCTTTCCGCACGCGCCTGAGAAGATCTGGCGGGCGCTCACGGATGCCACGTTGATCGGCCGCTGGCTCATGGCGCCGACGGGTTTCGCCGCGACGAAGGGGACGGAATTCACGTTCCAGACGAAGGCGGCCGGTGCTTGGGACGGCGTGATTCGGTGCCAGGTGCTGGAGGTCGTAGCGAACGAGCGCCTTGTCTATTCGTGGCAAAGCGGACATGCCGGAAATATCGGCTACGGCGCGCCGCTGGACACTGTCGTCACCTGGACCCTCTCCGCTGCCGCGAACGGCACGCGCGTGCGGATTATCCATTCGGGCTTCGTGCTGCCGAAGAACGACACGGCCTATTCGAATATGGGCGAGGGCTGGAAGAAGGTCGTGCGCAACCTCGATGCGCTTGTGGGCGAGCCGGCACTGTCTAAGCACCTGAATTGAACGCGCCGGATGCCGAGGCACGTCGCACGCGTCGTACAAAATCAATCTAAAATAATGTTCTGTCCAACCGAATAAGGAGACGGCACGTGCGTAAGGCCTATACCGGCGGATGCGCCTGCGGCGCGATCCGCTACGAAATATCCGGCGCGCCGATGTTTTCGAACCACTGCCAGTGCCGCCACTGCCAGCAAAACAGCGGCACAGGCCACGGCTCCTATCTGACATTCGCTTCGCGCGCGGACGTGAAGCTAACCGGGGCCGCGACGCATTGGGACATGCGCGGCGACAGCGGAAATGCAAAGTCCCGCGCGTTCTGTCCGACCTGCGGATCGCCCGTCTATCTGGTTTTTTCGGCGATGCCCGACCTGTTCACAGTGCACGCGGCAAGTCTCGACGATCCCGCCCGGTTCGAGCCGCAGGCGGTGACCTACGGCAGCCGCGGCTACGCATGGGATTCGCTCGATCCGGCACTCCCGAAATTCGACACGATGCCGACGTGAGCGGCACGGCCGAAATGCCGCTCGGCGACATGAAGGGTGCTGGCATTGGGCACGAAGGCTCTAAATACGTCTGTATGGGCGGGCTCTAGGCCAGCCGTTGGGTGCATTGGCTTGTTGGGGCGCGGCGCGCTAAACTGGTGTTCCATCAAGCCGTTCAGGCGAGTCGCCCCATGCCGTCGGAGACCCGGTTCATCTTTTTCGAAACTGGCGAGCTTTTGCGCGCAAGTCTCGATTGGGCCGTCGCCAACGGCAAGAAGATCGGCAAGGCCAAACCTTCGCGTCTGCATGTCGATCTCGAAGCGTTGGCCGTCAGCGTGCATTTCGACGTGAAGGGTGCCGAGCAGCCGACCATCCCGCCGCTCGAACTCAAAAGCGAACATCTGCAGACGGCCCTGCTGACCTTGTGCCGCAAGCAGAAGATCCCGCTGCCGATGAAATCCGCCAAAACGCTGATCGCACTCCAGAACCAGATCACCTTCATGATCACGCTGACGAACGAAAACGACGCGCCCAAGATCAAGATCGAATACGCCGATTGAGAGGCCGCCATGTCCGCCGACGGCTCGGACCTCGCCGCAGCATTGTCATTCGCCGCCAAAGCCCTGTTCTATTTTGCCGCCATCCGCATCGTGACGACCGCGGTCGTCGCGGCCTCGCTGCCTGCGGGTGCTGCGCGCGAGTCTGAATTGCGCTGGCGGCTCTTGTATCTCGACCGTTGGCCTGCCTATGTCTTCACAGCCGCGTGGCTCGTCTATTTCGGGTACGCGGCCCTTGGCGCTGAATCCGTGTGGACGCCGTCGGCGGCGGCTTTTCTTGCGGGGCTCACGCTGGTGCCGGTGCTGTGGAACAAGCGCTTCGGCCGCTACGATTACGCGCCTTCGCTCGCCGTCTACGCCGACGTGCGGCGCGTCTATCGCCGCCAGATCGCGTGGCTGACCGTTGCGTCGATCGCTGGTATGGTCCTGCTGTTCGACGCCGTTTGAGGAAAATCAGTTTATGGACAGTTTCGACTTCGATCTCTTCACGATCGGCGCGGGCTCGGGCGGCGTTGCCGCCTCGCGCCGGGCGGCGAGCTACGGCGCGCGCGTGGGCATTGCCGAGAATTGGCGCGTGGGCGGCACTTGCGTACTGCGCGGCTGCGTGCCCAAGAAGCTGCTCGTCTACGGCACGCATTTCGCGCACGAGATGGAAGACGCGCGCGGCTTCGGCTGGGACGTGTCGGGCGCGCTCGATTGGGGCAAGCTTGTCGCCGCTAAAAACGCCGAGACCAAGCGCCTGGAAGGCATCTACCAGACGATGCTCGACAACGCGAAGGTCGAGACGTTTCTGGGGGCGGCCAAGCTCGTCGACGCGCACACGGTCGTGATCGGCGACAAGCGCATTACGGCCAAATATATTCTGATCGCAACCGGCGGGCGGCCCGAACGGCCGGCCATTCCGGGCATCGCGCACAGCATCACCTCGAACGAAGCGCTCGACCTCACGTCGCTGCCGCGCCGTGTGACGATCGTCGGCGGCGGCTATATCGCGGTCGAGTTCGCGGGCATCTTCCGCGCGGCCGGCTCGGAAGTGACCCTCGTCGTGCGCGGCCCCAAAATCCTGCGCGGCTTCGACGAAGACGTGCGCGACCATCTGACGTCCGAACTCGTGCGCCAGGGGATCGAGATCCGCGCCAACTCTAAAGTGGCGCATATCGACAAGATCGGCTGGATCCTGCGTGCGGCCCTCGAAGACGGCAGCTCGCTTGACACCGAGCAGATCATGTACGCGACCGGCCGCGTGCCCAATGCCGACGGGCTCGGGCTCGAAGAGGTCGGCGTCGTGCGCGACAAGGCCGGTGCCGTCGCGGTCGACGAATGGCAGCAGACGAGCGTGCCCGGCATCTACGCAGTCGGCGACGTCACCAACCGCATCAATCTCACGCCCGTGGCGATCGCCGAAGGCCGCGGTTTGGCCGAGACCTTGTTCAACGCGAACCCGACAACCGTCGACCACAACGACATCGCCTCGGCCGTGTTCAGCCAGCCGCCCGTGGGCACCGTGGGCTTGAGCCAGACCGACGCCGAGCGGCTGCACGGTATCGACGGCGTGGACATCTATCGCGCGGTGTTCCGGCCGATGAAGCACACGCTGTCGGGCCGCCAGGAGAAGACGCTGATGAAGCTCGTCGTCGAAGCGGCGACGGGGCGCGTGCGCGGCTTGCACATGGTCGGCACCGATGCGCCCGAGATTGCGCAGGCGTTTGCCGTGGCCGTCAAAGCCGGGCTCACCAAAAAGGATTTCGACCGCACGATCGCCGTGCATCCGACGGCGGCCGAAGAATTCGTGCTGATGCGCGAGAAGGTGAAGCGCTGACTAGAGCTTCGGCAGCCACGCATCCGTTCGGCCGAGCCAGTAGTAGGCGGTGAGCCCGACGAGCTCCGACAGCGCGCTGGCGAGGATCGGAAAGGGGCCGTCGAAATTGCGCGGCAGCGACCAATCGTCGGCATCCTGCGGCAGCGCGCGGTAGCCGACCGGGTAGGGGATCACATTCCAGCCCGCTTTGCGAAAACAGCCCAATGCGCGGGGCATGTGGAAGGCCGAGGTCACGAGGAGCCACGTTTCGCCTGGCTTGGGCTTGGCGAGGTCAAAGCTGTTGCGCGCGTTTTCGAACGTGTTGCGCGACTGCTCTTCGAACTCGACGCGCGCTGGATCGAGCCCCAAAACGGGAAGCAGAATGCGCGCCCCGGCCGCATCTGTCGTGGCCGGGTCGAGCGGATTGCCCGAGCCACCGGAATAGACGATGCGCATCTGCGGATAGCGGCGCGCCAAATCGGCTGCCGCCACCTGGCGCATCGGCGGGCCGCCCGGCGAAAGTGGCCGGGCCTGCAGCAGAACATTGTTGGCGTCCCCGCCGAGCACGACGATGCCGTCGATATGCGCCGGCAATGCGGCGGGTGCTGGGATGCGCTCTTCGAGCCATACGCTCAGGCTTTCGCCGAGGGGAAGTGTGCCGATCGCGATTTGGAGTGCAAGAATGCTCGTCAGAAGCGCGCGCGCCGCACCCCGCCACCGCGTCCACAGCAGTACGATACCCACAACGAGGCCGAAATAAAGCGGCAGCCGCAGATCGATCGCCAATCCGACGATTTTCGAAAGCCAAAACAGAAGCGTTTGCGTGTCCATTTCGGGCGCCATGTGGCCTCGCGCCCGCGATTCCGTCAAGAAGCTGCTGCAGATGCGGACATCTGCATATAAATTGGGCGGTGAAATCGTGTTGGCGTCGTGCATCGGCCCATGCGGCCATGGCACGGCAGTTGCTCCGCCGAGCACACATGTCGGTCGATGCAAGACGCAACGCCGGACAAACAACCTTAATCGAGGGGAGAGCGAGCATGGATTTCGACAAACTGTCGCGCCGGACTGTTCTTAAATCGGCAGCTGCGACTGGGTTGGTGACGGCCTTGGGTGCGCGCGCGGCCAATGCTCAAGCCCCGCTCGTGGTCGGAGCCATCTATGTCGGCCCGCGCGACGATTTCGGTTACAACCAGGCGCATGCGCTCGGCATTGCCGAGCTCAAGAAGGTGCGCGGCGTCAAGGTCGTCGAAGAAGAAAACGTGCCCGAGACGATCGCCGTCCAGAAGACCATGGAATCGATGATCCAGCTCGACGGCGCCAAGCTCATCGTCGCCACGTCGTTCGGCTATTTCGATCCGCACATGCTGGCGATGGCCGCCAAGTTCCCGCAAGTCGAATTCCGCCACGCGGTCGGGTTGTGGGACGAGAAGAAGCACCCGAAGAATGCCGGCTCCTATTTCGGCTATCTCGACCAGGCCCACTATGTGAACGGCGTCGCCGCCGGTCTCGTGACCAAGACCAAGAAAATCGGCTTCATCGCCGCCAAGCCCATTCCGTCGCTGTTGCGCAACATCAACGCCGTCCTGGTGGGTTTGCGCAAGAACGTGCCCGACGCGACCGTGACCGTTATCTTCACGGGCGACTGGTCGCTGCCGGTGCGCGAAGCGGAGGCCACCAACGCGCTGATCGATGCGGGCTGCGATGTGATCACCTGCCACGTGGACAGCCCCAAGGTCGTGGTGCAGACGGCCGAGCGACGCGGCGCGATGGTGCTCGGCCACAATGCGAGCCAGGCCTCGCTCGCTCCGCGCGGCTTCATCACCGGTGCGGAATACAAGTGGGAGACGATCTACCAAGGCTTTGCGGGCAACCTTGCCAAGGGCGAGAAGCTGCCGAACTGGGTGCGCGGCGGCTACGATCTCGACTTTGTGCGCAACACGGCCTACGGCGCGGCCGCGACAGAGCCTGCGCGCCGCGCGGCCGATGCCGCGATCGCCGACATGAAGGCCGGCAAGCCGATTTTCGTCGGCCCCTTCAAGGACAACAAGGGTGCGGTCGTCGGCACCAAGACCTACGACAACTACGCGCCCGAGCTTGAGGGCATGAACTATCTGATCGAAGGCGTGGTCGGCTCGACGAGCTGACGGAAACGTTCGTGGACGCAAGCCCAGCCGCATCGCCTGCACCGGGGGGACTCGTTTCCGCCGGTGCGGGTGCGCGCCTGCGCCAAGCCGCCGAATACATCGCGATCCCGCTTTTTGCGCTCGCGGTTTCGGCCGTCTTGTTTTCGCTGTTTTTGCTCGCACTCGGCCATTCGCCGGACGAGTTCTTTTCGCTGCTGTGGCGCGGCGGTTTTGGTACCGCGTTTTCGTGGCGCAACACCCTGCAGCGCGCGGCACCCTTGGTGCTGACGGCTTTGGCGGTCGCGATCCCGGCGCGTATTGGCCTCACCATCATCGGCGGCGAAGGGGCCGTGGTGCTGGGCGGGCTTGCGGCCGCCGCTATCGCCATCCCGCTCGCAGGGACGGTACCCACGCTCGTGCTGCTCGGCTGCATGGCGATCCTCGCGGCGTCGGTGGGGGCAGGCTGGATCGGCCTTGCGGGCTATCTGCGCCATGCGCGCAACGTCAATGAGACGATCTCGAGCCTCTTGCTGGCCTATATCGCCATCGCGATTCTGAATTTCACGGTCGAAGGGCCGTTGCGTGATCCAGGCTCGCTCAACAAACCTTCGACCCCGCCCATCGGGCGCGAAAACATGCTCGCACCCGTGCCGGGCCTCGAAGTGCCGTGGGCGCTGGTCGCGGGCATTGCGGTCGCGATCGCACTCCATCTGCTCATGTCGCGCACGACGTTCGGCTTTGCCGCCCGCGTGACCGGCGGCAATCCGCGTGCGGCGCGTGCACAAGGTCTGCCGGTCGGCCGCCTAGTCGTGCTGTGCACGGCGATTGCGGGTGCCTGTGCAGGGCTCGCCGGTTTCTTCGAGGTCGCGGGTATTCACGGCAATGCCAATGCGGCGTTGGCCGCAGGCTACGGCTATACGGGTATCCTTGTGGCGTTTCTGGCACGCCACAACCCGATCGCGGTTGTCCCCGTCGCGATCCTGTTCGGCGGCATTGCGGCGGCGGGCGGCCTCATCCAGCGCCGCATGGGCCTGCCGGACGCAACCGTGCTGCTGCTGCAGGCAACCGTGTTCGTGGTGTTGCTTGCGAGCGAAACGCTCTACGGCCGCTTGCGCTTCTTCAAAGTGGGCGCGCGCGCATGAGTGATCTCGCAACCCTTGCGACCGTCTTGTTCGCGATGATCGGCGGGGCGATCCGCGTCTCGACGCCATTCCTGTTCGTGTCGCTGGGCGAGTGCGTGACCGAGAAAGCGGGCCGCATCAATCTCGGGCTCGAAGGCACGCTCGTGCTAGGGGCGATGGCCGCCTACATGGTCGCCTACGAGACCGGCGATCCGTGGCTCGGCGTGCTCGCGGCGGGGTGTGCGGGCCTGATCCTCGGCGTCATGCACGCAACCTTGTGCAGCCTGCCGCGCGTCAACGACGTTGCGATCGGCATCGCGCTGATGAGCTTCGGCACCGGCCTCGCGTTCTTCTTCGGCAAACCCTACATCCAGCCGCAAGCGCCGCGCCTGCCGTCGGTCGAACTGGGCGGCTGGATCGGCAATCCGCAATTGGCCGAAGCGCTGACGATCAATCCGCTGTTTTTCATCGGCGTGGCGCTGGCGTTTTTCCTGCGCTGGGCGTTCGACAATACGCGCTACGGCTTACTGTTGCGCATGGCGGGCGATTCGGTTGCGGCGTCGCGCGCGATGGGCGTGTCGGTCGATGGCGTGCGGCTCGCTGCAACGGCAGCCGGCGGTTTTCTCTCCGGCATCGGCGGTGCGTTTCTGTCGCTCTATTATCCGGGCAGCTGGAACGAAGCTTTGTCCTCGGGCCAGGGCTTGATGGCGGTCGCCCTCGTGATCTTTGCGCGCTGGGATCCGCAGCGCTGCTTTTACGCGGCGATGCTGTTCGGTGCGGCGGGTGCGCTCGGGCCGGCGTTGCAGTCCGTCGGCATCGTGAAGGGCTATTATTTCTTCAACGCGGCCCCCTACATTCTCACCTTGCTGATCATGATCGGCGCTGGGCGCAACGGCAAAGCCGCGCGCGCGATGCCGAGCGAATTGGGAGTCCAGCGATGAGCAGCGCACTGCGCCAAATCGTGTCGCGCCCCTATCCGTGGCCGTTCGACGGGCAGCTTTCGCGCGACAACACGGCGCTGATCGTGATCGATATGCAGATCGATTTCTGCGGCCCCGGCGGCTATGTCGACACGATGGGCTACGATATTTCGCTCACGCGCGCACCCATCGAGCCGATCCAACGCGTGCTGGCGGCGTTTCGCGCACGCGGCATGCCGGTCTTGCACACGCGCGAAGGCCATCGCCCCGATCTGGCAGACCTGCCCGCCAATAAGCGCTGGCGCTCGCAGCGCATCGGGGCGGGGATCGGCGATCCCGGCCCGTGCGGGCGCGTGCTGGTGCGCGGCGAGCCGGGTTGGGAGATCATCCCGGAGCTTTCCCCGCTGCCCGGCGAAACCGTGATCGACAAGCCCGGCAAGGGCTCGTTCTGCGCGACCGACCTCGATCTCATCTTGCGCCAGCGTGGCATTCGCAACATCGCCCTCGCAGGGATTACGACCGACGTGTGCGTGCACACGACGATGCGCGAAGCCAACGATCGCGGCTACGAATGCGTGCTGCTGGCCGATTGCTGCGGGGCGACCGATGCCGGCAATCATGCGGCCGCCCTCAAGATGGTCGAGATGCAAGGCGGGGTGTTCGGGGCAGTTGCCGACAGCCACGCTTTGATTGCGGGGCTGCCGTCATGAGCGGTGCGATCGGCCTTGCCACCGTCGGCATGACGAAGATCTTCGGCGACTTCACGGCGCTGGAAGACGTATCGATCGACGTGCGTGCGGGCGATTTCCACGCGTTGCTCGGCGAGAACGGGGCCGGCAAATCGACGCTTGTCAAATGCATGATGGGTTTCCAGCCGCCGACGCGCGGCCAGGTGCTGCTCGACGGCAAACCGGTTTCGATCGCCGATCCGCGCGCGGCGCGCGATCTCGGCATCGGCATGGTCTACCAGCATTTCACGCTCGTACCCTCGTTCACGGCTGCCGAAAATCTCGTGGCCGCGCGTGGCCATGTGCCGGCCGTAGTCGATTGGGGCAAGGAGCGCAAAGCCCTCGACAAGTTCCTCGAGACTACGCCGTTCCGCGTTCCTCTCGACCGGCCGGTGCGCGAGCTGGCGGCCGGCGAGAAGCAGAAGCTCGAAATCCTGAAGCTGCTTTATCTCGACCAGCACTTTTTGATCCTCGACGAGCCGACCTCGGTGCTCACGCCCGGCGAGGCCGACGAGATACTGGGGCTGCTGCGCGGCATGACCGATGCGGGGCTCGTGAGCGTGCTCATGATCACGCACAAATTCCGCGAGGTGAACGCATTTGCGCGGAACCTGTCGGTGCTGCGGCGCGGCCGCTTGGTCGGCACAGGGGCCGTGGGGGCCGTCACGACCGCCGAGATGACGCAAATGATGGTCGGCGATGCCGTCCCGCGCCCGCGCTCGGCGCGCGTGACGCATGCACCGGCGGCCGAGGCAAAACGCGCGCTCGAGGTGATCGCCCTCTACGCGTCGGACGATGCCGGCACGCCGCGCGTGCGCGAGCTTGATCTGCATGTCGAGCCCGGCGAAATTCTGGGCATTGCGGGCGTATCGGGCAACGGCCAGAGCGAGTTCATCGAGGCTTTGACCGGCCAGCGGCCGATAGACGACGGGCGCGTGTTTGTGGCGGGCCAGCCTTTCTCGCCGACGCGTGCGGATTTCGCGCGCTTCAAGGTGTTCGGCCTGCCCGAAGAGCCCTTGCGCAACGCGGCTGTGCCGCGCATGTCGGTCGCCGAGAATATGGCGCTGCGCAGCTTCGACCGCGCCCCTATCGCGGGCGTGTTCGGTTGGCTGCGGCCGGCGACGATGCGCGCGCGCGCGCGCGATCTTGTGGCGCGCTATCGCGTGAAGACGACGTCGATCGATGCGGCCATCGAGACGCTTTCGGGCGGCAACGTGCAGCGCGCGATCCTGGCGCGCGAATTGTCCGAGGCAGTCGATCTGCTGATCGTCGTCAATCCGTGTTTCGGTCTCGATTTTTCGTCGGCCGCCGAGATCCGCAACCAAATCCTCGAAGCGCGCAACAAAGGCACGGCTGTGCTGCTCGTCTCCGAAGATCTCGACGAAATCCTCGAACTCGCCGACCGCGTCGCCGTAATGAGCCAAGGCCATATCGCGATGACCGCGCCCATCGGCGAGACCGACCGCAACGCGATCGGCCGCGCCATGGCGGGGCATTGACCAGCCATGGCGATCGCGATTCCCGCACAGCCTTATGCGTTTGCGCTCGACGAAGCGTCGGTCGCCCTCGTGGTCATCGACATGCAGCGCGATTTCGTCGAGCCCGGCGGCTTCGGTGCTTCGCTCGGCAACGACGTGTCGCGGCTCGAAGCGATCGTGCCGACGGTCGCGCGCCTGTTGGCATTCGCGCGTCGGCGCGGGTGGCGCGTGCTGCATACGCGCGAGAGCCATCGCCCCGATCTTTCCGACTGCCCGCCCGCCAAGCGCCTGCGCGGCAGTGCGGCACTTCGCATCGGCGACGCAGGACCGATGGGCCGCATCCTCGTGCGAGGCGAGCCCGGCAATGCGATCCTCGAGGCGGTGGCGCCCATCACGGGCGAGACGGTCGTCGACAAGCCCGGCAAGGGCATGTTCTACGCGACGGACGTAGCCGACATCCTCGCGAAGTGGGGTACCACGCAGCTGGTTTTTGCCGGTGTAACGACCGAAGTGTGCGTGCAAACCTCGATGCGCGAGGCCAACGATCGCGGCTTCGAATGCCTGCTGGTCGAGGATGCGACGCAAAGCTATTTCGAGGAATTCAAGCAGGCAACGCTCGCCATGATCCGCGCGCAAGGTGCTATTGTCGGCTGGACGACGCCTCTAGCTTCCCTCGAAGGCGCTCTAGAGGGCTGAAACCAAAAGGAAAATCGTTTGGTTGCGGTTGCGAAGGCCGCCCTATAGTTTATCCCCAACCGAGTTTGGGGATAGACCATGCCTGCCAAATGGACGCCAGATAGCTGGCGTGCGCGCACCGCACGCCAAATGCCCGTTTACCCCGACGCCGCCGCTTTGGCGGGCGTGGAAAAGCGTTTGGCCGGATATCCGCCGCTGGTTTTTGCAGGCGAAGCGCGCGAACTCAAAGCCCAGCTCGCCAAGGCGGCCGAGGGCAAAGCCGTGCTGCTGCAGGGCGGCGATTGCGCGGAGAGCTTCGCCGAATTCTCGGCCAACAACATCCGCGATACGTTCAAGGTCATCCTGCAGATGACCGTCGTGCTGATGTATGCGGGCGGTCTGCCGGTCGTGAAAGTGGGCCGCATGGCCGGCCAGTTTGCCAAGCCGCGCTCGTCGGACGTTGAGACGGTCGGCGATACGACCTTGCCCGCCTATCGCGGCGACATCATCAGCGGCATCGAATTCACCAAGGAAGCGCGCACGCCAGATCCCGAGCGCATGATCCAGGTCTATTCGCAGTCGGCCGCCACGCTCAATCTGCTGCGCGCCTTCGCGCGTGGCGGCTATGCGGACCTCCATCGCGTGCATGGCTGGACGCAGGGCTTCATCGACCGCAGCCCGGCGGGCGAGCGTTTCCGCGAGCTGGCCGACCGCATTTCGGACTCGCTGCAGTTCATGTCGGCCGTCGGCGTGACGGCCGAAGCAGCCCCGCAGATCCGCGAAGCCTCGTTCTTCACGAGCCACGAAGCGCTGCTGCTGCCCTACGAAGAAGCGCTCACCCGCGTCGACAGCACCACGGGCGATTGGTACGACTGCTCGGCCCACATGGTGTGGATCGGCGACCGCACGCGCCAGCTCGACGGGGCGCACGTGGAATTCTGCCGCGGCATCAAGAACCCGATCGGCCTCAAATGCGGGCCGACGAGCGATCCCGACGAACTCATCCGCTTGATCGACGCGCTCAATCCCGAAAACGAGGCGGGGCGCCTCACGCTGATCGCGCGCATGGGCGACGACAAGGTCGCGGCCAAGCTGCCGCCCTTGCTGCGCCGCGTGGCGCGCGAGGGCCGCAAGGTCGTGTGGAGCTGCGATCCGATGCACGGCAACACGATCAAGTCGGCCTCGGGCTACAAGACGCGGCCCTTCGAGCGCATCCTTGCCGAGCTGCGCGGTTTCTTCGACGCGTGCGGTGCCGAGAGCGTGTTTGCGGGCGGCGTGCATTTCGAGATGACCGGCCAGAACGTGACCGAGTGCACGGGCGGGGCCGAGGCCATTCAGGATGCCGCCCTTGGCGACCGCTACCACACGCATTGCGACCCGCGTCTCAACGGCGCGCAGGCACTCGAACTCGCGTTCCTGCTCGCCGAAAAGCTGCGCGCCCAGACGAGTGCCCAGACGCGGCTGCGCGCGGTCGGCGAAGACGACTAGCCGTCTCGACCCGTCTCTAGCTTCCGAAAGGCACCGCAATGGCCGATGGCCGCGCGTCCGATGCATCCGCCGCTTCGTCGTTGATCCGCCGCCCGACGGCCGACGAAGTGTCGGCTTTGACCGACCATTATTTCAATCGCACGAAGGCCGCTGTTGCGCGCTTCGGCGACAAACGCGTGACCTATGCGGTGTTCATGCGCCGCCCGGTCGTGTGCGCGCCGCGCCTCGCTATCGAATGGCTCGAGACGATCGCGACCGCGCGCAAGACCAAGTTCGACATCGATCTGCGCCACAAAGAAGGCGAATGGACGGGGGCGGGCGATCCGATCATGTACGTGTCGGGCTCGCTCTATGAACTCGTCGATCTCGAGACGATCTATCTGCAGAAGCTGGGCCCGGCTTGCGTTGCCGCCTACAACGCTTACACGATGTGCGTGGACCTACCGCGTACCGCCTTCCTCGCGATGGACGCGCGCCATTGCGCGGGCTCCGAAATGGCCGAGATGATGGCTTATGCCGCATCCGTGGGCTCTGCTGCGGCCAAGGCGGAAGTTGGCGCCAAAGGGTTCGTTGGCAACGCCACGGACGCGACCGCGCATTATTTCGGCCAGACCGGCGGCTTCGGCACGATGCCGCACGCGCTGATCGGCTATGCGGGCTCGACCGTGCGCGCGGCCGAAATGCTGCTCGATCTTTTGGGCACGCAGAACGTGACCGTGCTCGTCGACTATTACGGCCAGGAAGTAACCGACGCGCTCGCGGTCTGCCGCCGCTTTCCCGACGTGGCCGCCTCGGGCCGCCTGTCGGTGCGGCTCGATACGCACGGCGGGCGCTATGTCGAAGGGCTCGATCTCGGCAAATCCTACGCGGTCCTCGAGCGCAACGCGCCGCTCAGCTTGCGCGGTTACCGCACCGAGCAGGAGCTGCGCTATCTGACCGGGACCGGCGTTTCGGCTGCAGCCATCTGGCACATGCGCGAAGAGCTCGACCGCGCCGGGTTCAGCAAAGTGCGCATCGTGGCTTCGTCCGGCTTCACGCCCGCCAAATGCAAGACAATGGCGGTCGCGAACGCGCCCATCGACACGGTGGGCACGGGTTCGTACCTGCCGGAAGTGTGGACCGAAACCTACGCGACGTCCGACATCGTCGAATATGACGGCCAGCCGTCGGTCAAGGTCGGGCGCGAGTTCTTGCTGCGCAAATGACGCTCGCCACGCGCTTCACAAAGGCCCTGGGCCTTCTCCATCCCATCGTGCAAGCGCCGATGGCGGGCGGCATGACCACGCCGGCTCTCGTTGCCGCTGTGTCGAACGCGGGCGGGCTCGGCTCGTTTGCGGCCGCGACCGTCGCCCCCGAGGCGATCCGCGCGCAGGTGGCCGCGATCCGAGCTGCGACCGACAAGCCGTTTGCAGTCAACCTGTTCGTGCTGCCGCCGACGCAAGCGAAGGACTCTGAAGTCGCGTTTGCCAATGCGCTCTTGGCCAAATATCGGCTCGAAGTCGGCATCGACAATAACGGTGCCCAGCCCGCCAAATGGGCCGAAGATTTCGAAGCGCAGTTCGAAACCGTGCTCGATCTCGCTCCGCCGGTGTTCAGCAGCACCTTTGGGGCTATCGGCACGCGCAAGACCGCTGCCCTTAAGGCGCGCGGCGTCTATGTCGTGGGCACGGCAACCAACGTCGCGGAAGCCAAATTGCTCGAAGAGCAGGGTGTGGACGCGATCCTCGCGCAAGGTGGGGAAGCGGGCGGCCATCGCGGCACGTTCCTCGGCCGCTTCGAGGATTCGCTGACCGGCACGCTTGTGCTGGTGCCGCAGATTGTCGATGCGGTGAAGGTGCCTGTGATCGCCGCAGGCGGCATCATGGATGGGCGCGGGCTTGCGGCCTGCCTCGCCTTGGGCGCTTCGGCCGCTGCCATGGGCACGGCCTTTCTCCTGGCCGAGCAGGCCGGCACGCATGCGCTGCACCGGGCCGCGATCGAAAGCGCCGACGACACGAAGACGGCGGTCACGCGCGCTTTCTCAGGGCGGCCGGCGCGCGGGCTTCGCAACCGCTACATCGAAGAAATGGCGCCGCACGCCGCCGAGATGCCCGCGTATCCCGTCACCAATGCGCTCACGGGGCCTTTGCGCGCGGCGGCGGCCGAGCAGGGCAAGCCCGATCTCATGTCGATGTGGGCCGGCCAAGGCGCAGCCCTTGCGCGCAGCGGCGATGCGGGCGACCTTGTGCGCAAGACGGCAGCTGCCGCCCAGGAAATTCTCGAAAAACTCGGGGGCAATTGATGCCGAAGCTCGAAAAAATGATCGAAGGCGCCATTTTCAGCAGCCGCTGGCTGCAGGTGCCGCTTTATTTGGGCCTCATCCTCGTGCTGCTGGTGCTGTGCGCCAAATTTTTCATGGTGCTGTTCAAGCTCGTGGTCGGCATGGGCGAGATGGACGAAGCCAAGATCGTGCTGATGGTGCTCGAGCTTGTCGACGTCGTGATGGTCGCCAACCTCATCGTGATGGTCGTGATTTCCGGCTACGAGAATTTCGTGAGCCGTCTCGACATCGAGGGCCATGGCGAAAAACTGTCCTGGTTCGGCAAGCTCGATGCGGGCTCGCTGAAGATCAAGCTTGCGTCGTCGATCGTCGCGATCTCGTCGATCCATCTCCTGAAGGCGTTTCTCGACGCCGGCGAAATCTCCAACGACAAGCTCTTGATGCTGGTCGTGATCCACATGACCTTCATCGTTTCGGCGCTGATGCTGGCCTATCTTGACAAGATGCTCGGCCAAAAATCCGCCGGCGGCAGCTGAGCGATGGCGGAAAGCTTCGTCCTGGCGCTGGCACAGGTCAATCCGCGCGTCGGCGACATCGCGGGCAATCTCGCGCTTGTGCGCGCGGCGCGCGCGCAAGCGGCTTCGGCGGGTGCGGATCTGGTGCTGCTGCCCGAACTCGTGCTGTCGGGCTATCCGCCCGAAGATCTCGTGCTGAAACCGGCGTTCCTGGCGGCCTGCCGCGAAGCGCTTGAGGCACTTGCCGCCGACACGGCCGACGGCGGGCCGGGCCTCGTGGTCGGCACGCCGTGGCTCGAAGACGGCAAACGCTACAACGCCATCTGCGTGCTCGACGGCGGCAAGATTGCGACCCAGCGCTTCAAGCACCATCTGCCGAACTACGGCGTGTTCGACGAAAAGCGCGTGTTCGACGCAGGCCCGCTGCCCGGCCCCGTGAATTTCCGCGGCGTGCGCTTGGGCCTCATGGTCTGCGAAGACATGTGGTTCGCAGACGTGGCCGAATGCCTCGTCGAAAGCGGCGCCGAGATCCTCGTTGTCCCTAATGGTTCGCCGTTCGAAACCGACAAGCTCGACCGGCGTTTGCAGCTTGCACTCGCGCGCAGCGCCGAAACCGAATTGCCGCTCGTCTACGTGAACCAAATCGGCGGCCAGGACGAGCTTGTGTTCGACGGTGCATCGTTCGTGCTGAACGCCGACCGCTCGCTGCCCGTGCAACTGCCGCAATTTGCGCAAGCGATCGTGGCCACACACTGGACGCGCGATGCGGCCGGCAAGCTCGTGTGCGCCGCCGCCGCACAAGCCGCACCGCTTGAACCGCTGGGTGCGATCTACGGCGCATTGACGCTCGGCTTGCGCGACTACGTCGAGAAGAACCGCTTCAAGGGCGTGATCTTGGGGCTTTCGGGCGGCATCGATTCCGCGTTGACGGCAGCACTCGCGGTCGATGCGTTGGGACCGTCGCGCGTGCATGCGGTGATGATGCCCTCGCGCTACACGAGCAAGGACTCGCTCGAGGATGCGGCCGCGTGCGCCACGTTGCTCGGCATCAAGCTCGACACTATCGCGATCGAGCCAGCCGTTGCCGCTTTCGGCGCCATGCTCGCACCGCATTTTGCCGGAACCCAACCCGACATCACGGAAGAGAACGTGCAGTCGCGCGTGCGCGGCCTCACGCTGATGGCGCTGTCGAACAAGTTCGGCCACATGGTCGTCTCGACCGGCAACAAGAGCGAAATGAGTGCAGGCTACGCAACGCTCTACGGCGACATGTGCGGCGGCTTCGCCGTGCTCAAGGACGTCTACAAGACGACCGTGTTCGCCCTGTGCCGTTGGCGCAACGAATATCGGCTTGAGGGGGCGCTTGGCCCTTCGGGGTCGGTGATGCCTGCGCGCGTGATCGAAAAGCCGCCGACGGCCGAATTGCGCGACGGGCAGACGGACGAAGCCTCGCTCGGGCCCTATTCGGAGCTCGACGCGATTCTGGCCGAACTCGTCGAAGGCGAGGCGGACGTGGCCGCGATCGTCGCCAAGGGCCACAAAGAGGCCGACGTGCGGCGCATCTGGCGCATGCTCGATCTTTCGGAATACAAACGTCGCCAGGCGCCGCCCGGCGTCAAAATCACCAGCCGTGCCTTCGGACGCGAGCGGCGCTATCCGATCACCAACGGCTTCCGGGGTTGAATTCTATGGTTCGCACGCGCTTCGCACCCTCGCCCACGGGGCGGCTGCATCTCGGCAATTTGCGCGCCGCTTTGCTGAACTGGCTCTTTGCGCGCCAGGCTGGCGGCAAATTTCTGCTGCGCCTCGACGACACCGATCGCGAACGCTCGACGCCGGAATTCGCGGCCGGAATCGAAGAAGATCTGCGCTGGCTCGGCCTTCAGTGGGACGAGTTCGCGCGCCAGTCCGATAGGCTTTCGAACTACGCGGCTGCGGCCGAAAAGCTCAAAGCAAGCGGGCGGCTCTATGCCTGTTACGAGACCCCCGAAGAGCTGAAGCTGCGCCGCTTCGGCCAAGTATCGGACGGCGGCATCCAGGTCTACGACCGTGCAGCCTTGCGCTTGTCGGCCGCGCAGAAGGCCGCTTACGAAGCCGAAGGGCGCCGCCCGCATTGGCGCTTTCTGCTGAATTGGGAAGAGACCGCGTGGGACGATCTCATTCGCGGCCACTGCACCTATCACGGTTCGAAAGTGTCCGATCCCGTGCTGGTGCGCGAAGACGGTTCGCCGACTTACACGCTGGCTTCGGTCGTGGACGACATCGAACTCGGCGTCACGCATGTCGTGCGCGGCGAAGACCATGTGACGAATACCTCGGTGCAAATCCAGATTTTCGAAGCGCTGGGCCGTGCGGCAAGTGAAATTGCGTTTGCGCACTTCTCGCTGATCTCGGACGGCGGCGGGCATTCGCTGTCCAAGCGCCTCGGCTCGCTGTCGCTTGCCGACCTGCGCGCCGAGGGTCTTGAGCCCGTCGCGATCGCGTCGCTGATCGCGCGCCTGGGCACGTCCGATCCGGTCGAGCCGCGCAGCACGCTTGCCGAACTCGTGCCCGGTTTCGCGTTCGAGAAGTTCAGCCGCGCTTCGCCCAAGCTCGACCCCGAAGACATTCTGCGCCTCAACGCCAAGATCGTGCACAAGCTCGAATTTGTCGACGTCGGCCATCGCCTGCCCGCGGGCGCCGACGCGCCCTTCTGGGAGACCGTGCGGCCCAATCTCGCCAAGGTGACCGAGGCGTCCGATTGGTGGGATCTTGCGCGCAATCCGGTCGCACCCGTCGTCGAAGACGCAGCCTTCCTGGCACAGGCGGCATCGCTGCTGCCGCCCGAGCCGTGGAGCGATGCCACCTGGAGTGCCTGGACCAAGGCGTTGGGCGAAGCCAGTGCGCGCAAGGGCAAGGCCTTGTTCATGCCGCTGCGCCTTGCGCTCACCGCGCGCGAGCACGGACCCGAGATGAAGGCGATGCTGCCGCTGCTCGGCCGCGCACGTACGCTTGCGCGCCTCGAGGGCAAGACCGCATGACGGCCCTCCATGTCCACAACACGCTGACGCGGCGCAAAGAAAAGTTCGAGCCGCTCGATCCAGCACACGTGAAGATGTATGTGTGCGGCCCCACGGTCTACGACGACGCGCATATCGGCAATGCGCGGCCGGTCGTGGTGTTCGACGTGCTGGCGCGCCTGCTGCGCCGCCTCTATCCGAAGGTTACGTACGCGCGCAACATCACCGACATCGACGACAAGATCATCGTGCGCGCGGCCGAACGCGGCGTGCCTATCGACACGATCACCGCCGACACGATCGCCAACTACCATGCCGACATGGCCGCACTCGGCGCCTTGTCGCCCGACGTCGAGCCGCGCTGCACGCGCTCGATCCCCGGCATGCTCGCGATGATCGAAACGCTGATCGACAAGGGCCACGCCTACGCGGCCGAAGGCCATGTGCTGTTCGCGGTCGCAAGCTATGCCGAATACGGCAAGCTGTCGGGCCGGTCGCGCGACGAGCAGATTGCGGGCGCCCGCGTCGAAGTCGCCCCCTTCAAGCGCGATCCGGCCGATTTCGTTTTGTGGAAGCCTTCCACGCCGGATCAGCCGGGCTGGGACAGCAAATGGGGCCGCGGCCGGCCGGGCTGGCATATCGAATGCTCGGCGATGGCCAAGGACGTGCTCGGCATCACGATCGACATCCATGGCGGCGGTCTCGATCTCACCTTTCCGCACCACGAAAACGAAATTGCGCAGTCGCAATGCGCGCATGGCGGCGTGCAGTTTTCGAAATACTGGATGCACAACGGCTTCCTCGTCGTGAACGGCGAGAAAATGTCGAAGAGTCTCGGCAATTTCTTCACCGTGCGCGATCTGCGCGCGCGCGCACCCGGCGAGGCGATCCGGCTCTTGCTGCTGAAGACGCACTATCGAGCACCGCTCGATTTCACCGATGCCGGTTTGGCGGAAGCCAAAGCCGAACTCGATTACTTCTACAACGCGCTCAAGAATGCGGCCGATGTCGAAGCGGCAACGACGGCGGCTGACACCGTTGTGGCTGCCCTGTGCGACGATCTCAACACCGCCAAGGCCATCGCCGAGATGCACGAGCTTGCGCGCACGCTCAACGCCACGCGCAATGAGGCGGCCAAAGGCGCTTTGCTGGATGCCGGCCGTCTGATCGGCCTGTTGCAGGGCGATGCGCAAGCATGGTTCAAACAGGGAGCGGAAGATGCGGGCTGGATCGAAGACGCGATCGCGGCCCGGCTTGCGGCGCGCAAAGCGAAGAATTTCGCCGAGGCCGACCGCATTCGCGACGAATTGAAGGCCAAGGGCATCGTCTTGGAAGACGGCCCCAAGGGTACGAGCTGGAAGCGGGACGGGTAACATGGGCGAGCGCGTCTATCTCTACGATTCGACCTTGCGCGACGGTGCGCAGACGCAGGGTGTGGATTTCGGCGTCGCGGACAAGATCGCGATCGCCAAAGCGCTCGACCGGCTCGGCATCGACTATGTCGAAGGCGGCTGGCCGGGGGCCAACCCCACCGACGACGCGTTTTTCGCAGGCCTGCCGAAGCTCGGCCATGCGCGCATAACCGCGTTCGGCATGACGCGGCGTGCGGGCCGCTCGGCCGGCAACGATCCGGGGCTGGCGGCCGTGCTCGGCTCGGCTGCATCAGCGGCCTGCCTCGTGGGCAAGACGTGGGATTTCCATGTGGAGCTCGCCCTCGGCGTGTCGAAGACCGAGAACATCGACATGATCGCCGACAGCTTGGCGGAAGCGATCAAGCGCGGCAAAGAGACGATGTTCGACGCCGAGCATTTTTTCGACGGCTACAAGGCGAACCCGGGCTTCGCGCTCGATTGCCTGAAGGCGGCGGCGGCTTCGGGTGCGCGCTGGATCGTGCTGTGCGACACCAATGGCGGCACCTTGCCGCACGAGATCGAGCGCATCGTCGGCGAAGTCGCGAAGACGATCGCGGGCGACCGGCTCGGCATTCATTGCCACAACGACACCGAAAACGCCGTGGCGAATTCGCTGGCAGCCGTACGCGCGGGGGCCCGCCAGATTCAGGGCACGCTCAATGGCCTTGGCGAGCGCTGCGGCAACGCCAATCTCGTGGCCTTGCTGCCGAGCCTCGTGCTGAAAATGGGCTACGAGACGGGCTGTGACGCCGAGCGGCTCACGCATCTCACGTCCGTGTCGCGCCTGCTCGACGAGCGCCTCAATCGCAGCCCGCAGCGCAACGCCGCCTATGTCGGCGAGAGCGCATTCGCCCACAAGGGCGGTCTGCACGTGTCTGCGGTCGAGAAGGATCCGAAGACCTACGAACATGTGCCGCCCGAGGCGGTCGGCAATCGCCGCCAGGTCGTGGTGTCCGACCAGGCCGGGCGTTCGAACATTCTGGCGCGCTTCAAGGATATCGGGCTCGAGATCGAGCCAAAGAACCCGGCGATCGGCCGCATCATCGAGGCGATCAAGGCGCGCGAACACGAAGGCTACACCTACGACGGGGCCGACGGTTCGTTCGAACTGCTCGCCCGTCGCGAATTGCACGGCGTGCCGGACTATTTCCGCCTGATCTCGTTCCGTGTGATTTCCGAGCGCCGCTTCAACGCGCGCGGCGAGCTCGTGACGATGTCGGAAGCGACCGTGAAGCTCGACGTGGCATCCGACCGGCGCTTGACGGTGGGCGAGGGCAAGGGCCCGGTCGAAGCGCTCGACCGCGCGTTGCGCGCGGCCCTGCTGCCGTCTTATCCGGCTTTGGCCGAACTCAAACTCATCGACTACAAAGTGCGCATCTTGGCGCCTGAGCGCGCCACGGCCGCCGTCACACGCGTGATGATCGAAAGTGCGGACGGGCATGCGCATGGCGACGTGCGCACGTGGGGCACTGTCGGCGTGTCCGAAAACGTGATCGAGGCGTCGTACGCCGCGTTGCACGATTCGATCACCTGGAAGCTCTATCGCGACGGCGCGCCGGCACCGGCCGAGTGATGCAACCGCAGGCGCAGCTGAGCCCGGCGATCGTGCTGGTGCGCCCGCAACTCGCCGAGAATATCGGTACGGCTGCGCGCGCCATGCTCAATTGCGGCTTGACCGATCTGCGCCTCGTGCGCCCGCGCTGCGACTTTCCGGACGAGCGGGCCGTACGCGCCTCGTCGGGGGCCGATCGCGTGCTTGAAGCGGCGCGCCTGTTCGACAGCGTCGAAGCGGCGGTCGCCGATCTTACGCGCGTCTACGCCACATGCCCGCGCGACCGCGACATGGTCAAGCCCGTGCTGGGGCCGCAAGCCGCGATCGTGGCGGCACGCGACGCGATCGCGGGCGGCGGGCGCGCGGGCTTCCTGTTCGGCGCCGAGCGCACGGGGCTCGAGAACGACGAAGTCACACTCGCCGATGCAATGGTGCCGTTCCCGGTCAATCCGGAATTCGACTCGCTGAACCTTGCGCAGGCCGTGCTGCTGGTCGGTTGGGAGTGGGTGCGCGGCGTCGAGCCGTCCAATCCGGGCCGCGTGCGCACCGGCAAAAGCGAGCCTGCGACCAAAGACGAAGTTTCGGGCTTTCTCCTGCGTCTCGAAGCCGAGCTCGATGCGTGCGGATTCTTGCGCAACGAAAAAATGCGGCCGACAACGGTGCGGAATTTGCGCGCCTTTTTGCTGCGCGCGCGTCCGACGTCGCAGGAGATCCGCACCGCGCACGGGATGCTCACAGGTCTTGTGGAGCGTCCGCATCTGCCCGCAGGCGATAGATCGAAACGCGCTCGGCCCGACCGCGAAGCGTGAATTCGCCGGCAAGGTCGAAATCGTCGGGGGCTCCCGCCGCCGCATAGGTCGCTCCGCTGGCCAGCACCAAGGCCGTATCGCCGTCCACCATCAGCGTGTGTCCAAGCTCTTCGATGCGATGGGCGGCGTTCACCGTGTCGCCGAGGATCGTGTAGTTGAGGCGCAAGGCGCTTCCGACATTGCCGGCCACGACAAGGCCCGTATGCAGGCCCAAGCGCAGCCGCACGTCGGCTTGGTCGGCCGAGGCTGCGATTGCGCGTGCGGCCGCAAGGGCCGCTTTGGCGTGGTTGGGCAAAGGCTCGGGCGCACCCCAAAACGCCATGATCCCGTCGCCCATGAATTTGTCGACAGTACCTCCGCTCGCTTCGATCGCGGCAATTGCGAGGGCGAAGTGGTTGTTGAGCAGCGTGGCCGTTTCGGTCGGCGTCATGTTCTGCGAGCGCGTGGTGAAGCCCACGATGTCGGAGAACATCACCGTCACCTCGCGCGTCTGCGAGGCGATGCCCGTCCCGTCGCGGTCGCGTGCCAGCACGCGCACGAGCTTGCGCGGCACGTAGGCTTCGAACCAGCGCAAGGCCGCGATGAGGCGGTTGAAGGCTTCGGCTTGGTCGTCGAGTTCGCGAATGCTGCTGGCGGGCAGGGCTTGGGCGCGGTCGAAATCGAGTTCGGCCAATTGTGCAGCAGCCGCCGCCGAGCGCTGGGTCGGCTGCGCAAGGCGCCGGGCGAGCAGGAAGGCCGCGACCACTGCAAGTCCGAGCACGCCGAGGCCTGCGAACGCCGCCAAGGCAAGCGAGCGCAGATTGCCCGCAATGTCGCGCGCGGGGAAATGCGCGCCCACGGTCCAGGGCACGTCGCCGAAATCGGTGAGCCGACGGTACAAAAACAGATAGCGCTCGTTCTGGTGCTCGATCATGTGCGAATTTTCGCTGTCGCGCAGCAAGGGCGCGTCGTTTCGCTCCGTCCACATGTTTGCGAGCACCGGATCGCCGATCTCGGCGAGGCTCGGCAGCGGATGCTCGGGCGACAGGCTTGCAAGGGCTTGCGGCATCCGCGCATGGGCCAGCACCGCCGCGTCGCCGTAGAGGATGAACGGCGTGCCGGCATATTCGGCCGCCGCCGAGCGCGCGACGATCGCGGTCATGTTGCCGAGCGGTATGATCGCGGCGAGCACGCCCACGAAGCGGTCGCCCGCCCACACCGACTGGCGGCGATTGACGGCGGGGCCCGCTTGGCGCGGCAGAAAAAGCAATTCGCCCCAGCGCCCGCCCTTGAAGCCCCGGCCCTCGGCGATGCCCGCAACGGCGGCGGGATCGCCGCGCACGTCGACGATGCGCCGTTCGGGCGCGGCCTCGCCGCGGTCGATAACGACGGCGCGATAGTCGGCCGAAATGAAAATCAGCCGTTCGATGCTGTCGGTCCCCGACAACGCACCCGTCAGCAGGTCGGCGATGCGGCCTTCGTCGTAGGCAGCATTGGGCTGGGCCAGCAATTCTGCCACGAACGCAAGCTGTGCCGCCGCCGGGTCGAGTTCGGCGCGCACGCGGTCGGCCATGCGCTCGACGAGCTGGTTGCCGTTGGCGCGGAAGAGGGCGGTTGCCGCCGAACCTGCCACGAAAAACTGGATCGCCAGCACGAGGGCAACCGCCAGCCCAACCAGCCCGACCATGGTCGAGGCAAGCACGGCGGCGATCCCGTAGCGTCGCCCTTTGCGCCCAAGCCCTTGCAATTCCATGGAGAACTCGCGTTTGACAGAACCGAGCGGATGACTATACTCCGCGACCTTCGGACAAAGGCCGCCTGCCTGGCAAGGCTTTGCCCCGTTCACGCGAACGGGCCATTACCGGGCGATCGTTTGTCCTCCTTTTTTCGGCGGCGCGTTACGGGGTTGCGCCAGGCTCCACGAGGCCGCCGAGGAGAATATGAGACCATGTCGAAGCGTCAAGAGTCCAAGTACAAAATCAATCGCCGCCTCGGGGAAAACCTCTGGGGCCGCGACAAGAGCCCGATCAACAAGCGCGAATACGGCCCCGGCCAGCACGGGCAGCGCCGCAAGAAGCCGACCGATTTCGGCACGCAGCTGCGCGCCAAGCAGAAGCTGAAGGGCTATTACGGCAACATCACCGAGCGCCAGTTCCGCAAGATCTACACGGAGGCCATTCGCAAGAAGGGCGACACGTCGGAGAATCTGATCGGCCTGCTCGAGCGCCGCTTGGATGCGGTCGTCTACCGCCTCAAATTCGCGCCGACCGTGTTTGCGGCACGCCAGCTCGTCAGCCACGGCCACGTGATGCTGAACGGCAAGCGCGCCGACATCTCGTCGATGTTCGTCAAGGAAGGCGACGAGATCAGCCTCAATCCGAAGATGCGCGAAAACGTCCAGGTGCTCGAAGGCGTGTCGAGCCAGGAACGCCAGGTGCCCGACTATCTCGAAGTCGTCGACCAGAAGGCGTTCAAGGGCAAGTTCGTGCGCACGCCGAAGCTGGCCGACGTGCCGTACCCGGTGCAGATGGAACCCAACCTCGTGATCGAATTCTATTCGCGCTGAGGTTTTTGGTTCGTCCCAAACGAACGAAGGCCGGTCCCTTGGGGCCGGCCTTTTTTCGTTTCAGGCGGCTTTGCGTGCAGTCCCTTTGCTTTTGGCGGCCTTGGCGAGCCGCGCATCCTGCGCTTCCCAGCGCCGCGCGATCTCGTCCAGCGCCACGAACACGTCCGACAATTCGGCGCCGCGCGCAGTGAGCGCGTAGGTCACCTGCGGCGGGATCGTGGCGGCGTATTCGCGCGAAACCACGCCGGCGTTTTCGAGCAGGCGCAAACGCTCGGTCAGCATCTTGGCCGACACGCCCGCGACATGGCGCTTCAAGGCGCCGAAGCGCGTCGGCCCTTGGCTGCGCAGGACCCACAGGATGTAGGTCGTCCACGGCCCCATCAGCAGTCGCAGAAGAGAATCCATCGGGCAGCCGCTCGGGCTTTGGCGCTTGGTCACGGGTACGGTCCTCGTCGAATTCGGTTTCGGATCGTCGATTTCGAAATGACCCTAAATCTTAACATGGTTACTAAATCGTACCTACTTTACTTTCGATATCGGATCGCTGATATCTAGTCGGTAAATAAAAGTAACCGAATTGGGCGGCTGCCGCAAGCGGCCCTGCCCGCGGTCCCATACCAGCAGGAGAGCCTTATGGCCAAAGTAGCGATCGTTTATCACAGTGGTTTTGGACACACGAAGATCCTGGCCGAAGCCGTAGCGCGCGGGGCGGCCTCGGTCGCTGGTACGCATGTCGACCTCATTCCGGTCGCCGAAGCGGAAGCGAAGGTCGAAACCCTGAATGCGGCCGACGCAATCATTCTCGGCTCGCCCACCTACATGGGCAACGTCTCGGGCCCGTTCAAAAGCTGGATGGATTCGACCGGCAAGCTCTGGTACGGCCAACAGTGGAAAGACAAGGTCGCGGCCGGCTTCACCAACAGCGGCAACCCTTCGGGCGACAAGCTCAACACGCTGACCACCATGTGGGTGTTCGCCATGCAGCACTCAATGATCTGGGTGAGCCAGGGCGTGATGGCGGGCGAACAGGAAAACGGCGAAACCTTGAACCGCCTGTCGTCGTGGGGTGGTACGATGGCGACGTCGGCCAACGCCGAAGCCACACCCGACAATCCCAGCAAGGCCGACCAGGCGACGGGTGCAAAGCTGGGTGCGCGCGTGGCGACATTCACCAAAAAGCTGAAGGGCTGATTTCGGCCCTCTGAAGGAAGGGGCAAAGTTGCGATGACAAACGAACTGCCGTCTCTGTTCGTGTCGCACGGTGCCCCGACCTTGAGCATCGAGGACGTGCCCGCGCGCGCGTTTCTGTCCGGGCTCGGTCAGACGATGCCGCGCCCGCGCGCGATTCTGGTGGCGTCCGCGCATTGGGAGACGGCGTCACCCGCCGTCTCGACCGCGACGAAGCCCGAAACGATCCATGATTTTTCGGGCTTCCCACGCGAACTCTACAGCATGCAATACGCAGCGCCCGGTGCGCCCGATGTAGCTGCACAGGCGATGGCCCTTCTCGACAAGGCCGGGCTCGACAAGGCCGGGCTCGACAAAGCCGGGCTCACGGCGACGGCCGATCCGCAGCAAGGGCTCGACCACGGGGCGTGGGTGCCGCTGCGCTTGATGTATCCGGCCGCCGACATTCCGGTCGCACAGATTTCGATCCAGCCGCATCTGGGGGCCGCGCACCATATCGCACTCGGTCGCGCACTCGCGCCGTTGCGCCGCGAAGACGTGTTGATAATCGGCTCGGGCGGGGCCGTGCACAACCTTCGCACCATCCGTTACGGAAGCCACGACGCCATCCCGGATTGGGCGCGGCATTTCGACGATTGGCTGGCCGTGCATCTCGAAACCGGCGACGATGCGGCGCTTGGCGATTATCGCCGCCTTGCCCCCAATGCCGCCCAAGCCCATCCGCGCGACGAGCATCTGATGCCGGTGTTCGTGGCCTACGGGGCGGGCGGGGCTGGGGCGAGGGGAACGCGCATCCACTCAAGCTTCACGCATGGCTCGCTGTCGATGGCGGCCTATTCGTTTGGCTGAAACGAAAACGGCGGCCTTTTCGGGCCGCCATTCGTGGAAAATCCCATGCGTTGAAACTCAGGCGAGTTTGACGTCCACGCCCTTGGTCTGCAGCATCTCGGCGAGTTCGCCCGTCTGGTACATCTCGCGCACGATGTCGCAGCCGCCGACGAATTCACCCTTCACATAGAGCTGCGGGATCGTCGGCCAGTTGGCGTATTCCTTGATGCCGTTGCGGATCTCGGGGTCCTCGAGCACGTTGATGCCCTTGAACTTCACGCCCATGTGGGTCAGCACCTGCACCACGGCCGAGGAAAAGCCGCATTGCGGGAACACCGGCGTGCCCTTCATGTAGAGCACGACGTCGTTCGACTTGATGTCCGTTTCGATGCGGTCTTTGACGTTGTCCATGGCGAATTCCTCGCTTGGGGGAAGGGGTCAGGCGCTGGCCGGGATCTCGGTCTGCAGCGCCATGGCGTGAAGTTCGTTGCCCATGCGCCCTTTGAGGGCGGCATAGACCATTTGGTGCTGCTGCACGCGGCTCTTGCCCTTGAAGAGGGCCGAGACCACGTGGCAGGCATAGTGGTCGCCGTCGCCGCGCAGATCGTCGATGCGCACGGAAGCGTCCGGCAGGGCCGTGCGGATCAGCGTTTCGATATCGGCGGCTTCCATCGGCATTTCGAATAACCCTAGTTTTTTCCGGACATATAACCCGGCAGCCAAGCCTCGTGCGCTGTGCGCAGAGCCTCAATCGATATAAGAGTAGCGCCATTGAGTGTCAATGTAGGCGCCTCTGCGACCGTCCCGAGAACGAGGGCGGGCACCTTTGCCTTCTTGGCGGCGGCCAACACGGTTTGGGGCTTCGCGGTCGTCACCAGATAGCGCGCCTGGTCTTCGCCGAACAGCAACGCCGGGGTGGAGTCTTTGAGGGTGAGGTCGACGCCGCGCTTGCCCGCAAGCGCCATTTCTGCGATCGCGACGAGCAGGCCGCCGTCGGACAAATCGTGGCAGGCATTGACGCGGGCCGCTTGGATCAGCTTGCGCACGAAATCGCCGTTGCGCTTTTCGGCCTTGAGGTCGATGGGCGGGGGTGCCCCCTCTTCGCGGCCTTCGATCTCGCGCAAGTAAAGCGTGGCGCCGAGCCAGCCGGCGGTCTTGCCGATCAAGACCAGCGTGTCGCCCGCGTTCTTGAAGGCAAGGTCGGTGCGCTTGGAAGCGTCCTTGAGAATGCCCACGCCGCCGATGGTGGGCGTGGGCAGGATCGCCTGGCCGTTGGTCTCGTTGTAGAGCGACACGTTGCCCGACACGACCGGATAGGCGAGCGCCAAGCACGCTTTGCGCATGCCTTTGATGGCGCCCACGAACTGGCCCATGATCGCGGGCCGTTCGGGATTGCCGAAATTCATATTGTCGGTGATGGCAAGCGGCGTTGCACCAACGGCCGTGAGGTTGCGCCAGGTTTCGACGACGGCTTGCGCCCCGCCGACTTCGGGATCGGCTTCGACGTAGCGCGGGGTTGAGTCGACGCACATGGCGAGCGCTTTTTGGGAGCCCGGCACGCCGACGATAGCGGCGTCGCCGCCCGGGCGCTGCAGCGTGTGGCCGCGCACGAGATGGTCGTACTGCTCCCAGATCCAGCGCCGCGAGGCGAGATCGGGGCAGCCCATGAGCTTCAGCAACGCCTTGCCCGGATCGCGCGTTGCGATCTTTTTGGCGTCGATCGTCTTGCGCTTGGGCGTCTTCTTCCAGGGCCGCGCATATTCGGGGCTTGCCTGCACCATGGGGGCGATCGGCATGTCGGCATCGACATGGCCGTTCTTTTTGACGACGAGCCGCCCGTTGGTCGTGAGCGTTCCGATAGTGGCGCAATCGAGCCCGTACTTTGCGAAGATCTTCTGGGCGACCTTCTGGCGATTGGGCTTGAGGATGATCAGCATGCGCTCCTGGCTCTCGGAGAGCATCATTTCGTAAGACGTCATGCCAGTTTCGCGCGCTGGGACCGCATCGAGATCGAGCTCGATGCCGAGCCCGCCTTTGCCTGCCATCTCGACCGACGACGAGGTGAGGCCGGCGGCACCCATGTCTTGGATCGCGACGATGGCGTCCGTCGCCATCAGCTCCAAGCACGCTTCGATCAGCAGCTTCTCGACGAACGGGTCGCCGACCTGCACGGTCGGGCGCTTTTCGTCGGATTTGTCGTCGAACTCGGCCGACGCCATCGTGGCCCCGTGGATGCCGTCGCGGCCAGTTTTGGCGCCGACATAGACGACCGGGTTGCCCGCACCTGCGGCAGCCGAATAGAAAATCTTGTCGGTCTTGGCGAGGCCCACCGTCATCGCGTTGACGAGGCAGTTGCCGTTGTAGGCTTTGTGGAAATTGGTCTCGCCCGCGACGGTCGGCACGCCCACGCAATTGCCGTAGCCGCCAATGCCGGAAACCACGCCCGCCACGAGGCGGCGCGTCTTCGGATGCGACGGCTCGCCGAAGCGAAGTGCATTGAGATTGGCGATGGGCCGCGCCCCCATCGTGAAGACGTCGCGCAAGATGCCGCCGACACCCGTTGCCGCCCCCTGATAGGGCTCGATGTAAGACGGGTGGTTGTGGCTTTCGATCTTGAAAATGCAGGCGTCGCCGTCGCCGATATCGATCACGCCGGCGTTTTCGCCGGGACCGCAAATGACCCATTTGGCTTTGGTCGGCAGCGTCTTCAGCCACTTCTTCGAGGATTTGTAGCTGCAATGCTCCGACCACATGACCGAGAAAATGCCGTGCTCGGTATGCGTGGGGATGCGGCCCAGAATGCGGCAAGCCAGATCGTATTCGGCCGGCGCCAGGCCCATCAGATCCTTGGGCTTCGGATAGGTCTTTTTCATTTCGCGAGTGCGTCCACAATGCCGTCGAAAAGCTTGAGGCCGTCGGTCGAGCCGCCGAGTGCTCCCGCCGTCGCCGGATTGGTCGCGTTCTCGGGATGCGGCATCAGGCCCAGCACGTTTTTGGTTGCGTTGAACACGCCTGCAATGTCGTTGGCCGAGCCGTTCGGATTATCGGCATAGCGGAACGCGACTTGGCCGCGATCTTCGATGCGCTTCAGCGTTTCGGCATCGGCAAAATAGTTGCCGTCGTGGTGGGCGACGGGGAAGACCACGTCTTCGCCGGTTTCGTAGCGATGCGTGAACAGGCTCTGGCTCGTCGCGACTTTGAGCGCTACGTCGCGGCACACGAATTTGAGGCCCGCGTTCGACAGTAGCACGCCCGGCAGCAAGCCGCTTTCGCACAGGATCTGGAAGCCGTTGCACACGCCGAGCACGGCGGTACCCTTCTCGGCGTGGCGCACCACTTCGCGCATGATCGGGCTGCGCGCAGCCATCGCGCCGCAGCGCAGATAGTCGCCGTGCGAGAACCCGCCCGGCAGCACGATCAGATCGAGCTTGTCGGGCAAGGCGGCTTCGCTGTGCCACACGAGTTTGGGCTTCTTGCCCGAAGCGCGCTGCAACGCGTCGGCAACGTCGCCTTCGCGATTGGAGCCCGGAAATACGACGACCGCCGCCTTCATCGGCAAGGCTCCCTTACTCGACGATTTCGATGCGGTAGTTTTCGATGACCGTGTTGGCGAGCAATTTCTCGCACATTTCTTTGGCGGTCTTCTCGGCGGCGGCACGCGACGAAGCCGCAAGTTCGACTTCCACGTAGCGACCGACGCGCACGTCGCCGATCCCGCCGAAGCCGAGGCCCGCGAGGCCGGCCGCAACTGCTTTGCCCTGTACGTCGAGTACGCCGTTTTTGAGCGTTACGTGAATCTTGGCCTTCATTGGATCGTTCCCGAACCTTTGAGGTCGCGCGGACCGCCTTCGGGCAGAATGCCCAAGCGGCGTGCCACTTCCTGATAGGCTTCCTCGACATTGCCGAGGTCGCGGCGGAAGCGGTCCTTGTCCATCTTCTCGTTCGTCTTGAGATCCCACAGGCGGCAGCAATCGGGGCTGATCTCGTCGGCGAGGATCAGGCGCATCTCTTCGTGTTCGTTCCAATGGCGGCCGAACTCGAGTTTGAAATCGACGAGTTTGATGCCCACGCCGAGAAACAGACCCGACAGATAGTCGTTGACGCGCAGCGCCATCGACATGATGTCGTCGAGGTCGCGCGTGTCGGCCCAGCCGAATGCGGTGATGTGCTCTTCGGAGACCATCGGATCGCCGAGCTCGTCGTTTTTGTAGTAGTACTCGACGATCGAACGCGGCAGAACCTGGCCTTCGGCAAGGCCGAAGCGCGTGGCAAGCGAGCCTGCGACGACGTTGCGCACGACGACTTCGAGCGGCACGATTTCGACCTCGCGCACGAGCTGTTCGCGCATGTTGAGGCGGCGGATGAAATGCGTCTGGATGCCCATCTCTTCCAGCCGCATCATCAGGAATTCCGAGATGCGGTTGTTGAGAACGCCCTTGCCGGTGATGATGCCCTTTTTCTTGTTGTTGAATGCGGTCGCGTCGTCCTTGAAATACTGGACGATCGTGCCGGGCTCGGGGCCTTCGAACAGGATCTTGGCCTTGCCTTCATAAAGCTGTTTGCGGCGGGACACTGGCAGATCGCCCCCTGGCGTCGCTGGATCGCGGATGCGGGAAAGAAGGGTCTGTATAGCCCTTGGCCCCGCGCGCCGCAATCGGGCGCTAATGCCTTGCTTTAGCGCAGCTTAACGGGCTCGAAGGACGGCGAATCGGCGCCAGCGGCGGCAAATCGCCAAATCGGCTTCAGCGCATGCGACCGCTGCGTGGTCGGCAGGCCGATCAGGCTGTGCGACGATGTGCCGAAGCCGGAAGGCAAATCGGCCCGCATGAAGGCGGCAGGGGTCGGGCCGTCGCGGCTTGCCAGCAGCGTTTCCCAGTTTTGCCACTGTCCGCGCTCGGGATCGGGGACGGTGGCCGCCTCGAAGCGCGGAAGGTTGAAAGCGATGCGGGGGCTGGCAAGATCGTTGCGATCGTCGGCCGTGATCATCGACAGGCCAACGGGTAGGGGCTCGACCACAATGCGGCTGGTGCCCGTCGATTTGAGCCAGAACGCGTCGCGATCGTCTGCCAGCAGCATGTTGAAGGGCCGGTAAGCGGCCGGATCGAGGCCTGCAAACGCGCGGGCCGCCTCGTTTGCGTCCGGGTAGTCGAGCGCGTCGAGCACCAATTCGCCACGGCTGCGTTTTCCGGCTGCCGGGCCCAAAGTGCCGTGGCGGTTGAGGATGCTCGCCACCACGCCCGTATCGTTGAGGCCAAGCCAGGAACCGCCTGCCAGCAGATCTTGCCCCGCCACGATATCGGGCCGGTCCGGCCAATGGCGGCCGGGCTTTTCCCAAGGGCGGTCGCGCATTTCGTCGCGATTGGCGGCGATCAGGACCGGCCATTCAGCATTCGGGCGCCGCAGAATTACGATCGTGCACATCAGCCAAACGCCTGAGATTGAACCGGATGCGGCAGCCCGCTATATAGCCGGTGGGTTGCAGTTGCCCGAGCCAGTTCGAGAGGACGTGCCATGAGCGGATTCGACGATCGTCAAAAGGGTTTCGAGAACAAGTTCAAGCACGACCAGGACCTTCAGTTCAAGGTAACGGCGCGGCGCAACAAGCTGGTCGGCCAATGGGTCGCCGCGAAATTCGGCCTCGCGGGCGAGGCTGCCGACGCCTATGCCAAGGAAGTGGTTGCGGCCGACTTCGACAAGCCGGGCGACGACGACGTGATCGAGAAGATCCAGAAAGATGCGGGCCTGCGCGGCGTGGCGCTGTCGAGCGCCGACATCAAGGCGCAGCTCGAGCATTTCATGCCGATCGCCAAGCAGCAGATTATGGAACAGCTGTAAGGCTGTTTCTTCAGCAAGGGCCTGCGGCGACCACGATTCCGGTAAGGCGCAGGCCGAAACTCGCGCGCAGCGGCACGAACGCCAGCGCGTAGCCGCCCACGTCGTCGCGCGGCGGCACTTCCAAAAACAACGGCCGGCCGACGCGCGCGCGTTCGCACACGCCTTGCGTCAAGGCCGAGGCGTCGGCGCCTAAGACGGGCTCGAGCGCTTGTTCGAGCGGACAGCCAGGTTTGATGTCGTCGAGCACGTCGCGCTGTTCGGATCCTGCGCGGTCGATGATCGGCATGCCGGTGGGGCCGATCGCGGCGTCGAACGTGCGCGCGCGCAGATCGCCGACGATGACGTTGGCGGCCCATTCGTCCCAATCGGGCGGCTGGTTTTCGTGCGGACGCATGCCCCAGCGCACCAGCAGACGCCGGACAACGCAAGGTGTCGTCGATGCAGAATTGGCAGCGCCAATGCGCGGCGTTGCCTTGTGGCCTTCGGGCATAGGAATGGCCCCCCTTGGCCAAGCCGATCCGGAAAGCCCCCCTTCCGACAATCGACCTTATCCACAATCTAGCACAAATCAGCGCTGCTTGCGCTTTGTATTTGCACCGAAAACACGCTTGAACACGGTATCGACATGCTTGGTGTGGTAACCGAGGTCGAACAGCGCGTCGATTTGCTTGTGCGACAATTTAGCGGCCACGCGCGAGTCGGCTTTCAGCGACGCGGCGAAGTCGCCGCCGGCACGCCATATCGCCATCGCGGTCGCCTGCACAATTTGGTACGCGTCTTCGCGCGCCACACCGGCTTGCGTGAGGGCCAGCATCACGCGCTGCGAATGCACGAGGCCGCCGAGCGCGTCGAGATTGGCCTTCATGCGCTCGGGATAGATCGTCCATTTCTCGACGAGGCCGGCCGCGCGATGCAGCGCGAAATCGAGCGCGATCGTCGCGTCGGGTCCGAACACGCGCTCGACCGCCGAATGGGAGATGTCGCGCTCGTGCCACAGCGCCACGTTCTCGAGGGCGGGGGCCACGGCCGCGCGCACGATGCGCGACAGGCCCGTGAGATTTTCCGACAGCACCGGATTGCGCTTGTGCGGCATGGCCGACGAGCCCTTCTGGCCGGGGCTGAAAAACTCCTCGGCCTCGCGCACTTCGGTGCGCTGCAGATGGCGCACTTCGATCGCCAAACGCTCGATGGAAGCCGCGACGACGCCGAGCACGGCGAAAAACATCGCGTGCCGGTCGCGCGGGATCACCTGCGTCGAGACGGTCTCGGGCGTCAGCCCCATCTTCTTCGCGACATAGGCTTCGACGAACGGGTCGATGTTGGCGTAGGTGCCGACGGCCCCCGAAATGGCGCAGGTCGCGATTTCCGCGCGCGCCTGCACGAGGCGGCTGCGCGCGCGCGCGAACT
This sequence comes from Magnetospirillum sp., assembly GCA_027532905.1. Lineage (NCBI taxonomy): Bacteria > Pseudomonadati > Pseudomonadota > Alphaproteobacteria > Rhodospirillales > Rhodospirillaceae > Magnetospirillum > Magnetospirillum sp. Next base: position 223,357 of record JAPZUA010000002.1, read on the forward strand.
CCGCATAGAAGCCCGCAAGCTTGAGCCCGAAGGTCGTGGGCTCGGCGTGGATCGCGTGGCTGCGGCCGATGGTCGGCGTGTATTTGTGCTCGAGTGCCCGCTTCTTGAGGGCCGCAAGCAGCCGGTCGAGCCCTTCGAGCAGCAGGTCGCTCGCGCGCGCGAGCTGCACGGCGAGCGTGGTGTCGAGCACATCGGACGATGTCATGCCCTGGTGCACGAACCGTGCGGAAGGGCCGACATGCTCCGCGAGGTTCGTCAGAAACGCGATGACGTCGTGTTTGGTTTCGCGCTCGATCTCGTCGATGCGCGCGATTTCCCATTTGCCCTTCTTCCAGATTTCTTTGGCCGCCTTCTTGGGCACGATGCCGAGTTCGGCCTGCGCGTCGCACGCATGGGCTTCGATTTCGAACCAGATGCGAAAGCGCGCTTCGGGCTCCCAGATGGCGGTCATTTGCGGGCGGGAATAGCGCGGAATCATGGGGCCTCGTGTCGGTCGGATGCAAAGAAGACAGAGGTTTAGGCGAGGTGCAGGTCTGCGGCAAGGGGCAGATGTGCGACCTGATTCAGCCGCCGATCCAGTCGACGATCGCGGCGATTGTCTGGGCCTCGATGCCGTTGAAACCGTGATAGGCAAAAGCTTCGCACGGATCGCCCTGCGTTATCCCGCCGTCCATCGCCATCAGCGCTTTGCGCGGGGCGGACGACACGCGCGCGAGCGTGGATTCGGCCGCGGCGAAATCGCAGATGCGGCACGCATCGCGACGATGGTGCACAAACAAAGTCGGCACGTCGATCCGATCGAGCGCCATCGCCGGTACGGCACGCGAGCGGTCGTCGCTGAAGATCGTCGATGTGAGCACGATGCCGTCGGCTCCGCCTTCCGTGCGGCGCATTTGCGTTGCGACATAGGCGACCGACTGCGTGCCGCGGCTTGTCCCCACCAGCCAGACTGGCAGGTTGGGGGCACGCGCGCGCAGCCACGCCATCGTGGCTTTGATGTCGGCGACATGCGCGTCCGTCTGCCGCACGCCGCCCAAATATGGAGCTGTCTGGCGATCCGAGGGGGCGTCGAACGCGACGGTCCAAAAGCCAGCCTTGGCGAATGCGGCACGTGTGCGGATCAGGAAATTGCCTCTGCCGCTCGTCAGGCTGCCGTCCGGTGCGATCGCCAAAATGCCGTTGCCGCCCGCGAACAGCAACAATATGCCGCGCGCGTCGCCCGGCGGCGGCGTGATCTCGACGCGGACATGCACGCCCGGGCGCGTCGGAATATCGGCGATGTTGGGAAGGGCCGATTGGGCGAAGGCGGGGGCTACCGCGAGCAGCGCCCAGATCGACAAAGCGAGGCGTTTGAGCATGGCACGCCTCGCGTTGGGCCGCGTCAGACGGTCGGCACGGTCGTGCCGATCAGGCTGTCGCGGCCCACGATTGCGGCAAGCTGTTCTTCGCTCCACCCGTCGGTGCCCGCCGGGCGTTTGGGCAGAACGAGATAGCGCATGTCGGCCGTCGAATCGACGACGCGGATTTCCACATTGTCGGGCAGATGCGTGCCAAATTCGGCCAGCACCTTGCGCGGCTCGAGCACGGCGCGCGCACGGTAGGCGCTCGATTTGTACCAAGCCGGCGGCACGCCGATGATCGCTTTGGGATAGCAGCTGCACAAGGTGCACACGACCATATGATGGAGCGTGTCGGTGTTCTCGAGGGCCACGACGATGGCCGTGTTCGACGTATCCACGCCGAACTCTTCGGCCGCCTTGCGCGCATCGGCAAGCAGGCGTGCTTTGAAAGCGGGATCGGTCCAGGCGCGCGCGACGATCTTGGCGCCGATGGCCGGCGAGCGGCTGTCCATCAGTTCGATCTGCGCGCGGATTTCGTCGGCCGTCAGCACGCCCTTGGCGATCAGCAATTCGCGCACCGCACGCTCGAGGCGGCGATATTCGGGCCGCGGCTCGTGCGCATGCACCGCATCGTGCGCATGGTCGTGATCGTGCCCGACATGGATATGGTCGTGATGGTCGCCGCTCATGGGGCCCCCTCGAGCCAGGATTCGTAGATGTCGGCGGTCAGGGTTTCGCGGCCCTGCACCGTGCCCGGAAACAGTTCCGCGCGCTCGAACCGCACCATGTAGAGGGCGAGTTTCGGCTGCCCGTCGCCGCCGGTCGCAAGCGTCTCGGGATTGCCGAAGCTGCCGAGCGCGCGCTCGACAGTCCCCACGGCCCCGCGCACGAAATGCGGCGTGCGCACATGCACTTTGCGGCCGGCAGCTTCGGGCCAGTCGTTGCGCACGCGCACGCGGGCACCCGGCGCGAAGCTCATTGTTCTTCGTCCGCCTGCTTGAGTTCGGCGAGCTTCAGCACGAGTTCTTCTTCGCCGATCACGTCTTTTTCGACCATCACGTTGGCGACCGCCTGGATCCATTTTTCGTAGTAGGCGAGATCGTCGTAGATGTCGGCAGGCAGGGACTCGATCGCGTTGCGCAGTTCGTCCGTGCGCATGAGGCGGCGGCTCGGATGGTTCAGGAGATTGACGAGCGCGTCGACCTGCTTGTCGAACTGCGACAATTCATGGTCGGTGCGGTCGATGGGCTGCGTCGCAAACGGTGCGACGCCGCCCATGTCGTGGTGCGATCGCGAAGGATGATTCATGAAAGAGAGTTTAGCGCCGCGCGTTTGCCAAGCCAAGAGCGGGTTGGAGCGGCGCCGCGTCCGTGGACGGGCCTGGACCAAAACGTGCGCAGGCGCGCAAGCCGCCTTGCGCGCGGTTCGCGACGACGAGGTCGCCGCCATGGGCGCGCGCAATTTCGCGCGAGATGGAAAGACCCAGACCCGTCCCAACGGGCCGCGCAGTGGCGATGTTCGGATCGCCGAACGGCTCCATCATCGTTTCGAGCTGATCGGCGGCAATGCCCGGACCTCGGTCGGCGACGCAAAGCTCGATCGCGCCTTCGAGGCTTCTCAGATGTACGTCGATCGTGCCGCCAGTCGGGCTGTGACGCACGGCATTGCTGAGTAGGTTGACGGCGACCTGAACAAACCGCATGCGGTCGAATTGTCCCACGAGCGGTTCGTTCGGCAGATCGCATGCGACGACGAGTTCCTTGCGGTCGGTCGCGTCGCGCACGATGGCGAGTGCGTCCCCAAGGGCTGCGTTCGCGTCGGCTTCGGCGATTTCCAGAGCCGCTGGATCGAGTTCGATGCGCGACATGTCGAGCAGGGTTGCGACGAGGCGGTCGAGATGCTTGGCCGAGCGCAAGACGAGATCGAGGCTTTCTTTGGAATCGTCCGAGACCGTTCCCTTGTAGCCGAGGCGCACCATTTCGGTGAAACCGATCATGGCATTGAGCGGCGTGCGCAGCTCGTGGCTGAGATTGGCCAGAAGTTTGGTTTTGCTGCGGTTCGCGCGTTCGGACTGGCGCATGGCGGTTTGGGCACGTTCGACCGAGGCTCGGAGTTCGCGAATAAGGCCGAGCCGCATGCGGTTTTCGCGTTCCACGAGGTAGCCGGTCGTCGCAAGAAGCGCCAGGGCGAGCCCGGCCGCGCCGATGGCCAAATACGCGTGCATGCGCGCCTCTTCGAGCAACGGACTGCGGTTTGCGCCAGCGGACACGAACACTGGAAATGCAGGATTGTTGCGCCACGCCCCGATCCTGGTCTCGCCATCGAAGGGCGAGACGGCCTTGAATGTGCCGCTCTCGCGCGCCGGATCGCGCTGCCTGATCGGCGGCAGCGCATCGTAGCGGACGCCGATCCGCACGTTGTCGTCTGTCGATGCCGCCAGCAGAACCCCGTCGTTGCGCCACAGACGCGCCGTGGCGCCGAGCGTGGCGAGCCGAGGGGCGAGCGCTTGCTTTAGTAGCGGCAGCGGAACGCCGACGGCGACGACGGCGATACGATTGCCGTCGATATCGAAGATCGATCGCGCGACCGGGATCAGGGTCGTCTTGAAAACCGCCGATTCGAATGGCGTACCGAGAACGTAGTCGGGCGCGTCGGGTTCACCCAGACGCCGAAAATAGTCGAGCGCGCTCAAATCACGCCCCAGCCCCTGGCGCGAGCCGCCGGTGAATTCGACGATGCCCCAGTTGTTCTGCACGACGACGCCCAAGACGACCGGATTGCGCAAAAGTGCTCTGTCGATCGTCGCATTGAGCGCGCGGTCGGCGTCCGCGCGCATTTCGCTGCCGCCCAATCTCACTTCCGTTTGCACGGCGATCGTGTCGAGCGTCTGCCGGGCACCCTCGAGCACGATTTGGATCTGGCGGTTGACGTGCAGGGCTTCGAGTTCGACTTGCTGGACGCTGAGGCTCTCGGCTTCGCCGAATTTGTTGCGCACATTCCAGTAGGTCCCGAGCACGATCAGCAACGCCAGAAGCGCGCGCATTGCGAAAGTTCCCCACCGCGTTTTGGGGCGGCCTATGCGGCCGAATTCGCTCTCGCTTCGCTGCTTGTCTGCGCTTCTGTCGTTCTGTCGAACCGGATTCTCTGTGCGCATTTTTTCTCGTTTTGGGCGGGCACGATGCAAGGACACGGTGCGGCGTTCTCCCCTTATATGCGCAGTATTGTTATTATGTTTATAACAAATTATTAACCGCGCAGTCAGATCAGCCCCAGGCTTTTGAAGCTGCTGTGACCGTTGCGGCCGATCACGAGATGGTCGTGGACCGCCACGCCGATCGCGGCGAGCGCTTTGGCGATGTCCTTCGTTATCGCAATGTCGGCCGGACTAGGCTTGGGATCGCCCGACGGGTGGTTGTGGACCAGGATGACGGCACTCGCCGACAGCTCGAGGCAGCGTTTGGCGACCTCGCGCGGATAGACGGGTGCGTGGTCGATCGTGCCGACTTGGTGCACCTCGTCGTGCACGAGCTGGTTTTTGCGGTCGAGGAACAGCAGCCGGAAGTGCTCTTTCTTGGCGCGCGCCATGTCGGCGCGGCAATAGTCGATGAGCTTGTTCCAGCTCGACAGGACGGGCTCTTCCATCGCCTCCTGGCGCGCCAAGCGTACGGCGGCCTCGCGCACAGCCAGCAGCGTGTCGATCGCGACCTCGCCGAGGCCGTCGATGCGCGTTAGCGCCGCGCGCTCGGCCGAAAGCACGTCGGCATAGCCGCCGAAGCGGTCGATCAGCGTTTTGGCGAGCGGCTTCACGTCGCGGCGCGGGATTGCGGCGAACAGCAGCAGTTCGAGGAGTTCATAGTCGTTGAGCGAAGCGGCCCCAGCGCGCCGGAAACGCTCGCGCAGGCGCTGGCGATGGCCGTGATAATGTGGCGCCCGGTCGTCGTCGTCCGGTTCGGCCTGCTCGCCCGGCACGCTCAGATCGCGTAGGGCGGCTTGTCGAGGCCGCGCGGCGAGGTGGTGAAAATCTCGTAGCCGGTTTGCGTCACGCCGATCGAGTGTTCGAACTGCGCCGACAGCGAGCGGTCTTTGGTCACGGCCGTCCAGCCGTCGGACAGCACCTTCACGCGCCAGTCGCCGGCATTGATCATCGGTTCGATCGTGAAGAACATGCCGGACACAAGCTTGAGCCCGGTTCCGGCCTTGCCGTAATGCAAGACCGAGGGCGCGTCGTGGAACACGCGGCCGAGCCCGTGGCCGCAGAAATCGCGCACGACCGAGAAGCGCTGGGCTTCGGCGTGGCGCTGGATCGCCGCTCCGATGTCGCCAAGCGTCGCACCTGGGCGCACGACGGCAATGCCCGCCATCATCGCCTCGTAGGTCGTGTCGATGAGTTTGCGCGCCTTGATGCCGACCTCGCCCACCAGAAACATGCGGCTCGTGTCGCCGTACCAGCCGTCGAGGATCGTCGTCACGTCGAGATTGACGATGTCGCCGTCTTCGAGCTGCTTGTCGCCTGGAATGCCGTGGCATACGACATGGTTCACCGACGTGCAGATCGATTTAGGGAAGCCCTTGTAGCCGAGCGGCGCGCAGATCGCACCGTGGCCGACGATGAATTCGTGGCACAGACGGTCGAGCTCGCCCGTGGTGATGCCCGGCTTTACGAAGGGCGCGATGTAGTCGAGCGTTTCGGCCGCCAAGCGGCCGGCCTTGCGCATGCCCTCGAAATCGGCAGCTGTGTGGCGCTTCACCGCACGGCCCTCGGAATCGATCAGCGGGGCGGCATCGACCAGCGATGCGGTATCTGAAATCTCGTCCATATTCGGCAATTTAGACTTTCGCCCCAGGCTGCACAAGCCGGGCTGCCGCAAAGGGGTCGCCGCCGGCGGCATAGTCGGCGGCGGCGTCCGGGTTTTCCTGCAGGATTGCGAGCGCCAACAGCAATTCGAGCGTTTCGGCGCTCATTCCGTGCGCGTTGAGCGCCTGGCCTAGACCCGCCAAGGTCGCATCGCCGAGCGACACGGGCTCGATCGGGATCGGCCGGTTCGGATCGACCGGCTCGTCGCGCACGCCCTCGTAGCGGCGCTGGCAGTAGGCGGCGTCGCGCGAATAGACGGCGCGGCAGCGATTGGGGCGCACTTCGTAGATGGCGCAGCCCGAAGCTTCCAGAAACGGGCAGGGCGTGCGCGCGGCCCGGCGCGCCTCGGCATCGAGCCCGAGCAGATCTGGAAGCAGGGCACGCAACCGCGTTTCGAGGGCGGTTCCGGCGATGAATTCTTGGACCGCGAGCGCTTCGGCCCCGAGGATCGCCACGTGTTGATGGCAGCACCAGTTGCAGCCGGCTTTGCAGGCGATGGCCCCCTCGGCCTCCACGTCGGCGCGCTCGTTGGCCCACGCACGGTCGAACATCGTGTGTGCCGCACGCGCGGCCGCAGCCGCGGCGGTGGGCGTATGGTTGCCCGCCAATGCGTCTTCCGCGCGGAACCGGGCGGCGAGGAGGGCTGCTTGCATCGTGCTTTGTGCCATGGCGGTCCTCGTTCTATTGTCCGCTCGCCGCCTTTTGGCAAGCAGGATTCGCGAAAGCAGCCCCGATATGGACCAACCGAGCCCCACCGCCTGCATCCTCGTCGTCGGCAACGAGATACTCTCGGGCCGCACGAAGGACACCAATTCGGGCTGGCTCGCCGAGCGCCTGACCACGCTCGGCATCCGCCTGCGCGAGATCCGCACGATCCCGGACGTGGCGGAAACGATCGTCGCGGTCGTCAACGAGGTACGCGCCAAATACACCTACGTGTTCACGAGCGGCGGTATCGGTCCGACGCACGACGACATTACGGCCGAATGCATCGCCAAAGCCTTCGGCGTGCCGTGGGAGCTGAATCTGGAGGCGCGCGCCATTCTGCGCAGCAACTACGCGTCGGACGACGACCTCACGCCCGCCCGCCTGCGCATGGCGACGTTGCCGCGCGGGGCCGCATTGATCGCCAACCCCGTCAGCAAGGCGCCGGGCTTCCGCATGGAAAACGTCTACACGATGGCGGGCGTGCCGCGCGTGCTGCATGCGATGTTCGACGGTATCGCGGGCGAACTCGTCGGCGGGCCCGTGCTGCTCGCCCACAGCGTGGTCGGCAACGTCGCCGAGGGGCGCATCGCCGACGGTCTTGCGGCCCTGCAGGCGCGCCATCCCGATCTCGATATCGGCTCCTATCCCAACGTTCGGCCCGACGGCAGTTTCCGCAACGCCGTTGTGCTGCGCGGCCCCGACCGTGCAAGATTGGCGACGGTCGCGCGCGAAGTCGTATCCCTCATCGAAGGGCTCGGCGGTACGGCCAGCGACGAGCCGCCGCTGTTATGACCTTGTCGCTCCGTCCCGGCTTGGCGGAATTGGTAGACGCAACGGACTTAAAATCCGTGGATCTTTCGATCGTACCGGTTCAAGTCCGGTAGCCGGGACCAACTTATCGCGGTGCACCGGCGTTCTTTGCGAATCTGGCTCGTGTGCTAGCGTAGTTTATCGGATTCGCGGGATGGCGCGCTCGGCGCTGCGGCAGGCAAAACGGATTTGGGCACACGAAGATGGGCTATCAGGGCTTCAATATGGCTTACGTACCGATGCTGAGCGAAGTCGCCTACGACTATCGCCCGCCCGACGCAGGCTGTTTCGTCTACGGTGCGGACACACCGTGGGGCCGGCTCGAGGTTGAAGTGACGGTGACCGACAGCGGCATCTACGCGGTCGAAGTGTTCCACACGCAAGACGGCGCTGCGCGCGCGCCGTTCCGCCCGGCCCTCGACGATGCTTACCATTGGTCCACGCTACATCCCGAGCAGGCGGCCTTGTTCGCCGCGACCGTGGCGGCGCGCTATCTCGAACAGCGCGCGACCGGCGAGGCGACGATGGATTTGGGCCAGCTGCAGCAATTGCTCGCCAAAATCGTCGGGCGCTAGACGGTCCGTCTTCCGGTCAAATCGTAGGCGTCGGCCGAGGCGATCGCGACTTTGACGATCTCGCCCACGCGCACGTCTTTGGCACCGCGGATCGTGACTTTGCCGTCGATCTCGGGCGCGTCGGCCTTCGAGCGGCCGATCGCGTTCTTGCCGTCGATGCTGTCGACCAGCACGTCGATCGTGCGCCCGACATAGCGCTTGAGGCGCTTGGCGCTGATCTTCTGCTGGGCGGCCATCAGGCGATGCCAGCGCTCTTCTTTGACCGCCTCGGGCACGGGGTTCGCAAGTTCGTTGGCGGCGGCACCGGCAACGGGCTCGTATTTGAAGCAGCCCACGCGGTCGAGTTCGGCTTCTTCGAGCCAGTCGAGCAGGAATTCGAAATCGGCCTCGGTCTCGCCGGGGAAACCCACGATGAAGGTCGAGCGAACGGTCATGTCGGGCACTTGGCGGCGCCAATCCTGGATGCGCTCGAGCACGCGTTCCTGGTTGGCGGGTCGGCGCATTGCTTTGAGCACGTTCGGTGCCGCGTGTTGGAACGGAATGTCGAGATAGGGCAGGATTTTGCCTGCCGCCATCAGCGGGATCACGTCGTCCACATGCGGATAGGGATAGACGTAGTGCAGGCGCACCCACACGCCGAGTTCGCCCAAGGCCTCGCAAAGATCGGTCATGTGCGCGCGCACCGGGCGTTTGCGCCACGGGCTCGTCGCGTGTTTGATGTCAACGCCGTAGGCCGACGTGTCTTGGCTGATCACGAGGAGCTCGCGCACGCCCGCAAGTGCGAGACGCTCGGCCTCGATCATCACGTCGCCTGCAGGCCGGCTCGCGAGTTTGCCGCGCATCGACGGGATGATGCAGAAGCTGCAGCTGTGGTTGCAGCCTTCCGAGATTTTGAGATAGGCGAAATGGCGCGGCGTGAGTTTGATGCCGTGTACGGGCACGAGATCGACATACGGGTTGTGACGCGGCGGTACCGCTTCGTGTACGGCGTTCACGACCGCTTCGTACTGGTGCGGGCCGCTCACCGACAGCACCTTGGGGTGCGTCTTGCGGATGAGGTCGCTTTCCGCACCCAGGCACCCAGTCACGATCACGCGGCCGTTTTCGGCCAGAGCTTCGCCGATCGCGTCGAGCGACTCCTGGCGGGCTGAATCGAGAAAGCCGCAGGTATTGACGATCACCGCGTCGGCGCCGTCGTAGGTCGGGGCGATTTCGTAGCCCTCGGCGCGCAGCTTGGTCAAAATGCGTTCGGAATCGACCAAGGCTTTCGGGCAGCCGAGGCTGACGATGCCAATGCGCGGGGCCGCGTTCGCGGATGCCTTTTTGGCGGAGGAGCGGGCGGGAGCGGAGGTTGGGGCCATTGCGGCGCCGTTATAGGGTGTTGCGCGCGCTTGCGCCAGTGCTGCCCTCAAGCGGCGCTTTAGCCGCTCGCTTCGGCGCGCGCGGGCGGCCGGTTGGCTTCTTCGTCGGTCGGCATTGCCGGCGGCGGGGCTTCTTCTTCCGACACGAAGTCTTTGCCGATGATCGCGCGCTCGGTCGGCGCGTTGCGCAGGCGCGTTTCGGTCCAGATCTCGACCAGTTCGGCGCGCCGCCGGTCGAACTGGATCGCGGTCAGTTTCTGGCGCGCCACGGCAATGCGCTCGCCAAGCCACGGGCACATCACGGCGATCGCGTAGCCGCCGAAGCTTGCCCCCAATGCGATCGCCCAGGACCTGAGTTCGGTGTGCACCGGGCGCTGCGGGTCGAACAGGCCGCCCGTGACGATGGGGGCGATCGCCGCGACCGTCACGGTCGCCGCCGCCCAGCTCAAAAACAGCCGTTCGGGATGGCGGATCGCAAACGGGATCGCAGCCGGCAGCAGGGCGCCGCCGATGAAGATCAACAGGGCCGGATGCACGAGCACGATCGCGAGCAGGATCATGCCGACGATGCCGGCGATCGCGGCGATCAGCGCCCACAGCAGCAAGCGGCGGGTCAGCGGGGTCTTGGGCTCGTTCATCGGGCGCTTAGTTCGACGAACATCATGACGATGAGCCCGCCCATGCACGCGATCGACAACAGCCCGTACGCCGCCTCGAGGCCGCGGTCGCGGCCCATGCGCTTGGCGCGCGCAAGCAGGCCTTCGCGGTCGGACAAGGCGGCGTCGAGCGCATCGAACTCCTGCTTGGCCTCGGCGAAGGCGCGCGCGTCGGCGGCGCGGATGTCTTCGTCCATCACGAGATCGAACATCTCCGACACGTCGCCGCTGCTGGCCTTCTGCACGATCTGCGCGCGCAGCTTCTCGCGCGTCTCGGGATGGTGGATGTCCTCGATGACCGTGTCGGCCATGCGCAGGCACACTTTGGCGAGATTGGGGAAGGCCTTGCCGTCGCAATCCTGCTGGAAGCGGCCCGCAACGCGCAGCACCGAGGGTGCGGCGGTCTTGGTCGGTTGGTTGAGCTTGTGCCAATGCTGGATGGCGCGGTCGGAGATCGCGGCGCGCGCGCCGAAAAAGCCGACCATGTGGCGGTCGAGCTTCGGCGCTTCGGGATCGCTGCAGGCTTTTTCGATGGGTTCGGCGAGATCGATATGGGTGCGCGCCCATTTTCCGGCCACGGCCGGCGACAGGCACGGCGCATCTGGGTTGAGCTTGTAGAGGGCGGCTTCCAGCGTGTCGCCGAAGCGCTCGTAGCTCTTTTCGATTTCCTGCAGGCGCTTGGTTTCGATGTCGACGAGGCCGAAGACGGCGGCCGTGCGCATCCACAGCGACACGAGCTTCGCGCCCAGCAATTCGCAGAATTCCTGGCGCCGCGGCGGATCGTTGATGATCTGCTGAAGCAAATGGCCGGCACCGGCCGGGAAAAAGGACAGCGACTTGTAGCGAATGGGGCCCGACGGATCGAGACGCATGATCGCTTTCGACAGTTCGACAGCCGCATCCGGCGCATCGTCGCTGCTCGATCGGCGCAACGCTGTGGCGGCGGTCGGTGCGGTGGGGACGGTCCCGACCGTCGAATTGTCCGCGATCCATTTGTCGATCGCGCCTTCGCGCACCAGCCGCATGCCTTCGGTCTGGTTGCTGAAAAGGGCCTGGGCAATTTCGCGCGCCGTGTCGCACTCGACGCTGCCGACCATGAAGGTCATGCGGCGGCGGCCGAGATTGGGGCGCTGGGTCTGGTCGGGGCGCCGACCGCTTGCCCATTCGCTGAGTTTCTGCAGGTCCCAGCGCAGGCGCACGTCGTCTTCGGTGAGGCCTGTGATCATGTCGATCATGTCGCGCGGGATCGAGGCAGTGTCGAGGAGGGCGGCTTGCGAACTGTAGCGCAGTCGACGCTGGATGATTTCGGCGTCCTCAGCACCTTCGCCCGGCATCTTGCCCGAGGCGAGCGCATAGATCGTGAGCCCAAGTGCGAACAGATCGTCGGCCGGGCCGGGCGAACCTTTGGACTCGCGCTTGGCAAGCGCCCGTTCGATCGTCTCGAATACGGACGGCTGGTCGTAGCCGGGCGGGCACAAGGTCGCAGGCCCAAGCGTGAACAGGGTCTGCTTCGTGTCCATCGAGAAGATGTTGTCGGGCCGGATGCTGCCATGCGCCTGGCCTGCGTCGAACAACGCCCCCAACGCCGCGATCGCGGGCCGGATCAAATTGGTGGTCAGGAGCTTGGCATTGTACGCGCCCCACATTCGGCGCGGCGGCGCGGGCGCTATCGGCTGTTCGTAGACGAAGCCGTAATGGTCGGGCTTGCCCGGCAGCGGCAAAGCATCGTGGTGGAGCAGCTTGAGCAGCCCCGCCCGGTCGATGGATTGCGAGCGGCGCGCCGCCTCGATGCGCACGCCCGGTGCCGGCGCGCAAATATAGGCCATCAGCGGCATGTCGGGATGGTCGACATGGCGTGCAGCAAAGCACGGCGCCCAAGCGCGCGAATAGTCGAGCAGCGGTTGGTCGAGCCGGATTTGGTAGTCGCTGCCGAAAGGCAGCAACATGTTCAGCGTCGAGCGCGGCGTGCTGGCAAAAACATCGGTCACTTAAACGGAAACCCTCTGGTCAGGGCGACGCCAATCTCTATGTTAGCTTTCTTGCTCGCACTATCAAGCCGGTCTTGCAAGAGATCGCCGTACCGCACACGCGTGTATGACGATTTTTCGGCTATGCGTGTGATTTTCGCTTCGTTTTTCGCGAAATGGAAATGGATTAGACAAGGCACGCGTGTGGTTGTTTTAGGGATTGCTGCCTGGAACAGTACCGGGCGGCAACGAAGCTGCGTGTTCGGCGATGGCGCCGGCTGTTGCGATCCAGATATCGGCCCGGTGCTTGGCGATATGCGCAAGTGCCCGGCGCAGATGGCGCAGGCGGTAGGGCTGGCCCACCAGATAGGGGTGCAAGGCGATCCCCATGACGAGCGGCATGGCCTTCGCCTGGGCCAGCATTTCGTCGAAATTGTCGATAATCATGTCAGCGAAGGCGTCGCCGCCGATTTTGCGCCCGACGATCATCGGTATGTCGTTGAGTTCCTGCGGGTAGGGCAGGGCCAAGATGCGGCCTTTGCGCGTACGCATCCACACCGGCTGGTCGTCCATGCACCAATCGAGCAGATAGCGGTAGCCTGCCTCCTGCAGCAGGTCGGGCGTGTGCGGGCTTTCGCTGATCCAGGGGCCAAGCCAGCCTGCGGGCGATTTGCCCGTCTGGCGGGCGAGGATTTCGGTTGCCTCGGCGATCAGGGCCGCCTCGGCTTCCGGCGCCAATGTGCCTTGGCGTTCGGCATTGCTGCGCCCGTGGCCGACGATTTCGTCGCCGCGAGCTGCAAAAGCGCGCATCAAGTCGGGTGCGTAGTCGTACATCGTGCTGTTGGCGAGCACCGAACAGGGCAGCGACAATTCGTCGAAAAGTTCGCGCATGCGCCAGGCGCCGACCCTGTTGCCGTAGTCGCGCCAGGCGAAATTCAGGATATCCGGCTGCGGGCCGCCGGGAGCAAGCTCGGCCCCGAGCCCCTCGCCGAACGCAAAATGTTCGAGATTGAGACCGAGATAGACGGCAAGGCGCGTGCCGTTGGGCCAATCGTAGACCGGGCGGCCGACGATGGGCTGGTAGTCGTAGCGCCCGTGTGTGGCGAGTTTCATGGGCCGCACAATAGGCAAAGCGAGTGTCCGCCGCCAAGCGTCCTGCGGCGTTTCAGGCCGGGAAAATGAAAAGGCCCCGACGCAGGGGGGGGTGCGTCGGGGCCGAAGGCTATCCGACCCAGGGGGGGGAGGGGCGGATACCAATGGCGAGCGGGGGGGTGCTCAACCATGAGCTAGCAAATGGGGTCGGTCCTCGAAATCGCAAGAGGGAGCCGCAACAAATTTTGAAAAAAGATAGCTAATATACATAGACTCAGTGTGATTCATAGATAGCCCAGCCAGGTGCGGCCGCATCGCTCGATAGCCGTTTGAGGTGTCGGGCAACGCCATAGAGGTCCCAGACGGCTTGGCATGCCTCGAAGCTCATTGAGCCGTCGCCTCCCCAAACCATGTAGTGGCTGCCGGCCGGCAGATGGCGCAATGCGGCGTCGACCCGCCGTGTCCAGAACGCGAGCGGCGTCTCCGGGGTTTGCGACAGCGGCTGCCAGCGATTGGCCATCAGCGAATGCACGAGCTGGTCGTCGATCGTATATTCGTCGAGACCGCGCGTCGGCGGATTGACGGCGGCGAAAAGCGGGGCATTGAACTTGATCCGGGGGGCGACGTCTTTCATGTCGGCGCAGAACAGTTTGGCCTTTGCCGGCCCGATCGCGTCGATGGCGGCGTTGAGATCGCGGACAAGCTGGCCGACCACCGCGGCCGGGCGGCGCGCGCGTGCCAGGTAAGGCCGCCAATCGGGATCGCGCAGCTTTTTGAGCTGGGCCGCATCGTGGCTGTAGAGGATCTCGAACCCGTCCTCGACCGAGCGCGCAAACCCGAGAGCCCAGCGCACGGCGAGATATTGCAGCCCGGCGCGTTCGGCAGCGGGGACCCGTGCGTGGTAGAGCCGGTCGAAGACGGCGCAAACCGGTTCGATCAGATAGTCGCAAGCGAAATGGAAAGTCGGCACGTGCGGGTGGAGGGCGGGACGCGCCGCCGCCAGCAGGGCTGCAACGCGGGCCGGATCGATCCGGCGCCCGCCGAACAGGAACTGCGCGGCCAGATGCGAGCGCGGCGCAAAATCGTTGACCGCCAAGCGGCGCACACCGCGTGCGGCAAACACCGTCGGCATCAGGCACGAGCCGGCCGTGAAATCGACCATGGCGAGGTCTTTCCACCGTGCTTGCGGCAATATGCGGGCATAGGCATCGACGATTTCGGGCACCCAATCGGCGATGGTGCCGTCGAGCGGCAGCATGGCGCGGCGCAGGATGGCGAGCGTTTTGGCGTTCATGGTTGGCGTTGCGACCCTGCAAGGAGAATGGCGGCAAGGGCAATGCCGCCGAAGAAACCGCCCAGATGCGCGACCCAGGCAATGGAACTGCCGTCCGTGCCGGGAAAGCCGAGAATGCCGAACAGCACCGTCGGGATCGCCCACATGGCGGCGGCCCCCAACAGCCAGCCGGGGCTGCCGCCATTGCCCTGGCGCATTGCCACGAGCACGCATCCGACTAGCCCCGAAATACCGCCCGACGCCCCGATCATCGGCTCGATGCTGTCGGCGTAGATCGCGAAATGGGCACCCGCCGCGATGGCGCCGCTCAACAGATAGAGCGACAGCATCGACGCCACCCCGAAGCGGCGCTCCACGCCCGACCCGAAGGCCGCCAGCATGACCATGTTGATCGCCAGATGCACCCAGTCGCCGTGCAGGAACATGTAGCTGAGCGGCGAGACGATTCCCGACAGTCCGAGAGCTGCATCGCCGGAGAATCGTGCCGGCGTGAAGCCGAAGGCGTCGTTTGCAAGCCACACTGTGCGCGATTCGAACAGGCGCAAGGCCCCGAAGATGCCGACATTGACCACGATCAATGCAAGCGTGAGCGGCGGCAGGTTAATTGCTGGTTCGCGTTGGCTGGTGGGCATTCGACCCGTTCGGAAGCAAGACTCGTAAGCCACGTTATATAGAGGGTTCCGTGCGCCCGGTCTTGCGCGTCGTGCGACGGGGCCTAGCGCTTCGACGGCAAAATAGGGCAATGTCGCGCCGGGCAAGGGGGCCCCGTACAAGGTTATGAGCAGCACTTCAAACGGCGCCGACTCACCCGACAAGCGCATTCTGGCTTTGGCCGTCGGCGCCATCGGCGTGGTGTTCGGCGATATTGGCACCTCGCCCCTCTACACGATGCGCGAGGCGTTCACCGGGCCGCATCCGATGACGCCGACATTGCCGCATGTGCTGGGCGTGCTGTCGCTGATCTTCTGGGCGCAGGTGATCGTCGTGACGATCAAATACGTCCTATACATCCTGCGCGCCGACAATCGCGGCGAGGGCGGCATGTTTGCGCTGATGGCGCTGGCCAGCAAGGCCGCCCCTGCGGGCGTGCATCGCGGCATCCCGATCGTGGCGGCGGGCCTGTTCGGGGCGGCCCTGTTCTTCGGCGATGCGATCATTACGCCGGCGATCTCGGTTCTGTCGGCGGTCGAGGGCCTCAAGGTTGCGGCACCTGAGTTCGGAAAATACGTCGTGCCGATCGCTTGCGTCATTCTGCTGGCGCTGTTCATGGTGCAAAGCAGCGGGACCGCGCGCATCGGCGCGTTTTTCGGGCCGGTCACGATCGTGTGGTTTGCGGTGCTGGCAATTCTGGGCGTCGTGTCGCTGGTGCAAACGCCCGGCGTGCTGGCAGCGCTCAATCCCTATTACGGGCTGGCGTTTTTGTGGAGCGACGGGTGGCGCGGCTTTCTGGTGCTGGGCGCCGTGTTTCTGGCGCTGACGGGGGCCGAGGCGCTTTATGCCGATATCGGGCATTTCGGCAAGCGGCCGATCCGGTTGGCGTGGTTGGGCTTTGTGCAGCCGGCCTTGGTGCTGAATTATTTCGGCCAGGGCGCTTTGCTCATGCGCAATCCTGCGGCTGCCGAAAATCCGTTCTATCTGATGGTGCCCGATTGGATGCTGCTGCCGACCGTGCTGCTGGCGACTGCGGCAACCGTGATTGCGTCGCAGGCCGTCATTACGGGGGCGTTTTCGCTGGCGCGCCAGGCGGTGCAGCTGGGCTATCTGCCGCGCATGGAGATCCGCCACACATCCGAAACCGAGATCGGCCAGATCTACATTCCGCGCGTCAACTGGATCTTGTGCGTTTGCGTGCTGGCGCTGGTGGTCACGTTCCAGTCGTCGAGCAATCTTGCCGCCGCCTACGGCGTGTCGGTGTCGGGCGAGATGTGCGTGGCGACGCTGATCGCCTATGTCGTGGCGCGCCATGTGTGGGGCTGGTCGCGGCTGCGGGCAGGGACGGTGACGGTGATCCTGCTGACGATCGATCTGTCGTTTTTCTTGGCCAATGTCGTCAAGATCGCCGACGGCGGCTGGCTGCCGCTGGTGGTCGGGGCTTGCCTCTATGCGATCTTCACGACCTGGAAGCGCGGCCGACGCATCCTGGTCGAGCGTCTGCACGAAAGCACCGTGCCGCTGGAGCCGTTCATTGCGCGCCTCAAAGACGGCAATCCGCCGCGCGTGGCGGGTACAGCCGTGTTCATGACCGGCACGCGCGACGGCGTGCCGTATGCGCTTTTGCACAATCTCAAACACAACAAAGTGCTGCACGACCGTGTGGTGCTGTTGACGGTCGTAACCGAACCCATCCCGCGGGTGGCCGAAAAAGACCGCATCCGTCTGGAGCCGCTTGAAAAGAATTTCTGGCGCCTGGTACTGCGCTACGGCTTCATGGAAATGCCCAACATCCCGCGCGTGCTGCGCCAGGCCGGTGCGACCGGGTTCAAGATCGAGATGATGGAAACCTCGTTCTTCTTCGGACGCGAGAACCTCGTGTCAAAAAGCAAGCCGCTGATGCCGCGCTGGCGCGAAAAGCTGTTTATAGCGCTGTCGAAGAATGCCTACAGTGCGACCGCGTTCTTCCGCATCCCGTCCAACCGAGTCGTCGAACTGGGCACGCAAGTGGAGATCTAGGCTATGGACCATCCTGCGACGGTCGATCCCAAGCAGCTGTTCCCGTTCGGCCATTCCCAGCGCCACACGGTGTTCCTGAAGCCGCTGCTCGACGAAATCGACCCGCCGCGTGCCAACATCTCGGTCGGCGACTATAGCTACTATTCGGATTTCGACGACGCGACGCAGTTTTTCCTGCGCAATGTGCGCTACGACTTCGCGCGCAGCAAAGCGCGCCTGGACATCGGCAAGTTCTGCGCTTTTGCGCACGACACCACCTTCGTGATGTCCGACGCCAACCACGCGATCGTAGGGCCGTCCACCTTTCCGTTCCCGATCTTCGGCGGGACGTGGGCTAAAGCCCTGTCGCCGGACGAAACGCCGTGGGCCAACAAGGGCAATACCAAGATCGGCAACGACGTGTGGTGCGGCTACAAGAGTACGATCATGCCGGGGGTAACGGTCGGCAGTGGGGCCATCGTGGCCGCCAACGCCGTCGTCAGCCGCGACGTGCCGGCTTACGCAATGGTGGCCGGCAACCCGGCTCGGGTCGTCAAGATGCGCTTCGACGATGCCACGGTGGCGAAGCTCCTTGCGCTCGCCTGGTGGGACTGGCCGGCGGCCAAAATCGCTGCCGCTGTGCCCGTTCTCGTCAAAGGCGATGTCGCCGCACTGGCGGCTTTGGCACCCTAAAGAGTTGCCGAATGCGCTGATGCCTGCTTGCCACGAGTCCACAAAAGCCGCCGGTTTTTCGGGCAATGGTGGAAAGTGACAAAAAAACGGGCGAAGTATCAGAATCAATTATCCATATAACCCATTGATTCAAAACGACCGTTAAAAATTCGATAAGTTTTTCGGGGGGGGTGAAGAAAAACGACTCCCACCCGCCGACGGCCTATGTTATCCCCAAACCGACTGCAATAAACCGAAACAATGATTCCGGCGGATTGGCAAAAGATGATCGAACTTCTTGTTGCCGTGGCAGTGGCCTCGCAAAGCCCCGATATGGGCCAGCGGGCGGACTCGCAAACGACGTCGTTCGCGGTTTCCGCCGAGACCGCTGCCGAAAACATCGTTGTTCTCGACAGCAACTTCCTGCTCGATCCGTCGTTGCCGTTCGTCTTCCTGCCAAACGCGCCGACGGCGGCGCCTGCGGCATCTGCCGGTGCCACGACCGGCCCCGAAGACGATCTCGAATTGCTGGCCGCGCGCGAGGCCGACAGTGCGAACCAAGCACCGCAATGGCAGAGCCGTCCCAAGGCGGCAACAAGCTTTGGGGCTGGCGCCAATCTGCGCAATGTGGCCGTCAATATCGCGCGCGCCAACACGCGCCTCAAGGTCGGCCAGCGCCAGATGACTCTCGAAATCTACCGCCCCGACACGGCCGGTGCACGGCCGGCGGTGCTGCTGCTGCACGGGGCCTCGGGCATGGGCAACGGCGCTTTCTACCGGGGGGCCGCCGAAGCTTTCGCCGAAGCGGGCTACGTCGTTTATCTCCCGCACTATCTGGGCGACCGCAACCGCAACCGGCCGCGCGGCCGCGCTCTGATCGCCGAGTTCGAACAGCAGCACGACGCGGTGCGCGCGACGCTCGATGCGATGGCTAAGGATCCGCGCGTCGACGAGGCGCGCTTGGCGGCTTTCGGTTTCTCGCTGGGCGGGTTCCAGGCATTGGGCCTGTCGAGCCGCGATGCGCGTGTGGCCGCCGTCGTCAATATGGGCGGCGGCATGCCCGGCAACGTCGCGGGTACCACCACGCGTCTGGCGCCGACATTGGTCATCCACGGCCAACGCGACCGCACGGTCCCGGTTGCCCGCGCCCTCCAGACGCGCGACATGCTGAAGCGCCTGTCGGTGCCGCACGAGATGGCGCTGTTTGCCGACCAGCAGCATTTCTTCCAAGGCGCGGCAAGCCGCACGGCCATCGAACGGTCGATCGCGTTCTTCGATCGCCAGATGCGCCCGGCCGTCTCGATCGGCACGGCCGACCTTCTCCAGGGGCGTTAATCCCCCCTGTTGCCGAAGCGCTAGCCTTCCCGAAAATCGCGCGGGCCCGCCTTTTTCTTTAACCGGACCATGCTAGATTGACGGCATGGGGATGTTCCGACTGGGTTTTATCGGCATTGCGGCCGGTCTTTTGTGGACGCTGCCGGGGGCCGCCGCCGTCCAAGGCGATCTGCGCCCAGTGCTGCGCGCGACCCTTGCCGCCTACGCCCCCACCGCGACCGAGACCGCTTCGATCGCCGAACGCCAGCGCCAAAGCCTGCTGGGGTTCTACGATGCGCGCGGCTTCGCCCCCATTTGGCTTGCCGACAATGCGCCTGCTGCCCGCGTCGGCCGCCTGATCGAACTGCTCAAAAGCGCGGACCGCCACGGCCTGTCGGCGATCGACTACAATGTCGCGGAACTCGAGCTGCTGCTGCACGCGGCCGACGCGCAGACCCTGGCACGGCTCGAATTCGCGCTGAGCCAGGCGGCCTTGCGCTACGCGGCCGATCTCTTGGGCGCGCGCGTGGCGTCGGTCGAATTGCCGGCCGACGTCAAGATCGCGCCGCGCCCGCTCGACGCCGAGCGGATCTTGCGCGAGCTTGCCCGCAGCGACGATCCGGCTGGCCCGCTCGAGGCGCTCGCCCCCGCCGATCCGGCTTACGTCCAACTGCGCGACTGGCTGGCCCAATACCGCGCCATCAAAGCGCGCGGCGGCTGGCGCAACATCGCGAGCGGCCCCACGCTCGACCCCGGCATGAGCGATCCGAGGGTTCCGGCCTTGCGCCGACGCCTGGCAATCACCGACGCAGCACCCGCAGAGCCGGCCGACGCGGATGCTGGCGAAATTTTCGACATCGATCTGGTTGCGGCCCTGATGCGCTTCCAGGCCCGCCACGGCCTGGCGCCGGACGGGCGGTTGGGGCGCCGCACGCTTGCCGCCCTCAACCGCTCGGTCGATGCGCGCATCGTGCAGATCGTCGCCAATCTCGACCGGCTGCGCGCCCGGCCCGCGGCCGAGGCGAATTTCATCGAGGTCAACGTGCCGGGCTTCAGCTTGCGCGCCGTCGAAGCGGGCGAGACCCGCCTCGAGATGCCCGTCGTCGTGGGCCGCGAAGCGCGCGCAACGCCGATCTTCTCGAGCCGCGTGACCGAGGTGATCTTCAACCCGAGCTGGACCGTGCCCGTCAAGCTCGTGCGCGAAGATCTGCTGCCGCGCCTGCGCGCCAATCCGCAGGCCTTGGTCGATCTCGGCTTCCGCTTCTATCGCGGTTCGGGCGACGAGCGCGTCGAGGTCGATCCGCGCAAGGTCGATTGGCGCAAGGTGAGCCCGCGCGCCGTGCCCTATTGGGTGCGCCAAGATCCGGGGCCCAAAAACGCGCTGGGCCAGGTCCGCCTGACTCTGCCCAACATCTACGACGTGTTCCTGCACGATACGCCCGATCGCCATTATTTCGCCCGCGCCGAACGCGCTTTGTCGTCGGGTTGCGTGCGGCTCGAGCGCCCCATCGACCTTGCCGAATGGGTTTTGCGCAACACGCCGGGCTGGACGCGCGAGGCGATCGAGGCGGCGGATGCCGACGCCGTCACCAAAAACGTTCAAGTGCGCCGGCCGATCCCGCTGCACTTCGTGTATTTCACGGCCTTCGTGCAGGATGGCGAGCTGCATCTGCGCGAAGACATCTACGGCGTGGATGCGCGCTTTGTGGCCGGCATCGAGCGGCGCCCGGTCGCCGACCTGCGCCTGCCGCGCGAAGGGGCGGCACCGCCCGCCACCCTCGCCCCGTGACGCCTTGCCCCTAAAACGGGCTTTTTGTCAGCCTCTTAAGCAGTTGTTTCAGATTGTTTCTTTGGGCTTGCCTTCGGCGGCTTGGCTGTGCATTCTGCGCATAACAGCTATGTGACGAACTCAATTACCAGGGAAGCAAGCCCCCCGCATGACCGATCCGAAGACCGTTCCGACGCGCCGGGGCTTTTTGCTTTTTGCCGGCGTTGCCGCCGCCAGCACGCTGCTGCCGCCTTCCCCGAGCTGGGCCAACGCAAAAACGGCAAGCGTCCCGCCGCCGCCGCGCCCGGCCCCGCGTCCGGCCACCTCGGCCGCCGGTCCTGCCGTCGGCACACGGCCCGCCGGAACACGCAGCCTGCGCATCCAGGTCGTCAATACGGGTGAACGCTGGGAAGGTGTTTACTGGCGCGACGGCGTTTATGTGCCCGAGGCTACACGCCGTCTCGATGCGTTGCTGCGCGACTTTCGCGCCGGCAAGGTCGCCCAGATGGATCCCAAGCTCTACGACCAATTGTGGGAACTGCACACGCGGTTGGGCTCGAGCGAGCCGTGGCGCGTGATCTCGGCCTACCGCTCGCCGCAGACCAATGCGGCCGCGCGCCGCACCCATCGCGGGGTGGCGCGCAACTCGTTCCACATCCAAGCCAAGGCTTTGGACGTGGATCTCACCGACCGCTCGGTCCGCGCCATCCGCGAGGCCGCGATCGGCCTGCAGGCGGGCGGGGTGGGGCAGTATCCGCGCAGCGACTTCGTCCATATCGACACCGGCCCCGTGCGCAGCTGGGGCTGAGTCTCCTCGACCGCCAACGCCGACGTTACGCAACATCCGCGCGACATAAGCGCGACATCGATGCGCCACTCGCGCGACATGTACGCAACATTTTCCGACTATTCGACTTTAGCTTTACGACTTAACTTATTGAATTTAAATGACAGT
The DNA here is from genome assembly GCA_027532905.1 of Magnetospirillum sp. Lineage (NCBI taxonomy): Bacteria > Pseudomonadati > Pseudomonadota > Alphaproteobacteria > Rhodospirillales > Rhodospirillaceae > Magnetospirillum > Magnetospirillum sp. Next base: position 245,373 of record JAPZUA010000002.1, read on the forward strand.
AATTTTCGTACGCAACCGAATCGCACGGAAAATCCCGTGTGCGCCGGGGCCGCGCCGGCGGTCGTTTCTCTTTTCACCATGTCAAACAGCGCCAAGCCCATTCTCATGAATGGTCTTATGAAGATAATATAACCTATAAAGAACTTAATTGGAACAATCTCTGGAGCGATCTCTGCGTGGCGTTTCGAAAGCGCCGCCGGAGCCGACGGTTTCGGCGTCCGTTTTGTCGAAGCTCGGCAATTGACGGCGGGGGCGCAGCTTCAGGCGGCGGGTTCGACCTTCAGCGACGCGGGCTCCACGGTCTTGAAGAAGCCCGACACGGTGGTGCCGTCGGCGGCGAGCGGCAGGATCAGGCGCGTATAGCCGTGGCGGTTGCCGTCGATCGTCACGTAGTCGCGGCGCGCGAGGCTCGGCTGCTTGGCGTCGGCGATGCGCACGAGGCTGTCGTAGACGATCGCGGCGTCGGTTTCGTTGAAGAAACCGCGCAAGCCGCGCCCGCTGTCCTTGAAGGTCGAGTGTTCGCCCACATAGAGGCCGGCCATGCGCACGCGCACGTCGCGAGCCGCCGGCAGATAGTCGAGCATCATCGTGTAGGGCAGCGTTTCGGCCGGGACGAGCCCGATATCGAGCGAGGCCGGCAGCCGGTCGCCCGCGCACGCCGCTTGCCAAACCCGGTAGCAGGCGGCGAGCACCGGATAGGCGTCGATCTCCGCCAGCGGCAATTCGACGTAACGCCCCAATTCGCGGATGGGCATCTGTTCACTCATTTCTCGGTACTCCCCAGCAACCGCCGACTTGCCAACAAACGCCTGGTCGAACTCAAACGCGGCCTGTCCATGAAGTCGGACAGGTCGCTCTTGCGCCACGCGAACCGGCCTGCGTCGAACGGCAGACGCACGGCCAAAAGACGCTGCATTTCGTCGAGCTCCTGGTCGTTCGGTCCGTTCGTCTGGCCGCGCGCTTCTTCCAGGCGCTCGCGCAGCGGTTCGAAATCGAGCAGGAAAGTGCGCAAGGCCGCCATTTTCGGCCACAGGCGCGCATGAAAATCGCCGATATTGCCGAATGCCCGCAGCGGATCGGCCGCGACCGCGTCGAGCTCGATCGCGATGGCCGACGACCATACCAGCGCTTCGCGCAAGCCCAACGCGATGGCGCGCGCACGCTCGCTGCGCCAGGCGTTTTGGCGCGCGGCGGCGATCTTGGCGATCGCACCCACATCCTGCTGCAGATCGACGATGCTGCGGCACAGCCGCTCGACGCGCGCGATATCGACCGCGACCGCAACGATGTCGTCGGCGACAAGGCCGAGCTTGCGCGGATTGGCGTAGGCGCCGACCCAATCGACCAAGGCTTCGAGCGCTTCATCCATCGAGTCCGCAGCCGACTGCAGCGCGCTGTCGGCCGGCAGGCCTCGAAACGGCAGCGGCGGGCCGCCGACGGCCGTCCCGATGCGCCGCACGGCGCGCACCACAAGATGCGGCTTGGGGTCCCACGAGGGCCGCCCGTCCACGGCTTCGCTCGGCAGTTTCTGGCCCGCTTTGAGCGTGCGGCAATAGCGCAGGGCCGTGGGCACAAGCGTGAGCAGCCGCGCGTCGCGCGAGCGGGCGGGCACTTCGAACAAGGCCGCAACATGGCCGAGATCGACGCTGGTTTTGGCCTCGCCGAGATCGATGCGGAACACGATTTTGCGGTAGTCGTCGACCGCAAAAAACGCATCGCCGCGCGCAAGGGCAGGCATTTCGAAACCGAAGATCAAGGACACGGAGCTATCTCTGCCTAGGGTTCGCCGGACGCGGGCACGAAAAGCAACCCGCGCGGAGAATTAGGACGCTGGTGCGCCGCCGTCCAGGGGGCGGGCGCGAAATTGCGACGCAAAATGGGAGGGGGCGGTGGCTTGCCCAGTTATGTCGATGCGGCAAACGGGTCGATTAGTTGGAGGACGAGCCCGTCGAAGTCCCTCGCGTTGCGGGTCGCGATCGGCATCCCGTGGACCATCGCAATGGCGGGGATGTAGCCATCATTGCTTGAGATTGGCTTGCGAAGCGTGCGGCGCGTAGAACTCTTCAGAGGCTTGATACGCGTAGCTCAGTCATTCAAGCATTTGCTGCGTGCGAATTGGATCGTCGATCAAGATTGTCTCTGGGCGTCCAACATGAAGATAGCTGATGACACTTGAAACAGCGATCGCCGACTCCAAATCCTTCAAAATACTCACGCGATCTAAGCCAGTGTTCGCCAGTGTGTCCACCACAACAGCGAAGGGATCTGAGACTCCACTATTGATCGCCATATTTCCGTCATTGTGAACGCTTATATAAGTAGCGTGTGTTATTTTTTCTTGCTTCTCAAGTAGGCGCAAAAAGTCGGTAAGTAACTGCATACGAATCATGCCAGACACAATCTCTAGCCATGTCAGCGCACGATCGAAAAACTTGATAGCAGGAGCGATGAAATCCGCGAGACGGTAAATCAGGCGTGCAGCAAACACTGCCGCGTCGTTTGCATGCAGCGGAAACACTGATGCAAGAACTGCGCGGGCCCCAATAGCAAGAAAACCATTAGCAATTGTAGCGTGATTTCGGTCGGCTGCATGAGTATCACATGCGCTTAAGATAACGATTGGAGGCATACGGGCGATTCTGCCTCGCAGGGTCCATACATTGATGGGCTCCTCTTGGAGATACAGTACTGCGGAAGAATCTTCGGCATGAGCTCCGTGGCCGTCGAACATGACAACTTGGCCATCGAACGCATTTATGGCGGCAACAAACTCCATTTCATTGGCCACTTCGACGAAATCTATACGTATCGTGTCTCTCCATGCCTGACTGAAAGACTCGAGTGCGACCTCGAACACTCGCTTAATTGGATCGTCACGTTTAAGGGCGCCTATAATCAAGATGTGATGGAGGTCGGCGGGTGTGAGTCTTAAGTGAGCGCGCGGCCCAACTGTTTCGATAAAAAGATTTCCTGGCGTTACAGGGATGCGGCAGACGTCTTTACGAATCAGGAGTGGCAGGCCGTCGACATCAAGCCATTCGAGGTGAGCATCGGCTACGATCCGCACTCCAGTTTCGGATCGGCGGACAAGATCGACAAATTCAGGTGGAACAGCATCGGCGAGTCGCTTCTGCACTGCGCGGAAGCCCAGCAACCGCTTACGGGACCTTGCTTCGCGCGCGCGATGCTGCTGCGCGAAGCTGCGAACCTGACCAGCACTCCGGTTGATATCGTTAGGTAGGCGAACGACCGCCGAAAAGTCCGACACTGCAAGAGCGCTAACTGCTTCGGTTCCAAGCTGAAGCTCTTGCGAGCGGATCAGCAGTAGCGGATGCGGGCGCGGCGGCACCTTAGGTCCATCTTCCTTGTCTTGCGGGCCTAAACTAAATACTGCTTTGATTTGCGATTTGTTCTTGAATTCAAAGCCGTAACCCTCCTGCCGGCGCAATGCCTCGAGTGTTTGTTCGAAGCCTTTTCTTTCGACCTGGTTGAGCTTTGCAGGCAGGGGCATTTGGAAGATGTGCGGGTAGATCGACGGCGCAAAAAGGTTCAGGTCGATCGTTTGTCGGAACGTTCGGAAGATGTCGCGGTTGCCAACCGCTCGGCGTTCTTCAAGGACGCTGTTTGCGGTTTGAACGATTTGATCTATGTAGGGTTGTTTGCCTCGGTTGATATTCTCGAATGGGCCGTAGACCAATTCGCAATATCCTGCCGAAGCGAGGACCGAAACGTTTGGAGCAACGCTGTTATGTCCGCCAACTTGGTACCCAATCTTGCGGTCCGTGGGTTCAATCCACGAACTCAACATTGCTTTTACAGTCTCAATATCTTTCGGAGTGATGGTTTCGGGAAGCTTATCGCAGCGGGTTAAGAATACTTTTCGCAATGTTTCCGGGTTTAGATCCTTCATACAAATCTCGCCGTCCCGCTCGGCAACTATGACCGGAGGGACTCTGCACGACGCGGACCACTCGAAGTATTCTTTTGCATCTTCTTCGGGGCTTACTAGGATCACGTTGAATGGCACCATCGGAGGCGGTTGCAACGAGCGAACTGCCCGGGGCGACTGACAGTACCAATTCACAGGATTGATCCCTGCGATTCGTCGGGTTCGCAGTGTTTTTTGACCATTCTTTGTGAGATCATAAATCGTAGAAGGAAGCATCGAAGCAACGCGTAACCTCCCGTTATGACGACAAAGACTTGGCGCAAAACCTTGAGTAACCGATGCTTCCTCGGGTGCGCTATCGGATACAGTGATGACAAAATAAATTCGAAGATCAAGCAGATATGTTTCGCCGTCAGGCGGCACGACATCTGCTTTCAGGCCCGGTGGCACGAATGCGGTTTGTTTTTCGGTCATTGACTTTGAACTGGCCAAAATATTTGTCTATAAACTTTAGGTTATCAACTTTCTTGAAACACTGCACGTAGTTTCTGACAAGCTGCCGCAGGCGGGATATTTGAGCTCTCGGAACAGAATATTGGATTACATTAGTTCGGCCTTATTTGTGTCAGCCGCCCTCACGGTGCAGCCAACACCGCCGCACATTGTGCCGGGAGTTTCGGGCGCGGCGGGGCGGACTGGCGCGGGCGGGGCGTTGCCGGGGCCGCCGTCGCCGCCTTACGGCGTTCTTCGGCGTCGGCGAACCACCAGTCGAGTGTGGCGTCGCAACCGTCGCCTTGTGGGATGGCGGCTTGGGGTTGGCAATTCGGGCTGCCGGTGGGGCAGGCGAGGCGCACGTGGAAATGTTCGTTGTGGCCTACCCACGGGCGCAGTTTGCGCAGCCAGCCGCGTTCGGCCGGGGGCAGGGTTTCGCACAGGTGCTTTTTGATCGCGTAATGCACGAGTACGCGGTCCACGTTGGCGGGGGCTGCCGCCATCTGCAGCAGGCGCACATGTTCGGGGCGGAATTGGGCGGGCTCGATGCGTTTCTCGTCGGCCGTGACCAAGCGCACGATCTCGATGATTTCGCGTTGGCTCGCCGGCAACTGCGGTTTCGGATTCAGGTTGAACCAAATATCGACGTCGGTGCCGTTCTGGTGCGAGGCGTGGCCGTCGCGCATCGGGCCGCCGCGCGGCTGCGACAGGTCGCCGACATAAAACGGTGCGAGCCCGGCAGCCTGGGCGCGCGCACCGAGATCGCGAACGTAAGAAACGGTCTGCGGATGGCTCCAATTGCGGTTGCGCGACAGGCGCACGGCTTGATAGCCCGGCCCGTCTGGCGGCAAGGCTTGCGCACCCGCAATGCAGCCATTGGCAGGGCCGCCGAAAATCTCGGTGGGTCCGCGCGTCGGCAATTTGGGCTCGTGCCATTCTTTGGCCGCCAGCGGGGCCGCCCAGGCGAGGGCCGCCAGAAATGCGGCGAGGCGAAAGCTAGGCCGCATCCGCCTGTTCCAACGCTTCGGCTGCAAGCATCCAGCGCGCTTCGGCGGCTTCGAGGATGGAAGCATGCGCCTTCTGGCGCTTGGCAAGCTCGGCGGCTTTGCGCGGATCGTTGTAGGTGGCGGGCAAGGTTGCTTCGCGCTCGAGCTTTTTGCTTTCTTCGGTCGCACGCGCGAGGGCGTCTTCGGCCGCCTTCAGCTCTTTTTTGAGGGCGGCGAGATTCTCAGGCGGCGCTTTGGCGGCGGGTGCGGCGGCCTTTGGCTTTTCGGCCGCTTGGCGTTGCGCGCGCCGTTCGGCCAACGCGAGCGACCGGTATTCGTCGAGATCGCCCTCGAACGGTGTCACCTTGCCGTTGGCGACGAGCCACAGCCGGTCGCAGGTGAGTTCGAGCAGGCTCCAATCGTGCGTGACGAGAATGACTGTGCCCGCGAATTCGTTGATCGCCGTCACAAGCCGCTCGCGGCTCGCCATGTCGAGATGGTTCGTGGGCTCGTCGAGGATCAGCAATTGGGGCGCGTGCGCGGTCGCAAGCGCAAACGCCAGGCGCGCTTTTTCCCCGCCCGACAGCACGTCGGCTTTCACGTCGGCCTTGTTGCCCGAAAAGCCGAAGCGGCCGAGGCGCGCGCGCAGCGCTTCGGGCTTGGCGGTCGGCATGGCGTCGCCGAGCAGCTGGAAGGGCGAGCGGTTCGGGTCGATGTCTTCGATCTGGTGCTGCGCGAAAAACCCGGTCTGGAGTTTGCTGGCACGCGTGGTGCCGCCGGTCATCGGCTGCAGGCGGCCCGCGAACAATTTCGCGAGCGTGGATTTGCCGTTGCCGTTGGCCCCCAACAGGCCGATGCGGTCTTCGGGATCGAGCCGCAGATCCACGTTGGTGAGCACGGGCTTGCCCGGCGTGTAGCCAACCGATGCGCGGTCGAAGGTGACCAGCGGCGGTTTCGGCAGTTCGACCTCGGGGAATTCGAAGCGCACGGCGTCTTCGTCTTTCTCGACGAAGACGGGCGTGAGCTTTGCCAACGCCTTGAGGCGCGACTGCGCTTGGCGCGCTTTGGACGCCTTGGCGCGGAAGCGATCGACGAAGGCTTGCATGTGCTTGCGCTGGGCATCGACCTTGGAAGCCATCGCGGCCTGGAGGGCGAGGCGCTCCTGGCGCAGCACTTCGAAACGGTCGTAGTCGCCCGTGTAGAGCGTCATCTTGCGGCTGTCGAGATGCAGGATGTGCGTGCACACGGCGTTGAGCAGGCGGCGGTCGTGGCTCACGACCATCAGCGTGCCGGGCCAGCGCTGCAGATAGTCTTCGAGCCACAAGGCGCTCTCGAGATCGAGATGGTTCGTGGGCTCGTCGAGCAGCAGAATATCGGGGCGCGCGAACAGCACGGCGGCAAGGGCCACGCGCATGCGCCAGCCGCCCGAAAATTCGGAGAGCGCGCGGTCCTGCATTGCCGCATCGAAGCCGAGGCCCGCGAGGATCGAGGCCGCGCGGGGCACGGCCGTGTAGGCGTCGATCTCGGCCAGCCGCATATGGATGTCGGCAATACGTTCGCCGTCTTCGGTGGTCTCTTCCTCGGCGAGCAGCGAGGCGCGCTCTTCGTCGGCCGCGAGCACGGCTTCGAGCGGGGTCGTGGTGCCGCCGGGGGCTTCCTGTGCGACAAAGCCCACGCGCGCGCGTTTGGGCATCGAGATGCTGCCGCGATCGGGTGCGATCCGGCCCAGAATCGCGTCGAGCAGCGTGGATTTGCCGGCCCCGTTGCGGCCGATGAGGCCCACACGGCGGCCTTCGGGCACAAGGGCGCTGGCGTCTTCGAGGAGCGTGAGGCCGCCGATGCGCAGCGTGAGGTTTTCGATCGCGATCATGGGGCTTCCCTCTAGCAGATCGGGCGCGTAACGTCGCGTGCCATGACGCAAAAAATCGATGAGGCGGGGCTCGCCGCCCGCTACCACGCAATGGTCGGCATCGCCCGCGCGGCGGGCGATCTGCAGCGCCGCTATTTCGCCGACCGCGCGACGCTCGCCACGAGCTTCAAAGGCCCGCAAGACTATCTGACCGTGGCCGACGGGGCCGTCGAGCGGCTGGTCGTGGCCTCCTTGCAAGGTGCTTTCCCCGGCGACGGCGTTTTGGGCGAGGAAGGCGGGGGCAGTCACGATCCGTCGGCCCTCTGGGTCATCGATCCCATCGACGGCACGGCGAATTTCGCCAACGGAATCGCGCATTTCTGCATTTCGATCGCGTTCGTGGCGCAAGGCCGCGAGGAGATGGGGGCCATCTACGATCCCATAAGGGGCGACATGTTTTTGGCGCGCCGCGGCTTCGGTGCCACCTGCAACGGCCGGCCGATGAAGACGACGAAGATCGACGATCCCGCGCGCGCGCAGATCGAGCTTGGCTGGTCGAACCGGCGGCCGATGGCGGCTTATACGGCGGCCCTCGAAAAACTCGTAGCGGCCGGTGCGTCGTTTCGCCGCGCAGGCTCGGGCGCTTTGGGTCTCGCTTACGTGGCCGACGGCCGCAGCGACGGCTATGCGGAACTGCACATCAATTCGTGGGATTGCCTTGCGGGCCTGCTGATGGTGCGCGAGGCGGGCGGGCGCACGAACGATTTTCTCGGCATGGGCGGGCTGATCGAGGGGGCACCCGTGCTCGCGGCCGGGCCCGGCCTTTACGATGCGATCGGGCGCCTCGTCGGCCTCGACGACGTTCCGTCGCTCTAGTCTTCGATGCTGCGCATCGGACATGCCGGGCACGGCGAACGGCCGCTCGAAACCGCTGCCTTGCTCGACCGCTTGGCCGAGGCCGAGGGCACAAACGTGCTCGTGCTGCAGCTCGATGCAGGCGACGTCGAGCGCGCCCTTGGCGATCTTCTCGTGCCGCTCCTGTCCAAGCGCGTGCGGCTCGTCGTCGAAGTGCCGGACGGCGATCCGATCGCCGTCGCAAATGCGCTGACGGGGCTTGCCGCACGGCTCGGCAAACGGCGGCCGCGCGTGGGCGTGCTCGAGGGCCACAATCTGTTGGCCACGCAATTGCCGGCGGTCCTCGTGGCTTTGCGCTGCGACCCGCCGCCGCCGCCGGGTTTTGCGCTGGCGACGGCTGAAGTCGAGCTTGGCAGCGAACCGCTGTTGGGGCTCATCGCCAAAGGATCCGAGATTTTGGTGACGGGCACGGTCGCGGCCTCGTGCGTCGCGATCGCGTTTGCGCGCCATGTGCATCGTTGGCAGGCCGGCGATTTCGACCGGCTCGCGGCGGCGGCTTGCGTCGGGCGCATTTTGCGCAGCGGTGCGGCCGCCGTGGGCGGCGATCTCGACGAGACGGTGCCGCTTTCGGGCCTGCCATATGCCGACATCGCACCCGACGGGGGCGTGCGCTTCATTGCGACGCATGCGGGGCCCGTGCGCGTGGCGGGGCTCGCGTTGGCGTTGCTCGACGGGCTTGCGGCACCCGCGCAATGGATCGAGCCCGACGTGACGGTCGATCTCGGCAATGCCGTTCTGCACGGGCCGCAGCTCGAAGGTGTCGTGGGCGGGCCTGCGGCCAATTGGGTTGCGGGGCGCTTCGTGTTCGAAGGCGGCTTCGAGGGGGCGGCCGAGATCGCCTATGGCGGCGGTGGGGCGGCCGCACGCGGGCTTGCGGCGGCGCGCGAACTCGAAACGCGGCTCGCCGCGTTGCCGGGCGATGCGCGCGCGCGCGTCGAGATCGTCGGCTTCGATGCAGCGGCCAAAGCGGCGGGCGAGCAGGTGCGCGATTTGGCCGTCGCACCGGGCCGCGACGTGCGCGTGCGGCTTGCGGTGCGCGGCGAAACGGGGGCTCAAGTGCAGGCAGCCCTTGCCGAGGCACGCGGCCTCGTGCGCTTCGGGCCGGCCGGCGGGGCATTGCTCTATGCGACGGCGGCGCGCGAGCGCCGCGTTTGCGCCGCGCGCGTCGACAAGATTTTTGTGGCCCCGCGCGCAACCCAGATGACGGGGGATCTGTGAGCCTTACGGTTACGCACCCGGTTCCGTTGCGCGAATTCTGCCATGCGCGTGCGCATGTCGCAGGCAGTGCCTTGGTGATCGTGCTCGCTTTGCGCGATCCGCAGGATTGGCGCCTCGTGCGCGAAGGGGCCAGCCTTGCGCGCGTGCGCGCGTGGCTCGGCGCCTTGCGCGCAGGCAATGTGCGGCGCCTCGAACTGCCGGGGCTGGCAGCATTGCACTTCCTGTTCGAGGCTGCCGCCGGGGCCGGGCGCGGCCACGATCTGTCGGCCGATCCGACGGGGCGCGCCTTCGCCCAGCGTTTGCTCGACATGCCGGTGCCGGTTGCGCCAAACTAGGCTTTCTTGTTCCACCCCCCGGAGTTGCCGATGCCCGAAGATATTGTCCGCGAAGTCGATCCGCTCGAAGCCAAAAGACAGATCGATGCGGGGGCGGCCGTGCTGATCGACGTGCGCGAAGCCGAAGAATACGCGGCAGCACGCATCGACGGTTCGGCGCTCTTTCCGCTGTCGGCGTTCGATCCCAATGCGCACGCGTCGCTGAAGGGCAAGCAGGTGATCGTGCATTGCCTGATGGGCGGGCGCTCGATGCGCGCGGCCCAAGCACTCGCCCCCGTGCTGGGAGCTGCAAACGTGCGCTCGATGGCGGGCGGGCTCAATGCGTGGCAGGCCATGGGCCTGCCGGTCAAGAACGGCTGAGGCATCCCCTTGGATCTCGCACAAATCCTCGACCTGATCCGTAATCAGGGCGACGCGGCCTACGCGCTTATCGTCTCGGGCTCGGCGTGGAACTCGCTGCTGCTGCCGCTGTTTGCGGGCTATGCGGTGAAGCTCGATGCGCTCGCCTACATACCCACCGTCGTTGCCGTGTGGGCGGGCGGGTTCCTGGGCGACGAATTGCGCTTCTGGCTCGCCCGCCGCTACGGCAGTGCTTTGTTCGAGCAGATGCCGCGCATCCGCGTCGGCGTCGAGCGTGCCGCGCGCGTGATCGATCGCCACGGCGATTGGCTCATTTTCGTCTATCGCTATCCGCACGGCATTCGCGGGCTTGCGGCGTTTGCGTTCGGGCTGTCGCAGATGGCGCGGCTGCGCTTCACGATCCTCAATTTTCTGTCGGCGGGCGTGTGGGCCAATACCGTGGTCGGAACGGGCTACGCGTTCGGCCATCTTTCCGACAAAGCTTTGGGCGAGGTTGCAACACAAGCGGCCTTGGGCCTGCTCGTGGCGTTCCTCGTGCTCGCGTGGCTCCTGTCCAAGCGGCTCGAGAAAAGCCTGTAGCGGCGGCATTGTCGGTTGGCGGCACGCCGCCGCTCGCCTAAGATCGAAATGCGTTAAAGCAACCTTGGTGGATTCGCGTGCTCAGAACGACCAAACGCCCGCTTGCCTTCGTGCTTACGGCCGCCAACCACGGCTCGATGCTCGTGAACCGCAACGATTCGTACACGAACGCGGTCGAGACGATCGGCGTGGGCTACAATATCTTTCTGAACTCTTCCTGCGGCCAGGAAGAGATCGACGCGGCGTTGCAGCTGCTCGATTCGCGCCGCAAGCATTACGGCGACGGCGTGTTCGCCCTCGATTGCGGTGCGAATATCGGCGTGCACATCGTCGAATGGGCGCGCCACATGCACGGCTGGGGCGAAGCGCTCGCCTTCGAAGCGCAGGAGCGGATTTTCTACGCGCTCGCGGGCAATCTCACGCTCAACAACTGCTTCAATGCGCGCGCATTGTGGGCGGCCGTGGGTGCGCATGCGGGCGAAATCCGCGTGCCGGAGCCCGATTATCTTGCGGCCGGCAGCTTCGGCAGCCTGGAAATCCGCAAGACCGAGAAGACCGAATTCATCGGCCAAGCGATCGACTACAGCGATGCGCAAACGCGGCCCGTGCGCATGCTCGCGATCGACGATCTCGATCTGCCGCGCCTCGACCTCATCAAGATCGACATCGAGGGCATGGAGCTCGAAGCGCTCGCCGGTGCCCGCAAGACGATCGCGCGCCACAAGCCGCAGATGCTGATCGAGCGCATCAAGACCGACCAGCTCGCACTCAATGCGGTCCTGCTCGAGCACGGCTATAAGCTGTTCGCCTTCGGCGTCAATCTACTGGCGATCCACGAATCCGACCCGTTCGCGACCCAAGTCGTGATCAACCGCTGACCGCACCGGAGACCGGCGTGCTCAAAACCACCAAACGCCCCGTGGCCTTCGTGCTGGTTGCGACGAACCATGGCACGATGATGGTCAACCGCAACGACCACCACACCGACGCCTTCGCGACCTTCGGCGTCGGCCACGAAATCTTCCACACGTCGGGCTGCGGGCAGGAAGAGATCGACGTGGCCTTGCAGCTGCTCGACGCGCGCAAGGAGTATTTCGGCGCCGGCGTCGTCGCCCTCGATTGCGGGGCCAATATCGGCGTGCATACGATCGAGTGGGCCAAGCACATGCATGGCTGGGGCACGGTCACGGCTTTCGAAGCGCAGGAGAAGATCTACTACGCGCTCGCCGGCAACATCGCCATGAACAACTGCTTCAACGCGCGCGCCGTGTGGACCGCCATCGGTGCCGCCGATGGCACGATTCGCGTGCCCGTGCCCGACTATTTGAAGCCGTCGAGCTTCGGCAGCCTCGAGATCCGCAAGACCGAGAAGACCGAATTCATCGGCCAGGACGTCGACTACAGTGCCGCCAAAACCGTCGAAACCACGATGCGCGCGATCGACAGTTTTGCGCTGCCGCGCCTCGATTTCATCAAGATCGACATCGAGGGCATGGAGATGGAGGCGCTGGCGGGTGCCCGCAACACGATCGCGGCGCACAAGCCGATGATGCTGATCGAAGGCATCAAGACGGACCTGGGCGCTCTCACCACGTATCTGAACGAGATGGGCTACCGCTATTTCACCTTCGGCATCAATGTGATTGCGATCCACACGAGCGACCCCTATTCGGCGCGCGTGATCACGAAGAAATAGCGGCCCTCAAGGGAACCGCGCGAGCGCGTAGGCGCACATCGTTTGGTAGAGGGCGCGCAGGAACGCCGTGTTCGCTTCGGTTTTGGCAAGCGCGCTGCCGGCCGTGACCGCCTCGTGCACCGCCACAAGCTCGGCCGACGGAATCTGCGGCGGCTTGCCGTCGGGCCAGGTCGCGCGGGCGGGCACGGCGCGCACAAAAGCAAGCAGCAGGCGCAGGCGCTGGGAAAGCTCGGGGCTCGCCTCCGCCAGATGGGTGTCGAGCTGATTGGGCGAGATCGCGACGCAATTCGCCGTTGCGAGCGCCACGGCCGAGGCCGTGCGCGGCAGCCCGTCGATCAGCGCAAGTTCGCCGAACATGGCCCCGGCACCGATCTGCGCGATTTCGATTTCCGTCTCAAGCCCTTTGCCAGCGCGTCGCTGGCGGATCGCCACGCGCCCGCTTTCGACGACGAAGGCAAGGTCGCCCGGATCGCCTTGCGCGAAGATCCGCACGCCGGGTGCGAAACGGAAGCGCTGCAGCCGCGGCCCTGTGGTGACGGTGGTTTCGCGCAATTGCCCGTCCACGCCTTTGAGGGCGAGGGTCTGTTTGCGCTCGAACCGGATATTGGCGTCTTCGGCCACGGGGGGCGCTCGCTTCCTTAAAGCGCGTTCTCGAGGCCGGCGGTGCCGCGCGTATCGGCCCCCGTCAGCACGGCCCCGCGCAGATCGGCCCCCGAAAAATCGCAATCGAGCAGGATCGCGTCGGTAAGGTTCGCTTCGCGCAGATCGGCGCGGCGCAGAACCGAACCCGTCAGATCGGCTTTCGACAGATTGGCGCCGCGCAGATCGGCCCCGCTCAAATTGGCCTCTTTCATCTTTGTGTTCCACACACGCTGATTGAGCGTGTCGACCGGCATGGGTGCAAGGTCCGCGTCGCGCAGCTTGGCGCCCGTCAAGGTCGCCTTGTCGAGCTTGGAGCCCTGGAGCTTCGCCCCCGAAAGATCGCAGCCCGCCATGAAGGCCGACGAAAAATCTGCGACCTGAAAATAGCTGCCCGCGAGCTTGGCATTGCGAAGAATGCAGAGCGCCAAGCGCCCGGCCGAAAGATTGACGCCGGGCGCGTCGAGATCGGCCAGATTGACGCGCTCGAAGTCGGCCTGGTGGCCGGTGCGCCCCTCGGTCTTGAGCCAGTCGAGATGGTCGATGAAAATCTGCTGCACGGATTTTTCGAGCTTGTCGATCGACACCGGCAGCACGGCCTTCGACGTGTCGACGCGCGCCAGATCCTGCGTGCCGAAATTGGACGCGGTGAGGTCGGCCCCGTCGAGATTGGTATTGTCGAGCAGAGCGCCCGCAAGCGTGGCGCCGTGCAGGATGCAGTTCGACAGATTGGCGTTGGTGAGGTCGGCCCCGGTGAGCACCACGCCGCTCAAGTCCGAGTTCGAGAGATCGGCCTGGCGCAGGATCGCACCGCGCATGATGCAGCCCGTAAGGTCGGTGCGCGGCCCGAACACGCGGCTCATCTTCGCGTTCGTCATGTCGGCATGCGCGAATTTGGCGTCGGTCAGCACGGCCCCTTGCGGCTGGTTATTGTGGTAGCTGAAGTTGCCGTCCTTGTCGCGCACGATGATGAAGCCGTCGCGGATGTCGGCGGCGGTGAGGTTCGCGCGCTCGAGATTGGCGCGCTTGAGCTGCACGCCGCGGAGATCGGCTTTCGACAAGTCTGTGTCCGACATGTCGCAGCCCGTGAGATCGGCGCCGAACAGATTGGCGCGCGTCATCTTGGCGTGCGCGAAGGTCGACTCGCACAGGAACGCGCCGACGAGTTCAGCCTCGCTTAGATCGCGATTGCGGAAATCCATGCGCTCGGCAACCTTGAACGACAGCGCCAGACGCACGCCGCCGGTCTTGCCCTTGGCCATCTTTTCGTGGAGGGCGACGGCGGTGTTGATGTCGTGTTGGCTTACTTTGGTGGGGGGCGGCATCGTTGGCTTGCTCGCTTTCTGCGGAAGGCGCAATAATGCGCGCAAAAGACGTGAACGAACAAGCCCGCATGCGACGGAACCGCCCCGATGCGCCATCTCAAGGTCTTCGCCCTCGCGGCGTTTTTCGGGCTGTGCGCCTATGCGGTCGTGCGCGGGCTCGTCTATGTGAGCGCCAAGACCGGATTGCTCGCCTGGCTGGCGTCGTAGCGGTGACAAGATGAACCTCGCTGCCCATCTCGTGCGCAATGCCACACGCATCCCCGATCGCCCGGCCTTGGCGCTGGGCACGCAAACGGTCGCGACCTGGGCGCAGATGGCGGCTCGAGTTGCTTCGCTCGCCGGCGGTTTGCGCGCGGCTGGCCTTGAAGCGGGCGCGCGCGTTGCGATCGTGGCCGAAAACACGCCGGATTATGCGCTCGCCTTCTATGCGATCTGGCATGCGGGCCTGGCGGCCGTACCGCTCAATAGCAAGCTGCACGCAAAAGAACTCGCCTATTGCTTCGACCATTCCGAGGCGGCGTTGGTACTGCATTCGAAGGACATGGCAGCGACTGTTGCCGATGCGCACCCACGCTCAAAAACCATGCAGATGGGCGGTGCCGATTGGCAAGCGCTTGCGGCAAGTCCGCCGATCGCGATGGCCGATGCGGCGGCAGACGATATGGCTTGGCTCTTCTACACGAGCGGAACCACCGGCAAGCCCAAGGGGGCCATGCTCACGCACGGCAATCTGCTGGCGATGGCGCTTAGCTATTTTGTGGATATCGATCCGCCCAGCCCCGGCGGTGCGATTCTGCATGCGGCACCCATGTCGCACGGCTCGGGCCTCTACATGCTGCCGATGGTGCTTATCGGCAATACGCAAGTGATTCCCGCAAGCGGCCATTTCGATCCGGCCGAGATTGCGGGCCTGTTCCAGCATTGGCCGGACGTGACGATGTTTGCGGCCCCCACGATGGTCAAGCGCTTGGTCACGCACGAAGGTGCGCGCGATCCGGGCAATCTGCGCACCATCGTGTGGGGCGGGGCGCCGATGTATGTGGCCGATCTCGAGTTCGCGATCCAGCGCTACGGCTATCGCTTCGCGCAGCTCTACGGCCAGGGCGAATCGCCGATGTGTATCTCAGGCCTCACGCGTGCGGCGATCGAAGCGGCGCACAAAGCGGGCGATGTGGGGCTGCTGGCGTCGGCGGGCACGGCGCAATCGGTCGTCGAGATTCGCATTGCAGATGAAGGCGAGATTTGCGTACGCGGCCAAAGCGTGATGAAGGGCTATTGGCGCGATGGGGCCGCAACCGCGCGCGCGTTGCGCGACGGTTGGCTGCACACGGGCGACATCGGCGAAATCGACGCGCGCGGCGTGCTCACGCTCAAGGACCGCTCGAAGGATCTCATCATCTCGGGCGGCTCCAACATCTATCCGCGCGAGGTCGAAGAGGTGCTCCAGGCGCATCCGGCCGTGGCCGAAGTGTCGGTCGTGGGTGCCCCCGATGCCGAGTGGGGCGAGCAGGTCGTGGCGTATGTGGTGCTGTGCCCCGGCGTTTCGGCGACACAAGCCGAGCTCGATGCTTTGTGCTTGGCGCAGATCGCGCGCTTCAAGCGGCCCAAGCGCTATCGGTTCGTGGCTGCTTTGCCGAAAAACGCCTACGGCAAGATTCTGAAGACCGAGTTGCGCAAGCAGGAGCAAGCAAATGCCGAAGCGCCTTGAAGGCAAGACCGCGATCGTCACCGGGGCGGGCACCTCCGGCCCCGGCTGGGGCAACGGCAAGGCGGCGGCGGTCTTGTTCGCGCGCGAAGGTGCGAAAGTCTGCTGCGTCGACGTCAATGCGGATGCGGGCGCGGCGACGGCATCGCTGATCCGCGAAGAAGGCGGGCAGGCGATTTCGGTCGCGTGCGACGTGTCGAAGAGTGCGGCTGTGGCCGACATGGTCGCGCAATGCCGGGCTTCGTTCGGCTCGATCGACATTCTGCACAACAATGTCGGCATCCTTGCGCATGGCGGGCCGGTCGAACTCGCCGAGGAAGATTGGGACCGCGTGCTGCGCGTCAATCTCAAATCGATGTATCTGACCGCCAAGCACGTGCTGCCGGTGTTCCTCGAACAGTTTGCAGCGACCGGCAAGGGCGGGGCCATCGTCAACATCGCGTCGATCGCAGGGATCCGCTATCTCGGCATTCCCTACATCGCCTACAGCACCACGAAGGGTGCCATCGTGCCGTTCACGCAGAGCTTGGCCGTGCAGTACGCGGCCAAGGGCATTCGCGCCAACTGCATCCTGCCGGGCCTCATGAACACGCCGATGATCGTCGAGCCGTTGCGCGCGGCCTATGGCGGGGACGTGGCGCACATGATCGCGGTGCGCGACGCGCAATGCCCCACCGGCAAGATGGGCGACGCATGGGACGTGGCCTATGCGGCCCTGTTCCTGGCGTCGGACGAAGCCAAATACGTGACCGGCGTTGCCCTGCCGGTCGATGGCGGCATTACGCTCAAAGTGTCTTGAGATCGGGCGGCGTTTTGGGGGCGAAGAAGCGCCGGTAGATCAAGGGTGCGAACGTGACCACGATCACGATCCGGTAGAGATGGTGGCCGGCGACGACGGCCGGATCGATGCCCAGTGCCAGCGCCACAAGGCTCATCTCGGCAAAGCCGCCGGGGGCAAAAGCGAGCACGAGGCCCGGCAGCGTCTGGCCGGTGACTTGCGCCAGCACGGCCGAAAACGCGATCGTGAGTGCGAGCATCAAAGCACCCGCCGCCATCGCATGCAGAACCGTGACGCCGATCACGCGCAGTTTCATGCCCGCAAAACGCTGGCCGATTGCGGCCCCCAGCACGATCTGCGCTGCCGCCGTCACCACATAGGGCGGCTGCGTGTCGGTGATGCCGGCAAGATGCACCGCGGCCGAGCAGACCATCGGCCCCAGCATGTTCGCCGCCGGCAAGCGCAGGCGTTTGGCCACGACCGCACCGCCGACAGCGCAGGTGCCGAGGATCAGATAGTCGATCGCCGAAATGTCGAAGATGCCGACCAGCGCTTGCGTCGGCGCACTGCCGAGCGCGCCGTCGAGCCGGAACCAGATCGGCAAGACCAGCACCACAAGCATGATGCGCGCGGTGTGGCTGAGTGCCAGCGTCTGCAGATGGCCGCCATATTGCGATCCCACCATCGTCATTTCGGCAAGTCCGCCGGGCGTGGCCGCGAAAAACGCCGTGGTGGGATCGTAGTGCGCCACGCGGCGCATGTAGAAATAGGCCACACCGCCGGCAAGCACGGCCCACACGGCAAGGGCCGCCATCGTGACGATCCATTCCGGCATGCGCGCGAGGATCGCGGGCGTGAAGCCCGCCCCGAGCAGCACGCCCAGCACGGTCAAAAACCAGTCGCGCACGCGCCGGGGCATCGCGACTTTGGCCCCCGACACGGCCGCAACCGTGGTGAAGCACATGGCACCCAGCATCCACGGCAGCGGAATGCTGAGCGCCTTGAACACCGCCCCGCCCACCGTGCCCAGCACGACCGCCGTCGCGAGGGCTCGCCAATCGACTTGAAGCGTCACGCGATTTCGCGGCCGAGCCGCACCGCCGTCTGGCCGCGGCCCAAGCGGCGCGTGGGCATGATCAAAACGCAATTGTCGTAAGGTGCGAGCACGGGCGTGCCGCCGTCGTCGGCAATCGGATCGCCTTTGCGCGCGATTTTCTCAAGGCCCTTGAACGGGCTCGCGAAGCGGAATGCGTCGGTCTTGATCGTCACGGCCTCGGTCACTTCGATGAGGCGCTGTGCGGGTGCGGCTGCGGCCGGCAGATGCTTGGCCGCCCAGTCCGCATTTGCGGCCCCCGTCGCCGCCAGGAAGCGTACGAGGCAGGTACGCGCCATATCGGCAGAGGCTTTCTCCCAATGCTGGCCGCACTCGATGAGCAGCGCGTTTTTCGCACTCGCCGGATTGCCGAAATCGCCGTAGTCGCGCATGCGCTTGCCCGCCGCGTGGCCTTCGTCGCTGACGACGATCTCGGGCACGCCGATCGCGCGCGCGAAGCGGCGCCCTTTGTCGAGCGGCCCGCACAGCATCAAAGCGGGGGTGGCGTGCTGCATCGAATGGATGTCGAGCAGGAGATCGGCCGAGGCCACGAGCGGGCGGATCTGGCGCGCGCGCGCAAGCTCCTGCGACTGGCGCGGGCCGTCGAGCGTGGACTCGTTCCAGACGCGGTTGAAATCTTCGTTGAGGAAGCGACTTGCCTGCGGGTTCTGCGGATCGAAGCTCCGGTAGGCGGCGACGTTGCAGAACAGCAAGGTGAGCTTGCCCTGCACGGGGCGGAAATTCTGCTTGAACAGCCAGTCGAGGGCGATCGCGCCGCAAATTTCGTTGCCGTGCACGAGGGCCGTCACCAGCACATGCGGGCCACTGCGTCCGCTGTCGAAGCTCGTGGCGTAGTCGATGCCGACATTGCCTTTGGCGTAGGCCGAAATGTCGGGTGCGGTGAGTTCGATCGGATAGGCTTCGTTGTCCATAGCTAGTCCCCCGTACGCGCGAGTTTAAGCGGCCCCTAGAGAAAACCCAAGTTTTCGAGGTCGCGGTGCAACGCAGGCGGCGCCGCAAAATGGTGGGCGGTGAAACCGAGCTTGCGCGCACTCGCGATATTGGCCGCACTGTCGTCGATGAAAAAGCACGCGTGCGCGGGCTTGCCGACGACCTTCAGCAGATGATGGAAAATCGCGGGATCGGGTTTCACGAGGCCGAGCTCGCCCGACACCACGATGTCGCGGAACAGTTCGAGAAACGGGAAGTTCGGACGCGCCATCGCGAAGGTTTCGGCCGACCAGTTGGTGAGCGCATAGAGCGGTATGCCTTTGGAATGCAGCGCCTCGAGCAGCATGACCGTGCCCGCGATCGGCCCCGACAGCATTTCCATGAAGCGCCCGTAATAGGCGCGGATGAGGTCGGCGCGATCGGGGAAGCGTGCGAGGAGTTCGGCTTCGGCCTCGCGGATCGGCCGGCCGGCATCCTGCTGGACGTTCCATTCATGCGTGCACACTTCGGCGAGGAACGCTTCCATCGCCGCTTCGTCAGCGAAGAGCTTGCGGTAGAGATTGCGCGGGTCCCAGCCGATCAGCACGTTGCCGAGATCGAATACGACGGTATCGGGTTTCATGGCCGGCTTTCGAAACGCTCGACCAGGCGGCGCAGGAACTGTTCGCAAAGTGCGATCTGTTCGAGGGCCACGAACTCGTCGGGCTTGTGCGCCTGGTCGATGTCGCCGGGGCCACAGATCACGGTCGGGATGCCGCGCGCTTCGAACAGGCCCGCCTCGGTGCCGAATGCAACTTTGGCCGTGGCGTTGCCGCCCGAGGCCGCTTTGGCCGCCTGCACGACGTCGCTGTCCTCGTCGCCGCCGAGACCCGGGAAGCTCGAGATTTCCTCGAATGAGAAGCCCGTGTCGGCATTGACGGCGCGCATCTTGGGCTCGAGCTCGCGCCGCACGAAGGCTTCGAATTCGGCGAACAGCGTGCGCGGATCGTGGACCGGCAGATGGCGGAACTCGAAATCGAACTGGCAGTCCTTCGGCACGATATTGAGCGCCGTGCCGCCGCGGATCGTGCCGACATGCACGGTCGTGAACGGAATGTCGAATTCGCGGTCGAACGGGCCGTCGGCGGCGAGCTTGTCGCCCATGCGCACGAGCTCGGCGATCGCGCGCGCGGCATACTGGATCGCGTTCACGCCGCGCGGGGCAAGTGAGGAATGGCATTCGAAGCCGCGCACATGTGCGCGCACCGAGATCTTGCCCTTGTGCGCGCGGATCACCTTCATGCTGGTGGGCTCGCCCACGACGCAGCCCATCGGCTTGATCCCGCGCGCCTCGAGATCGTCGAGCAGGCGTCGCACGCCCAGGCACCCGACCTCCTCGTCGTAGGAGAACGCAAAATGGATCGGCGTCTTGAGCTTGGCTTGCTGGAAATGCGGGGCGAGGGCCAAGCACACGCCGACGAAGCTCTTCATGTCGGTGGTGCCGCGGCCGTAAAGTTTGCCGTCTTTGACCGAAGGTTCGAAGGGGGCGACCGTCCATTCCTGGCCGTCGATGGGCACGACGTCCGTATGGCCCGAGAGGACCAAGCCAGGCCGGTCGGCCGGGCCGATCGTCGCCCACAAATTGGCCTTTTTGCCTGTCGCGTCGAACACGAGATGGCTTTCGATGCCGAGCTTGGAAAGATAGCCGCGCACCCAGTCGATCAAAGCGAGATTGCTGTCGCGGCTGGTCGTGTCGAAGGCGACGAGGCGTTTGACGATCTCGAGCGTGGCGGGCTGGGGCAGGGTGGTTTGGGTGTCCGACATGGTATTCGACCGGGCTCCAGGGGCAAATGCGGTCTTTCACCTGACACAGCCGTCGTCCCGCGACCAGCCGAAAAATTCGATGGCGGTATCGCGCGGTACGACGGGCGAAGACGGCGCTTGCCCCCGAGACTTGCCCGAGACTTGCAAGCCTTCTGGCGATCTGCAAACCTGTCCGGTGCGCGAAACAAAGCGCCAAAGGGAGTGAGATGCGCGTCGTCCTGTGCCGCCCGATGATCGGAATTGCCGTCGCCACGTTTGCGGCGGTCGCGATGGCTTTCCTGCCGGCGGCGGGGCAGGCCCAGGATTTGACCGTGGGCCTCGGCGGCAACGTCACTTCGATCGACCCGCATTTCCACAATTTGTCGCCAAACAACGGCGTTGCCGCCCATATCTTCGACCGGCTCGTGCACCAGGACCCGCAGCAGCGCCTGGTCCCCGGCCTTGCGACCGAATGGACCGTGCTCGACGACACGACGTGGGAATTCAAGCTGCGCCAGAACGTGCGCTTCCACGACGGCACGCCGTTCGACGCCGAAGACGTCGTCGCCTCTTTGAAGCGCGTCGCTTGGGTGCCCAATTCGCCGTCGTCGTTTCTGATCTCGACGCGTGCCATCGCCGAGACGATCGTCGTGGACAGCCACACGATCCGCTTCCGCACGGCACGGCCCGCACCGTTGCTGCCGATCGATCTTTCGAGCGTGAATATCGTCAGCAAGCGGCACGTCGAAAGCCCGACTGGCGACTTCAACCAAGGGCGTGCCGCCGTGGGCACGGGACCGTTCCGCTTCGTCGATTTCGCGCCCGGCGATCGTGTCGTGCTTGCGCGCAACGACAATTACTGGGGCCCGAAGCCGCACTGGGCGCGCGTGACGTTGCGCATCGTCGCCAATCCGTCGGCGCGCACGGCGGCGCTGCTGGCGGGCGACGTGCAGATCATCGACCAGGTGCTGACCGCCGATCTGCCGCGCTTGCGCGGCAATCCGCAGATCGCCCTTGCGCGCGTGACCTCGAACCGTCTCATCTTCCTCGCCCTCGACCAGAGCCGCGACCAGTCGCCCTTCATCACCGACAAGCAGGGCGCTTTGCTGCCCAACAACCCGCTCAAGAATCGGCGCGTGCGCCAGGCTTTGTCGCGCGCGATCAACCGGGCCGGCATCGTGCAGCGCGTGTTCGACGGCGAAGCGATCCCGGCGGGCGGCTTGCTGCCCGAGGGATTCTTCGGCGTGTCGGACAAGCTCAAGCCCGACGCGTTCGATCCGGAAGCGGCCCGCCGTCTGCTCGCCGAAGCCGGATATCCCAACGGCTTTGCCATGACGATCCATGGCCCCAACGACCGCTATCCCGAAGACGAAAAGGTGCTGCAGGCGATCGGGCCCATGTTCTCGCGCGTCGGCATCGATACGCGCGTGGTCACGCAGCCTTGGGCGACCTATGCGAGCGTGTCGAGCGCACCCACCTACGCCTACAGCATCATGCTGTTCGGCTGGGGGGCGGCGACCGGCGAGGTCTCCTCGCCGCTGCGCTCGCTGCTCGCAACGCCCAATCGCGATCTCGGCACGGGGGCGTCCAATCGCGGCCGCTATTCGAACCCGCAGGTGGACGAGCTTCTGGCGCGCGCAATGGCGACGGTTGCAGACCCCGCGCGCGCCAAGCTGCTCGCCGAAGCCTCCGAAGCGGCGTTGGCCGACCAGGGGCTGATCCCGCTCTATTACCAGATCAATCTCTGGGGCATGCGCAAAGGGATCGGCTACGAGCCGCGCGCGGACGAAACCACGCTGGCGCAATTCGTGCGCCCCGCCAACTGAGGCGGCCCGTAAATTGGCACGCTTCACTTGAATCTCCGGGCGTTGCGCGTGCTGCGGGCAGTTGCGGCCAGCGGCAGCCAAGCGGCTGCCAGCCGCACGCTGAATGTGGCCCCCTCGGCCATCAGCCGAACGATCGTGGAGCTTGAAGCCGAGTTGGGCTTTGCGCTGTTCCGGCGCGACAAAGGCCGCTTGATCCCGACCCAGACCGGACGCGCTTTTGCGCTTGAGGTCGAGCGCGTTTTCCGCGACGTCGACATGCTGGCCGATACAGCACGGGCCTTGCGCGCGGCCGGCGGCGATCGCTTGCGCGCCATCGTCCCGCCGAGCCTGTCGCATCGGTTTTTGCCCGAAACGTTGCGGCGTTTCGTGGCAGCACATCCCGAAACGCGGCTCGATATCGATTACGGTCCGGCCGCCGCAGGCATGGCCGCCTTGGCGCAAGCGCGCGCGGACATTGCCGTGCTGTCGCTGCCGATCGATACGGCCGGGTTCGAGGTTGTACCTCTTATCGACGTGGAAACAGTTTGCCTCGTGCCGGCCGACCATAAGCTTGCGGCCAAAGCCGCGATTTCGCCCGCCGATCTCGACCGGCAGAAGGTGGTGCTGATCGACCGCCGCTTTGCCTTGCGCGAAAAGCTCGACGATTTGTTCAGGCGGGCAGGGGCCATCCCCGATATCCGCGTGGAAACCTCGTCGGGTGCTGCCGCAGCGGGCTGCGCGCAGGCCGGGATCGGCATTGCCGTGGTGAGCCGCCTCATCGCGGGCCAAGCCGAGGGCGATCCGCAAATCGTGGTGCGCCCCTTCCGCCCGACGGTTTGGCAGAAATTTGCGGCGGCGATCGGTCCTGGTGTCGAGGGTCCGGCGGTCGAGGGGTTCGTGAAGGCGCTCAAAGCCACGTCCGCCGACTATCGGCGCAAGGCTTCCCGAACACGGTGACGCAATACGAGCACCCCGTCGCGAAATTCGATGCGACAAACGCTTGGCCTTCGTCTAAATGTATGGCCATGCGTCAGACGCCCGCCATAGGGCGCGTCGTTTTTCCAGTCTGGACCGGGAGACTTCGAATGCAAAAAGCCACGCTTAAGGCCTTCGCCTTTGCCGCCGCATTGGCGGTCGCAACACCCTTCGCGGGCCTGCCCGTACCGGCGGCAGCGCAGACGCTGACTGTCGGTGTTGGCGGCAACATCACCTCGATGGACCCGCATTTCCACAATCTTGGGCCCAACAACAATATCGCCCAGTATTTCTTCGACCGTCTCGTGCATTTCGACGCGCAGCAGAAGCCGATCCCGGGCCTCGCCGAAAGCTGGCGCTCGATCGACGACAATACGTGGGAGTTCAAGCTGCGCCGCGGCGTGAAGTTCCACGACGGCAGCGATTTCGACGCGCAAGACGTGGTCGCGACCTTCAAGCGCGTGCCGTGGGTGCCCAATTCGCCGTCCTCGTTCGTGGCCTTCGTGCTCGGCCTCGAAACCACGGTCGTCGACTCGCACACGCTGCGCTTTCGCACGCCCGCCCCGCGGCCGTTGATGCCGATCGATTTTGCGGTCGTTAACATCGTCAACCGCAAGAACGCCGAATCGCCGACGGCCGATTTCAATTCGGGTGCCGCCATGAACGGCACGGGCCCGTTCCGCTTTGGCCAGTTCGCGCCCGGCGACCGCGTGGCGATGACGCGCAACGACGCCTATTGGGGCGAGAAGTCGCATTGGGCGAGTGTCACCACGCGCATCATCACCAACCCGTCGGCGCGCACGGCAGCCCTGCTTGCGGGCGACGTGCAGATCATCGACCAGGTGCAGACGGCCGATCTGCCGCGCCTCAAGCAGAACACGAATCTGCGGCTCGAGCGCGTGATCGGCAACCGCCTCATCTATCTGCATCTCGACCACAACCGCGACCAGACGCCGTTCCTTTTCGACAAGGCGAGCGGCCAGCCGCTGCCGACCAATCCGCTCAAGGACGTGCGCGTGCGCCAGGCGCTGTCGAAGTCGATCAACCGCCAAGCGCTCGCCGAGCGCATCTTCGACGGCGAAGCGATCCCGGCCGGCGGCTTGCTGCCCGACGGCTTCTACGGCGCATCGCCGAAGCTGAAGCCCGAAGCGCAGGATCTGGCCGGTGCCCAGCGTCTCTTGCGCGAAGCGGGCTTCCCCAACGGCCTGAAGATGACGCTGCACGGGCCCAACGACCGCTATCCGGAAGACGACAAGGTGCTGCAGGCGCTCGGGCCCATGTTCACGCGCGCAGGCATCGAAACCTCGGTCGTGCCGATGCCGTGGGCGACCTACGCCTCGCAGTCGAGCGCGCCGACCTTCGCCTTCTCGGTGATGCTGGTGGGCTGGGGCTCGGACACGGGCGAAACCTCGTCGCCGCTGCGTGCGCTTCTTGCCACGCGTTCGCCGGGCTTCGGGGCGTCCAACCGCGGCCGCTACTCGAACCCGACGATGGACGCGTTGCTCAACCGCGCCTTGCAGACCGTCGATCCGGTCGCACGCGAGAAGATCCTGTTCGAGGCCTCGGAACTTGCCGTCGGCGACGTCGGCATCATTCCGCTCTACTACCAGGTCAACCTCTGGGGTCTGCGCGCGAACCTGACCTATCAGGCGCGCACCGACGAATACACGCTGGCGCATCTCGTCAAGCCGCGTTGAGACAAGGCTCTAGCGGCGCGAATATCCGGGCGACCGGCTATTCGCGCCGCCGCGGTCCTTCCAAGCCATGAGCGTTTTCATCATCCGCCGACTGTCGCAGAGCGCGCTTGTTCTGCTGATCATGTCGTTGCTGGTCTTCTTCGGCGTGTTCGCGATCGGGGATCCGATCGAGATTTTCATCGCCGCCGACGCGGACCAAGCCGAGCGCGAACGCGCCATCGCCGCCCTCGGTCTCGACAAGCCGATTTGGCTGCAATATTTCTTTTTCCTGTCGAACGCGCTTGCCGGCGATCTCGGCCGCTCGTTCGTGTTCAACATTCCCGCGATCGACCTCATTCTGCTGCGCCTGCCGGCCACGCTTGAACTCGCCTTCTGTGCGGTGTTCCTGTCGGTCGCGTTCGGCATTCCGCTCGGCATGTATGCCGGATACCGGCCGGAATCGCGCGCGGCCAAGACGATCATGGCGACCTCGATCGCGGGCTTCAGCCTGCCCACCTTCTGGGTCGGGCTTATGATGATCCTCGTCTTCGCGGTCGAACTCGGCTGGCTGCCGGCGAGCGGGCGCGGCGAGCTCGGCTCGTTCCTGGGCATCCAGTCGAGCCTGTTCACGCTCAACGGGCTTGCGCATCTGGCGTTGCCCGCCCTCAATCTCGCCCTCTTCAACATCTCGCTCGTCATTCGCCTCACGCGGGCCGGCATGCGCGAGAACATGCCGATGGACTACGTCAAATTCGCACGCGCCAAGGGGCTCACGCAGCGCCGCGTGGTGTTCGTGCATGTGATGAAAAACATCATGATCCCTGTCGTGACCGTGATCGGGCTCGAAATCGGCCAGGTCATCGCGTTTGCGGTCGTTACCGAGACGATCTTCGCGTGGCCCGGCATGGGCAAGCTCATCATCGACAGCATCAACAATCTCGACCGGCCGGTGATCGTCGCTTATCTGCTGATCATCGTGCTCATGTTCATCATGATCAATCTCGTGGTGGACGTGCTCTATTCGGTGCTCGATCCGCGCGTGCGGCTCAGCGATACGGGCAAATAGCATGGCCGATCTCGACACACCCTTCCGGCGCTTCGTCGCCGATTTCCGCGAAGACAAAGTCGCCGTGGGCGCGGGCGTGCTGTTCGTTGCGATCTTCGCGGCCGCGATGGCGTGCGCTTATATCAGCCCGCAGAACCCCTACGATCTGCGCCAGCTCGACATCATGGACGGCAAAATGCCGCCCGGAAAAGCGTCGATGGACGGGCTTGTTTTCTGGCTCGGCTCCGACGGCCAGGGCCGCGACATGGTCTCGGCCATTCTCTACGGCCTTCGCACCTCGTTCCTGGTCGCGGTCACATCGGGCTTCATCGCCGCTGCCGTCGGTACGGCTGTCGGGCTTGCGGCCGCCTATTACGGCGGCTTGGTCGATACGCTCTTGATGCGCACGGTCGACATCAAACTCTCGTTCCCGGCAATTTTGATCGCCCTCGTGCTGCTGGCCGTGTTCGGGCAGGGGACGGGCAAAATCGTGATCGCCCTCGTGGTGATCCAGTGGGCCTATTATGCGCGCACGGTGCGCGCCTCGGCGCTGGTCGAGCGGCGCAAGGAATACGTGGAAGCCGCTCAGTGCCTCGCACTGCCGCAGCGGCGCATCCTGTTTCGCCATATTTTGCCCAACTGCCTGCCGCCGTTGATCGTGGTCGGCACCATCCAGATCGCCAATTCGATTGCCCTGGAAGCGACCTTGTCGTTCCTGGGCGTGGGCTTGCCGATTACCGAGCCTTCGCTTGGCCTGCTCATTGCAAACGGTTTTGAGTACATTCTGTCGGGCGTGTACTGGATCAGCTTCTTCCCTGGCGTCGCCTTGCTGGTCACCATCGTGTCGATCAACCTCGTCGGCGACCGTCTGCGCGACGTTCTCAACCCGCGGCTCCAGAAATGACGAACGAAGCAACATTGCGCGTCGAGAATCTGCAGACGCATTTCGACACCAAAGCCGGCACCGTGCGCGCCGTCGACGGCGTGTCGTTCGATGTGCGCCAGGGCCAGATTCTGGGCCTCGTGGGCGAGTCCGGCTCGGGCAAGTCGGTCACCGGCTTCTCGATCATGGGGCTCGTCGATCCGCCGGGCCGCATTGCGGGCGGGCGCGTGCTGTTCCAGGGCCGCGACATCGCCAAGATGGGCGAGGAGGAGCTGCGCCAATTGCGCGGCAACCGCATCGCGATGATCTTCCAGGACCCGATGATGACGCTCAATCCGGTCCTCAAAGTGGAAACCCAGATGATCGAAGCCGTGCAGGCGCACGGCAACGTGGACCGCAAAACCGCCTGGACGCGCGCGCGCGATGCGCTCGGCCAAGTCGGTATCCCGAGCCCCGAAGAGCGGCTCAATTCGTATCCGCACCAGTTTTCGGGCGGCATGCGCCAGCGTGTCGCGATCGCGATCGCGCTTCTGAACAAGCCCGATCTCATCGTCGCCGACGAGCCGACCACGGCCCTCGACGTGACGATCCAGGGCCAGATCCTCTACGAGGTGCAGAAGCTCGCGCGCGAAACGCGCACGGCGCTCATCTGGATCACGCACGATCTGTCGGTCGTGGCCTCGCTCGCCGACGAGATTTGCGTGATGTATGCGGGCCGCATCGTCGAGCGCGGCTCTGTCGACCAGGTGCTTGATGCGCCCGCACATCCCTACACGGCCGGTCTCATCGGTTCGGTGCCGAGCCGCAACGTCAAAGGCACTAAGCTTGTGCAGATACCGGGCGTGATGCCGTCGATGCTGAACCTGCCCTCGGGCTGCGCGTTCCGCCTGCGCTGCACGCATGCCGACGCGACATGCGAAGCGTCGGCCCCCCCGGCATCGGGCGGCTTGCGCCAAGTGCGCTGCTTCCATCCGCTGACCGAGGTGGCGTGATGGCAACCCCTATCGTCGAACTCAAGGACGTCTCCAAGCGCTTCGTCAAATCGCTCGATATGGCGGGCAAGCTCGCCGCCAAGCTCGGCGCCAATGTGCGCGAGGAGACCGTGCATGCGGTCGATCGCGTGTCGCTGTCGGTCGCCGAGGGCGAGGTCGTGGGCCTCGTGGGCGAAAGCGGGTGCGGCAAATCCACGCTCGGGCGCATCGTCGCGGGTATCCTGCCGCAGACGCAAGGCGAAGTACTCTATCGCGGTCAACCGCTTTCGGCGCTGTCCGGGCAGGCGCGCGTGAAGGCCGCCCTTGCCGTGCAGATGATCTTTCAGGACCCGTACGCCTCGCTCAATCCGCGCATGCGGGTGGCCGACATCATCGGCGAGGCGCCGCTCTATCACGGCCTCACCGACAAAGCGGGCGAGGTGGCCTATCTCGACGAGACGATGCGCCGCGTGGGCCTCGATCCGGCCTACAAGAAGCGCTATCCGCATCAATTCTCGGGCGGCCAGCGCCAGCGCATCGGCATTGCGCGCGCCCTTGCGGTCAAGCCCGAATTCGTCGTGTGCGACGAGTCCGTGGCCGCGCTCGACGTGTCGATCCAAGCGCAGATCCTCAATCTGTTCATGGAACTGCGCGCCGCCCTCAATCTCACGTATCTCTTCATCAGCCACGACCTCGGCGTGGTGCGCCATCTCTCGGACCGCGTCGTGATCATGTATCTGGGCCGCGTGGTCGAAGAGGGGGCTACGGACGACCTTTTCGCCAACCCCAACCACCCCTACACGATCGCGTTGCTGGGCGAGATCCCGCGCCTCGATACGCGCAAGCGCGTGTTCGTGCCGGTCAAAGGCGAAATTCCCTCGCCGCTCAACCCGCCGGGCGGCTGCCATTTCCATCCGCGCTGCCCGCACGCAATGCCGCGCTGCAGCGTCGAAGCGCCGATCTTGCGCGAGATTGCACCGGGCCGCCGGTCGGCCTGCCATCTCAACGACGCCAGCTGAAAGGATTTCATGCGATGGCACATCGTCTGTCGTCGCTGAAACCGGGCAAGCGTTTTCCCGACCGTGCTGCGTACGAAGCCGAGTTGGCCGTGCTGCAAGCGCGCATGTTGGCACTCCAGCAGACCTACTGGCACGAAAAGCGGCGCGGCATCGTCGTGTTCGAGGGCTGGGATGCGGCCGGCAAGGGCGGGGCGATCCGCCGCATGGTGCAGATGCTCGATCCGCGCGGCGTCTATGTGTGGCCCATTGCCGCCCCGCAAGAAGACGAGCAGGCGCGCCACTATCTTTACCGCTTCTGGCAGAGGCTGCCGCTGCCCGGATCGCTCGCCGTGTTCGACCGCTCCTGGTACGGGCGCGTGCTGGTCGAGCGCGTGGACAAGCTCTGCGCGCCCAAAGACTGGAAGCGCGCCTATCGCGAGATCGTCGAGTTCGAACGCCAGCTCGCAGCGGACGGCGTGCGCATCGCCAAAGTGTTTCTGCACATCACGCCGAAGGTCCAGCTCAAGCGCTTCGCCGATCGGCTCGAAGACCCAACCAAGCGCTGGAAGCTGACCCAGGCCGATCTCGACGCCTATCGGCAGCGCGACGCCTACGCGCACGCAGCCGACGAAATGTTCGAGCGCACGGACTGGAAGCACGCGCGCTGGCGCCTCGTGCAGGCCGACAGCAAATGGCGCGCACGCGTCGATGCGATTTCGCACGTGCTCGACGTGCTCGGCAAAGGCATCGACACGCGCCCGCCGCCGATCGATCCGAAGTTCCTTGCGGCCGCGCGCAAGATGCTGAAGGCGAGCGTCTAGGCTTTTCGCGCGACGAAACTCGAGAGCACGCGTTTGCCGCGATGTTTGGCAAGCTTCGGCACAAGCACGATATGGTCGTCGGCGGCCCATTCGACGATCTCGCAAGGTGCAAACCCGGCGGCTGCAAGGGCCGCACGGAACTCGACGACGTCGTGGCGGAAGCTCGGCAGGCGATGGATCTTCCCGTCTTTCTCGAAATGCGCCCCCGTGCCCGCCGCCGCCAAATCCGCATGCATTTCGGCCACGAACAGCACGCCGCCGCTTTTGAGCAGCGTTGCCGCCTGCGCCACGATCGGCGTGACGGTTTGGAAATGTTCGAGAACCAGCGAGATGCAGGCAACGTCGAAAGGTGCGCCCGGCAAACGCGGCCAGGCGCCGGCCAAATCGGCTTCGACGAGGGTTGCGGCTCCGGCGAGCCGGACCTGCGCCTGGGCCAGCATGCCGCTCGAGCCGTCGATGCCGACGAGCAGGGAAGCGCCGCCTTCGCGCGCGAGCCCGAGATTGCGCCCGGTGCCGCAGCCGATATCGAGGAACGCGGCCCCCTTAAGCCGCAGCTTCGCTTGCGCGAAGGCGAGGGCGGCCAGCGCCACCATCGGATTGTCGAAACGGTCGTAGTCGCTGGCCCAGCTGTCGTAGCCCGCGCGCACGTCGACGGTGTCGGTCACGGCGCGAATTGTTCTTTCAGCACGCGTTCTTCGAACGAGTGCTCGGGGTCGAACAGCAGCGTGAGGCGCTTGGTGCGGTCTTCGGCGACTTCGACATGGATTACGTCGCGGATTTCGGTGTGGTCGGCGGTCGCACTGACCGGGCGCTTGTCGGCTTCGAGCACGTCGAACGTGACCTTGGCGCGTGCGGGCAGCAAAGCGCCGCGCCAGCGCCGCGGGCGAAACGCCGTGATCGGCGTGAGTGCGAGCAACTCGGCGCCCATCGGCACAATGGGGCCATGGGCCGAAAGATTGTAGGCGGTCGATCCGGCGGGCGTGGAGACGAGCACGCCGTCGGCGATGAGTTCTTCGAGCCGCACCACGCCGTCGATCGACACGCGGATTTTGGCCGCCTGGCGCAATTGGCGCAGCAAGCTCACTTCGTTGATCGCGACGGCGGTTTCGGTTTTGCCGTTCTTGCAGCGCACGGTCATGCGCAACGGGTGCAAGGTCACGCGATGCGCGGCTTTGAGGCGGGCGATGAGCCCCAGCGGTCGGAAATCGTTCATCAGGAACCCGACCGAGCCGCGATGCATGCCGAAGACGGGCACGCCGCGCGCCAGCGACCGGTGCAGCGTTTGCAGCACAAAGCCGTCGCCGCCCAGCGCCACGACGAGGTCGGCCTTGTCGAACGGCACGTTCGCGTAGCGTTTTTTGAGGCGCGCGAGCGCTTCGGCCGCCTGCGGCGTATCGGCGGCAACAAACGCAATTTTGGACGGCGTGTCGGACATGGGCGAGATGTTTACGCCAGCCGCCCGTGCCGTTCCAGGGGCTTGTCGGGGACTAGCCGCCGGTGACCGACATATGGCGGGCGACGGCGGGCGCCTTGTGGCGCCGGTCGATGACAAAATCGTGGCCTTTGGGCTTGCGCGCGATCGCATTGCGGATCGCCGTGTCGAGGGCGGCGTCGTCCGCCGACGCACGCAAGGGCGTGCGCAGATCGGCCGCGTCGTCTTGGCCCAGGCACATATAGAGCGTGCCGGTGCAAGTGAGCCGCACGCGGTTGCAGCTTTCGCAGAAATTGTGCGTGAGCGGCGTGATGAAGCCCAAACGCCGGCCGGTTTCGCGCACCGTGAAATAGCGCGCAGGCCCGCCGGTGCGGTAGTCGGTCTCGTCGAGCGTCCAGTTCTTGGCAAGCGACGCGCGCACGAGCGACAGCGGCAGATATTGGTCGAGGCGCGCTTCGCCGCCGATGTCGCCCATCGGCATCACTTCGATGAAGACGAGATCGAAACCCTCTTCGCCCGACCAGGCGACGAGACGGTCGAATTCGTCGTCGTTGCCGCCTTTGAGGGCGACCGCGTTGATCTTGACGGCGAGCCCCGCCTGTTTGGCGGCCTTGAGGCCGTCCAGCACCTGGTCGAGCTTGCCCCAGCGCGTGAGGGCGGTGAATTTGGCCGGGTCCAGCGTGTCGAGCGACACGTTGATGCGGCGCACGCCGGCGTCGCGGAGCTCGTGCGCATACTTCGCGAGCTGCGAGCCGTTGGTGGTGAGGGTGAGTTCGTCGAGTGCTCCCGCCTCGATATGGCGGCCGAGATTGCGCACGAGGCTCATCACGTTGCGCCGCACGAGCGGCTCGCCGCCAGTGAGGCGTAGCTTGCGCACACCCAGGCGCACGAACGCCGAGCACAGCCGGTCGAGTTCCTCGAGCGACAGGATCTCGGCCTTGGGCAGGAACGTCATGTTTTCGGACATGCAATAGACGCAGCGAAAATCGCAGCGATCCGTGACCGACACGCGCAGATACGAGATCGCGCGCGCAAACGGATCGACGAGTTTTTCGGCTCCAGGTGCGGCCGGGGGGGCGAGGCCAGTATCCATCGAAATTCCGAATCCTTGCGTTATGTCCGGCGGAATATAGCGCCTGTCCGCCGACTTGTCGCGTTTAGCGCTTGGGCGTGGTCTGCTGCTCGGCCGCGCGCTTGGCGCGCTCGTTTTCGCGCAGATCGTCTTCGGTCGTGCGCGTGAGCGGGCGCGGCGGGCCCGCAAACGGATCGATCGCGGCTTCGGCCTGGCGGATCAGGCGGCAGTCCTCGCACATGCGGATGCGCTCGACCACTTCGGGCTTCTGGAACATCCAATGTTTGTCGGCGAGTTTGGCCGTGACGTTTTCGATCGCCGACAGCGTGCCGAAGGGCTTGCCGCAACGCACGCAGCAGGCGGGCTCTTCTTCTTTGACGAGGGCAGGCGACTTTGCGACCGAGGTGAAATCGAGCTGCGGCTTCAGCTGAATGACCTTCTCGGGGCATGTCGCCTTGCACAGGCCGCACTGCACGCAAGCTTCCTGGATGAAGCGCAGCTGCGGCATGTCGGGATTGTCGATGAGCGCACCTGTCGGGCACGTGCCCACGCACGAGAGGCACAACGTGCAGCCGGCCGTGTCGATCGCGAGCGTGCCGAAGGGCGAGCCTGCGGCCAGCGGCAGCACATCGACGGGGGCAGGCGCCACCTCGTGCAGATGGCGCAAGGCGAGCAAGGTCACTTCGCGCTTACCGCCCGTGGGCAGGAAGCCGCCTTGCTTGGGTGCGGCCGCAACCTTTGTGCCGTAGAGCAAAGCTTCGACCGTTTCGGGATCGGCATCGTCGATGATCGCAACGCGCCCTTCGCCGAAGCCGAGGCCCGACATGGCCGTCTCGGCAAGGCCGATTTGGCCTGCGAGGCCCGCAAGCTCGTCGCGCTTTTCGGGATCGACGAGCAGGCGCACTTGGGCGGCCCCGAAGGCCAATGCGCAGGCCATAAAGTCGAAACCTACTTGCGTGATTTCGTTGACCGCAAACGGCAGCACATGGGCGGGCAGGCCGCGGCCGTGGCGCGCGATCATGTCGATCACTTCTTCGCCGTGCTTGCCGTCATGCACGAGCAGCACCGCACGACTGCCGCCAGCACGCCCATAGGCCACGAGCAGCGTGCGCAACCGATCGAGCACCGTGTCTTTTTCCGGCAGCGCGTAGGTCGCAGCCCCCGTCGGGCACACGGACGCACAACTGCCGCAGCCCGCGCACACATACGGATCGATGTCGACATGGTCGCCCGCCGAGGCGATGGCACCGGTCGGGCACACATCGAGGCAGCGATTGCAGCCTTTCTTGGTGTTGCGGCTATGCGTGCAGATATCGGCCTGGTAGGCGATGTAGCGCGGCTTCTCGAACTCGCCGATCATGTCGGACGCGGCGTAGATTGCGCGCTCGACGGCGGCGGGGTCCTTGGGATCGGCGCGGAAATAGCCGTCGCGCTTTTCGTGCGCCTGGAACAAAGGCGTTCCGCCGGTGAGGTCGAGGATGATGTCGCATTTGGACGACGCCCCGTCGCGCGCGCGTTCGAAACCGAGTTGGCCGCGCGAAGCGGGCAGGGCCGGCGCATAGTCGTCGACGGTGATTTCGAAAGCGCCCAGATGGCCCTTGGCGCGCGCGATGGTGCCGCGGAAGATCGGCACGTCGGTCAGGCGCGGCGGTGCCACGGAGGCGGGCTTGGTCAGCAGCACCGTGCAGTCGAGGCGGGCACCCAAGCGCTTGGCCGCCGCGATCGCGGTCTCGTCGCGCCCGTAGACGAGGGCGATCCCTTGCGAGCGCATCGACACGCTTGCAGTGGGCGGCACGTCGATCGCGGCTTCGGCCAGCAATGCCGCGATCTTCGGCATGGCCTTGTCGGCTTCCTCCGACCAGCCCGCGCGCTCGCGGATATTGACGAAGCGAATATTGTTGTCGAGCCCGAGCTCGGCGCGCGTCTCGGCGAAGAAGGGGGCTTCCTGTGTGCACGCGACCACGAGCTCGCGGCCCTTCTTGAGGGCGGCTTCGAAATTGCCGATCTGCGCGCGGCACAACAGCGTACCGGGGGCGACTTCGCCGACGTCGTTGCCGACGGCCGCCGTGCAGGCTTTGCGCAGGGCCTTGCCGTCGAGCGGCATGGTGCCCGTGCAGTCGCAGACCAGAACCGTTTTGCCGTCGATTTCCATGGGTGCTTTCGGGGGGCGGAATCCTCGGCCGTTATGTGGCAAAGCCGGGCGGTACGATCAAGGCGTTTCTTTGGCAACGCACCCCTTGAACCGCCGCACATTGGGGGCCATTCTCGCGCGCATGGCAAACGAATTCCTGCTTATGCCCGATCCCGCCGATGCGCGGCTCGTGGCGCGCGTCTCCGGCATCGACCAGACGGGGGCGGCCGTCGAAACCTCGGTCGTCGCCGAAAAGCCGCTCACGCTCTATTTGAATGCGCGCGAGATCGTCACGATGATGACGATCGGCGACTATCCCGAATATCTCGCCCTTGGCTATCTCCTGAACCAGAACATGCTGCCCGCCGACGCGCGCGTGACGGGTGTCGAGTTCGATGCCGAGCTCGACGTGGTCGTGGTGCGCACGGATCGCGAGACCGACTTCGAAGACAAGCTGCGCAAGAAGACGCTGACCTCGGGCTGCGCGCAAGGGACCGCATTCGGCGATCTCATGGAAAAATTCGACAATGTCGCCCTCGACAAAGCGGCACGGCTCAAGACCTCGCAGCTCTACCGCCTGTTGCGCACGATCAACACCGCTCCCTCGCTCTATCTTGAAGCAGGGGCGATACATGGCTGCGTGCTGTGTGCGGCCGACCGCGCCCTTGTCTATATGGAGGATGTCGGGCGCCACAATGCGGTCGACAAGATCGCGGGCTACATGTATCGCCACGACCTTGCGCCGCACGACAAGATTTTCTACACGACCGGCCGTCTGACGTCGGAAATGGTGATCAAGACCGTGCAGATGGGGATTCCGATTTTGGTGTCGCGTTCGGGCTTCACGGCCTGGGGGGTCGAGCTTGCGCGCAAAGCCGGGCTCACATTGATCGGCCGCGCGCGCGGCAGCCGTTTTGTCGTGCTGGCGGCGCCCGAGCGCATCGTGTTCGACGCCAGTGCGCGCGAAGCGGCCGAAGAAGACGCCAAGCTGCGTCGCAAGGGCTCGGAAGATGGCTGAGGCGATCGCGGGCGTGGTGTTGGCGGGCGGCCAGTCGACGCGCATGGGCGGGGGCGACAAATGCCTGCGCGATCTGGGCGGCCAGCCGATCCTGGCGCATATTCTGGCGCGCGCCGCACCGCAGGTTTCCGCCCTCGTGCTGAACGCCAATGGCGACGCTTCGCGTTTTTCGGCCTTTGGCCTGCCGGTCGTTGGCGACAGCGTGCCAGATTTCGCAGGCCCGCTTGCCGGCATTCTGGCTGGGCTCGATTGGGCGGCGGTGCACGCGCCTGCGTCCCGCTATGTCGCGAGCTTTGCGGCCGACGCCCCCTTCTTGCCGCGCGATCTCGTGGCACGTTTTGCGGCGGCGGTTGCGCACGAAGGGGCGGACCTTGCATGTGCGATGTCCGGCGGCCAAGCGCATCCGGTATTCGGCCTGTGGCGCGTCGATCTGCGCGAAGCGCTGCGCCATGCGCTTGTGACCGAAAAAATCTTCAAGGTCGATCGCTGGACGGCGCGGTATAAGGTTGCCATGGTTACGTTCGACACGAAACCCTTCGATCCGTTTTTCAACGCCAATCGGCCCGACGATCTGGCGGCCGCCCACGATCTGCTGGCGCTTGCAAACACATGAACACGCCCGATCCGCAAATCATTCCGCCTAAAGACGCGCAGCTTTCGATCGGCGTGCTCGTGGCCCAGTCGCCGCCGCGCACCGCGTGGGGCGAACCGCAATGGCGGCCGCATTCGGTCGTGCTGGGCGGCGTTTCGTTGGCCCCCTGGACTGAATTGCGCCGCGAAGAAGATACGACGATCTGGTATGCGGGCGAGTTCCCGATCGCGTTGTTCGTGGCCGAGACCGTGACATATCGCATGAACCTCGCCGAGCCGGTGCCGGCCGTCTATGTCGTGCTGCGCCGCGATCCGTCGCTGCCGCCGCCCGGCATTGTCGTGCGTCACGTCACGGTCAGTCCCGGCGAGGCGGAAGCCTATTCGGTCGACGGCGAGCATATCGTCGAGAAAGTGCCGATGCCCGAAGCGCTGATGGCGTGGCTCGGCGACTATGTACGCGCCTACCATGTCGAAGAAGTGTTCAAGAAGCGCAAGCGCACGCGCATCGATCCGAACAAAGGTTTCGCCAAGGGGGCGGAGGGCAACGAGTACGGCGCTTCCTTCGCGCAGAAGGAAAACAATGGCTGACGCCGAGCGCCCGCGCGAAGGTTTTGCCGGCCGCTGGTCGCGCCTCAAAGCCGAGGCGCGCGCCGTACCGCCCGCACCGGCACCTGCGGCCGAAGCCGAGCCTGTACCGGCCGCAATCGCGCTCGCGACCGAAACAACGCCGCCGGAGAAATCCGAAAAACCGGCGGAGACGGCCGTCACGCCGAAGACCGAATTGCCGCCGCTTGAGACGCTGACCAAGGATTCGGATTTTTCGCTGTTTATGAACAAGGACGTCGCCGACGACACGCGCAAGCTTGCCTTGCGCAAGCTGTGGACGATGGATCCGCATTTCGCGACGATCGACATTTCCGAATGCCATTCGATCGATTTCAATGCCGTTCCGACTTTCCCGAACGGGCTGTTGAACACAATTTATCGTGTGGGGTCGGGCATGGTTGAAGCGGTCGAGGAGATCGAACGCAAGGAAGCGGCCGACAAAATTGCCGCTGACAAGGCTGCCGCCGCACAAATCGCAACGGCACCGGCGGATTCGCAGGCCAAGGCCACCGACGAACCGAGTTGAGGGCCTTTGCTGCATTGCAGCAATTCTGCGTATCAAGGCCCGTCAACAAACGCTTTTGTATGCTGCACTGCACACGGTATCCGGCGATGTTGCGGCCTCTTGACAGCGGTATCGTGCTGTCGCATAGGTTAGGTGTCTGATCGTTGAAACTACACAACAAAAACGCGTTTCGCGGTCTGCAAGTTCCGGTACCAAGAAGCAAGAACACACGCGAGAAACTGACAGTTTTCAATGCCAGTGCGTCCAGTCGAAATCGTTGCGTTTGGCGTTACAAACCGCTTTGTGGGGCAACCCCGGTGAGCGAGAGCCCAGCCATTGTGCGCAGCCTTGCGGCCCTTGAGCTCGCGATCGAGCGAGCGGGGGGGCAGTCGGCATTGGCGCGCGCCATCGGCAAATCGCAGGGCCATGTGTGGCATTGGGTAAAGGTCGCCAAACGCGCGCCGGCCGAAGCCGTACTCGCCATTGAAACCGCAACCGGCGTATCGCGTTCGGAACTGCGCCCCGACGTTTATCCGTCGACAAGCATCGACGCATCCGACTTTATCGTGACGCCCGCCGCCGTCGAAGCCGAGGAAATCGAAATCGACGAAGACGAGTTGCTGCGCGCGCAATGGTACGCGTTGCTCGGCGAATTGTTGGCGCAAGCGCCGGACGAAGCGTTCCTGGCACGCCTTGCCGCCCTCGGCGGCGACGACAGCGAGCTTGGCGGCCATGTCGCAGCTCTTGCCAAGACAGCGCAACGCACGACGGTCGAGCAGGTGCGCGAGGAATTCCACGATCTGTTCATCGGCCTGTCGCAGGGCGAGCTTTTGCCCTACGCGTCCTACTATCTGACGGGCTTCCTGCACGAAAAGCCGCTCGCCAATTTGCGCGGCGCCATGGCCGAACTGGGCATCGTGCGCGCGTCCAACCGCCCCGAGCCCGAGGACCACATCGCCTCTTTGTGCGAGACCATGGCCGGGCTCATCGTTGGCGCTTTCGGCAAGCCCGCGTCGCTTGCGACGCAGCGCGCGTTCTTCGCGGCGCATATTGCGCCGTGGGCAGAAAAACTCTTCGCCGATTTGGCGGCCGCCAAATCGGCCCGGCTCTACATGCCGGTCGGCCAGATCGGCCGCATCTTCATCGAGATCGAAAACGCCGCCTTCGCAATGGACGAAGGCGACCAACCGCACGAACCGAATAACGGATAGAGGGGCGAGGCAGACCATGAGCAACAACCCAGACACCAAAGCGGCCAATCGCCGCCAGTTCTTCAAAGTCGCAGGACTTGGCGCCGTTGCGGCCGGTGCCGCAGGTGCGGGCACGATCGCGGCCCCTGCCGCCGCCAAAGCGGCCGAACCGGCGCAGGCAAGCGCCGGCTATTCGGAAACCGCGCATGTGAAGACCTATTACGCGCTCGCGAAGTAAGGAGAGCCATTCGATGCTGACCAAGAAATCTTCGGGCAAGGCCGTCGGCGCGCGTTTGACCGCCGCTCTTGCAGGGGCTGCCGGTGCGGCGATGGATCGTCGCGCCTTCATGCGCCGTTCGGGTCTCGTGGCGGGCGGCATTGCCGCCGCCGCCTCGCTGCAGCTCAAGACCGTCGAAGCCGCCGGTGCGGCAGCCGGTGCGCCCAAATTCGGCGTTGCCACCAAGATCGTCAAAAACATGTGCACCCACTGCTCGGTCGGTTGCACGGTGACGGCCGAAGTGCAGAACGGCGTGTGGACGGGCCAAGAGCCGTCGTTCGACTCGCCGATCAACCTGGGTGCGCATTGCGCCAAGGGTGCGGCCATCCGCGAACTCGTGCATGGCGACCGCCGTCTCAAATATCCGATGAAGCTCGTTGCCGGCAAATGGCAGCGCATGACCTGGGACCAGGCCGTTACGGAAGTGGGCGACCGCCTGCTGAAGATCCGCGAAGAGGCGGGCCCTGACTCGGTCTATTGGCTGGGTTCGGCCAAATTCACGAACGAAGCAGCATATCTCAACCGCAAATTCGCCGCCTTCTGGGGCACGAACAACATTGACCACCAGGCGCGCATTTGCCACTCGACGACGGTGGCGGGCGTTGCCCAGTCGTGGGGCTACGGTGCCCAGACCAACTCCTACAACGACATCCAGAACTCGCGCTCGATCTTCCTGATCGGCGGCAATCCGGCCGAAGCGCATCCGGTGTCGCTGTTGCACGTGCTGCGCGGCAAGGAAAACAACCAAGCGCCGTTCATCGTGTGCGACCCGCGCTTCACGCGCACGGCCGCCCACTCGACCGAGCATGTGCGCCTGCGTCCGGGTACGGACATTCCGCTGATCTGGGGCATTCTCTGGCACGCGTTCGAAAACGGCTGGACGGACGAAGAGTTCGTCAAGCGCCGCGTCTATGGCTGGGATGACGTCAAGAAGGAAGTCGCCAAGTACAACCCCGCCGAAGTCGAGCGCATCACCGGCGTGCCGGGCACCCAGCTGCGCCGCGTGGCGCAGACGCTGTGGAACAACCGGCCCTTCACCGTGATCTGGTGCATGGGCGGCACGCAGCACACGGTGGGTTCGGCCAACGTGCGCGCCTACTGCATCCTCAACATGAACTACGGCACGATCGGCGTGGCGGGCGGCGGTACCAACATCTTCCGCGGCCACTGCAACGTGCAGGGTGCGACCGACCTCGGCCTCGATGTCTTGAACCTGCCGAACTATTACGGCCTCACCGAACAAGCGTGGCGCCATTTTGCGCGCGGCTGGGGCGTGCCGTACGAGTACATGCTCGGCCGCTTCCGCTCGAAGGCGCTCATGGAAATGCCGGGCACACCGCAGTCGCGTTGGCATGACTTGGCACTCGAGGCCAAGGCAAACCTCACGGGCCAGCCCGACAACATCAAGGCGATGGTGTTCTGGGGCCACGGGGCCAACACGCAGACGCGCGGTCCCGACGGCAAGAAGGCGATGGAGAAGGTCGACACGCTCGTCGTGATCGATCCGCATCCGGTCCAGATCCCGGTCATGGCGGCCGACCGCAAGGACGGCGTCTATCTGCTGCCGGCCTGCACCTCGCTTGAAATGCGCGGCAGCCGCACGGCCTCGAACCGGTCGCTGCAGTGGGGCGAGCAGGTCGTCGATCCGATCTTCGAATCGAAGAACGACTACGAGATCATGTATCTCCTCGCCAAGAAGTTCGGTTTCGCCGAGCAGATGTTCAAGAATATCAAGGTCGACGGCAACGTGCCGGAAGCCGAGAGCATCCTGCGCGAAATCAACCGCACTTGCTTTACGGCCGGCTATTCGGGCCAGAGCCCGGAACGCCTCAAGGCGCACATGGCGAACCAAGACGCGTTCGACCGGGTGAACCTCAAGGCGCTCAAGGACATCCCGGCCAAGGACGGCATGGCCGAAATCAAGAAGGGCGAGTTCTACGGTCTGCCGTGGCCGTGCTGGGGCAAGCCCGAACATCGCCACACCGGCACGCACATCCTCTACGACCAGTCGGTTCCGGTGGCTGAAGGTGGCGGCAATTTCCGCGTGCTGTTCGGCGCCGAGCGCGAGGGCGTGAGCCTGCTCGCCGACGGCCTGTTCTCGAAGGGCTCGGAGATCAAGGACGGGTACCCGGCATTTAGCTACGGCATGCTGAAGCGTCTGGGCTGGGAAGGCGAACTCACCGACGCCGAACGCGCCGAAATCCTCGAGATCGGCACGATGGTGTTCGGCGGCAACGCCGACAACGTGCCCTGGAACTTCGACACGTCGGGCGGCCTCATGCGTGTTGCGATCGCCCACGGGTGCGACCCCAAGGGCAATGCGCGCGCGCGCGCCAACGTGTGGAACTTCCCCGATCCGGTGCCGACGCACCGCGAGCCGCTCTATTCGGCGGACCGCGAAATGGTGCGCAAGTATCCGACCTACACCGACCGCGTGCTGCACCGTCTGCCGACCCTGTTCAAGTCGATTCAGGATCGCGACGTCTCCAAGCAGTTTCCGACGATCCTCACCTCGGGCCGTCTGGTCGAGTACGAGGGCGGGGGCGACGAAACGCGTTCGAACAAGTGGCTCGCCGAACTGCAGCAGAGCATGTTCGTCGAAATCCATCCGGCCGACGCGCGCCGGATCGGCGCCAAGAACAACGACGATGTGTGGGTGTTCGGGCCCGAGAACAACGCCAAGATCAAGGTCAAAGCGCTCGTCACTGAGCGCGTGGGCCAGGGCGTTGCCTGGATGCCCTTCCACTTCGCGGGCCATTGGATGGGCAAGGACATGCGTTCGTCCTACCCGCAAGGCACGGACCCCATCGTGCTGGGCGAAGCGGTCAACACCGTCACCACGTACGGCTACGATCCCGTAACCCAGATGCAAGAAACCAAAACCACCTTGTGCCGCATCGAGAAGGCCTAAGGCTTAGGGAGCGACAGACATGGCTCGCATGAAATTCCTGCTCGACGCCGAACGCTGCATCGAATGCAACGCTTGCGTCACCGCCTGCAAAAACGAACACGAAGTGCCGTGGGGCATCAACCGCCGCCGCGTCGTGACGCTCAACGACGGCAAACCCGGCGAGCGTTCGATCTCGATGGCGTGCATGCACTGCACGGACGCGCCCTGCATGGCCGTCTGCCCGGTCGACTGCTTCTACAAGACGGCCGAAGGCGTGGTGCTGCACTCGAAGGATCTGTGCATCGGCTGCGGCTACTGCTTCTACGCCTGCCCGTTCGGCGCACCCCAGTATCCGCAGGCCGGCAATTTCGGCACGCGCGGCAAGATGGACAAGTGCACCTTCTGTGCTGGCGGTCCCGAGGCTTCGACCACGGACGCCAGCTTCGCCAAGTACGGTCGCAACCGTCTGGCCGAAGGCAAGCTGCCGCTGTGCGCCGAAATGTGCTCGACCAAAGCGCTGCTCGGCGGTGACGGCGACGTCATCGCGGGCATCTACCGCGAGCGTGTGGCCACGCGTGGCTACGGCTCGGGCGCTTGGGGCTGGGCCACGGCCTACGGCGATCCGTCGCGCACCTGATCTCGAAATCCGGCCGCAAGGGGCCCCCTCGAAAGAGAAGCCCCTTGCGGCCGGCCGCATTGCCAAGAAGGACTTGAAGCAAAATGTCATCCGGTCAACGCAGCATTCTCTGGGTCGTCTTCGCGCTGTTGCTGATATCTGCCGCCGCGTTCAGCGCACGCGACCCCGGCATCCGCGAAGGTGCGCAAGGCTCGTATCTGGGGCGCAGCGTCGCTGCACCCGCCGTGCCCGCCAATGCGCGCGACATGCTCGAAAACCGCGCCAATTCCGGCCAGCGCTACTAGCGTCGGCAGGGGGGAGAGAAACCATGAAATCCGCCAACATTCTTCGTTCGCTCGTCGTCGGTGCCGCCCTGCTGGTTGCGGGCGTCGCATCGGCGCAAGCGCCGGCACCGGCACCTGCGGCACCCGCTGCAGCACCGCCGCCGGTCGTCTCGACGGCCGCACCGCCGGTGAGCCGCCTCGACGGCGTCAATCTGCCGCCCGCAGGCCCCGGCAGCTACCAGAGTCCGAGCATGCGCCCGGAAGCGGGGCTGATGTCGAACGATGCTGAATTGCTGCGCGCGTTGGCACCCACGCGCGGCCAGGTCACGATTCCGGACCAGAAGCTCGCCACGCTGATCCAGCCCGCAGGCCGCGACTGGCGTGCGGCCGTCAAGGGCCCGATCCGCGTTTGGGGCTCGTGGCTGATTCTCGGCATGTGCTGCTTGTTGATCGCGTTCTATCTGCTGCGCGGCAAGATCATGATCGACAGCGGCATGTCGGGCCGCACGGTCGAGCGCTTCAATTCGTTCGAGCGTTTCGTGCACTGGATGACGGCGGGCGCCTTCGTGGTGCTGGCGATCACCGGCCTCAACATCACCTACGGGCGCTATCTGCTGCTGCCGCTGCTGGGCCCCGACGCGTTCACGTCCATCTCGGTCGCGTTCAAGTATCTGCACAACTACCTCGCCTTCGGCTTCATGCTCGGCGTGGTGCTGATGTTCGTGCTGTGGGTGCGCCACAACATTCCGTCCAAGGTCGATCTGCAGTGGATCGCAGTCGGCGGCGGGCTGTTCACGAAGGGCGTGCATCCGCCGGCCGAGAAGTTCAATGCCGGCCAGAAAATCATCTTCTGGTCGGTGATCACGGGCGGCGTTGCCCTCAGCGTCTCGGGCGTGTGGCTGATGTTCCCGTTCTTCCTCGGCGACGTGGCCTCGATGCAGCTCATGCAGGTGATCCACGCCGTCGTCAGCCTCGTGCTGACGGCGATCGTGATCGCGCACATCTATATCGGCTCGCTCGGCATGGAGCAGGCGTTCGACGCGATGGGCACGGGTCTCGTCGACGAGAACTGGGCCAAGGAGCATCACGGCCTGTGGCTTGCCAAACTCAAGGGCCAGGCCGCACCGCAATACAAGATGGGCCACGA
The DNA here is from genome assembly GCA_027532905.1 of Magnetospirillum sp. NCBI lineage: Bacteria > Pseudomonadati > Pseudomonadota > Alphaproteobacteria > Rhodospirillales > Rhodospirillaceae > Magnetospirillum > Magnetospirillum sp. Next base: position 288,898 of record JAPZUA010000002.1, read on the forward strand.
CTGAAGGGCCTGCATTTCGTAGACTTCCGGCCCGCGCCAGACCATCGGCGCGGGCCTTTTTCTTTGGCGAGATCCGAACATGCGCATTCGTGCCTTGATTGCCGCCTTGCTGCTGGTGACGACCCCGGCCGCAGCCGAACTTGCCGGGCACGGCGCCATGGTCAATGCCGTTGCGGTGTCGGCCGACGGCAAGCAGGTGCTGACCGGCTCGTGGGACTATTCGGTGCGGCTGTGGGATCTGCCCACGCAGCGCGAACTCAAACTGTTCGACGAGCATGTCGCATCGGTCAATGGCGTGGCGTTCGTGCCGGGCACATCGTTCGCTTTGTCGGGCAGCTGGGATGCGACTCTGAAATTGTGGGACCTCGGCAGCGGCAAGCTCGTGCGCAGTTTCGAGGGGCACAAGGCCAACGTGGCCGCCGTCGCCGTGTCGCGCGACGGCAAACGTGCGGCATCCGCAAGCTGGGACCGCAGTATCGCGATCTGGGACATCGCAACGGGTCGGCTGCTTCGCAGCCTGAACGGCCACACGGCCAACGTGATGTCGGTCGCGTTCTTGCCCGACGGGCGCACGCTCTTGTCGGGCAGCTACGATCTCACGCTGCGCCTGTGGGACAGCGAGACGGGCCGCGAAGTTGCAATGCTCGAAGGCCACGTCAACAGCGTGAACGGTGTGGCCGTCTCGGGCGACGGCAAACTTGCTGCCTCGGCCTCGACCGACGGCACGGTGCGGCTGTGGGACTTGGACCAGCGCCAGGAGCGCCGCGTGCTCGAAGGCCATCGCGGGTTCGTCACGTCGGTTGCCTTGTCGGCCGACGGAACGCAGCTTCTGTCCGGCGGCGGCGACCGCACGATGCGGCTGTGGCGCGTAGCCGACGGGCGCGAGCAGCGCCAGTTTCTCGGCCACAAGCGGCCGGTTTGGGCGGTGGCGTTGGTGCCGGGCGGCAAGCTCGGCATTTCGGCCGGTTACGACGAGGTCGCGAAAATCTGGGACCTCGAAACCGGCAGCGAGATCGACGCGCCCCCGTGAATCAAAAACGGCCCGCCAAAGGCGGGCCGTTCGAATCTAGCCGCAAAGCCGAAGCTTAGAGGCGTACGCTCGAGGCGACCGAATAGCGGTCGGCGGTCGAGGTCTGCACGCTGTCGAGCACAAAATGCGCGCCGATCGCGATGACGATGGCAGCTGCAAATCCGGCAAACATGGCTTTCATGTGAGACTCCGCAAACGAGGCTTTTTGTTGGGTCTGAATTTACCACAATTGCGCGCCTGCGCAAGCGGATACAAAGCTGACGCAGGCGCCCCTAGGGCGCCGTCGCGCGCCGCAGGTAAGCAATCAAATCGGCGCGATCCTGGTCGATCGCAAGGCCGCCATACATCTTGGTGCCGGGCACGAAGGCTTCGGAATCCTTGAGGAAGCCGTCGAGCGTGGTTTCGTCCCATACGAGGCCGGAATTCTTGAGGGCTGCGGTGTAGCGAAAATCGCCGACCGCACCGGCCTGGCGGCCGAACAGCCCATGCAGACGCGGCCCCACGCGGTTGCGCCCACCGGCCTCGAGCGTGTGGCATGCCGCGCATTTGCGGAACACGGCCTCGCCGCGTGCTGGGTCCGCGTCGGCGAAAGCCGGGGCGGGGAGGGCCGCGGCGGCCAAGAGACCGGCAATAAGAAGCAAAACAGCGCGCATGGTCTAAAGCGTTTTGACGGCCAGTTCGGCCTGCGGATCGACGCGCACGAGCGTCACGTGCTCGGCATCGATCAGCAATTTGCCGACATGTTCGAAATTGACGGTCACGCGCATGCCGATCGCGGATTGGACTTGGCCAATGCCCCAATCGGGGCGGTCGGGATGGCAGACATAGGTGCCGGGCGAAAGACGGGTCATCGTTAACGAAGTATAGACCAATTCTGCGGCATGAAGAACCCTGTACGATACCGTGTCTTTGGAAGCGGTGAAGGGACAATGTCGCAGAATTTGGAATTGCGTTTGGCCGAGCTGATTGCAGCGCGCATGAGCCACGATCTTGTCGGGCCCGTCGGGGCGTCGGTCAACGGCGTCGAACTGCTTGCCGAGGATGGTGCCGGCGATCCCGACGTCGTGAGCATGATCGGCCAGGCCGCACGCCAGGCAAGCCGCCGTCTGCAAGTGTTCCGCGCCGTCTACGGCACGCCGGGCGCTTTGCCGGCTGGTGCCCCCTTTGCTGCGGCGCACAAGCTGTTTGCGGCCTTGCTCGAGGGCGACAAGGCCGCCCTCTCGGCCTGGAATTCCGCACCCGAGCTCGAAGCCGAAGCCGGCCGCCGGGGGGCCCGCATCGCATTGCTCGCGGGCTTCGTTCTGTCGGAAGGTTTGCCGCGCGGCGGCGATCTTTATTTCGACGGCGCCATTGCCGCCGGGCGTGCAGCACTCGAATGGCGCGCGGTCGGCACGGGTGCACGCCTTTTCGAAGAGGTCGAAGCCACGCTTGCCGGCAAAGTCCCGATCGACGAATTGACGCCCAAAGCCGCACCGGCGGCCGTTCTGCAGCGTCTTGTCGCCGAACTGGGCGGCAAAACGACATATGTTCCGGCCAAAGATGCGTTGACGTTGGCGATGGCTTTCAAAGCGCCAGGCGACGCTTGAAGAGTGGCCGGGAGGTGCGCGCCCAAGAAGTGGTGTTGGCGCTGGCGCTCGGCTCGGCTATATGTGGGGGTAGTCGATCAGCCGATGCTCGGTTTGTGCGCGGCGGAGACGGAGGACGTTAATGAAGTCGTTTCTGGTGGTCGACGATTCCCGGGTCATTCGGAATGTCGCGCGCCGCATCCTTGAAGCTTTCGGCTTCAAGATCGAAGAGGCCGCCGACGGCCAGCAGGCACTCGAAGCCTGCAAGCGCGCGATGCCGGACGGCATCCTGCTCGACTGGAACATGCCGGTGATGAACGGCATCGAATTTCTGCGCGCTTTGCGCGCCTCCCCCGGCGGCAACGCGCCCATCGTTCTGTTCTGCACGACCGAAACCGAGATGACGAAGATCCAGCAGGCGATCGAAGCCGGGGCCAACGAATACATCATGAAGCCGTTCGACAGCGAGATCGTCGAATCGAAGCTTACGCAAGTCGGCCTGCTCTAGATGGCGCTCCATTCCGAACCGCCGAAGCCGGGTGCGGGCGCGCCGTCGCAGGTTCGCGTGATGGTCGTGGACGATTCGGCCGTCATCCGCGGCCTCATCACGCGCGCCCTCGAAGCCGATCCGGGCGTGCAGGTGGTGGCGACCGTCGGCAACGGCCAACTCGCCGTGGGCCAGCTCGGGCGCACCGACGTGGACGTGATCGTGCTCGACATCGAAATGCCGGTTATGGACGGGCTCACGGCGATCCCGAAGCTTCTCGAAGTCGCACCCGACGTCAAAATCATCATGGCTTCGACGCTGACCCAGCGCAACGCGCAGTCGAGCATCGAGGCGATGAACAAGGGGGCGGCCGACTACATCCCGAAGCCGTCTTCCACGGGCGAAATCCACGGCTCGACCGATTTCAAGCGCGAACTCACCGACAAGGTCAAAGCGCTCGGCCGCGCGCGGCGCGACAAGCGCGACCGCAGCCGCGCGGCGGGCGTGCCCGAAACGCGCCCGCAGTCGACCGAGACCACGCGGGCTGCCTCGGCTGCGGGCGTGCAGTCGCCGTCGGCGCGCAGCTCGCTTCTGTCGCCGCAGACGCCGATCCAACTGCGCGCGGCCGGCCGCACGGTGCCGCAAATCGTTGCCATCGGCAGTTCGACCGGGGGTCCGCAAGCGCTGTTTGCGGTGCTGGGCGCGCTTCCCGCCGCAATGCGCCTGCCGATCGTTATCACGCAGCACATGCCGGCCACCTTCACGACCATTTTGGCCGAGCATATCCAACGCACTGCCAAGCGGCCTTGCGCCGAAGGCGTGGACGGCCAGACGCTCGAAGCGGGCCGCATCTATCTCGCGCCCGGCGACAACCACATGAAGATCGAAAGCCAAGGGACGCAGAAAATCATTCGCATCACCAAAGAGCCGCCCGAGAATTTCTGCCGCCCGGCCGTCGATCCGATGTTCCGCAGCGTGGCGGCCGCGTTCGGCCCTGCCGTGCTCGGCGTCGTGCTGACCGGCATGGGTTCGGACGGCGCCAAGGGCGGCAAGGTGCTGGTCGAGGCGGGCGGCACCGTGATTGCCCAGGACGAAGCCACGAGCGTGGTGTGGGGCATGCCGGGGGCCGCTGCCATGGCGGGCATTTGTGCGGCCGTCCTGCCGATCGAAAAGATTGCGGGCGAAATTGCCAAGATCGCGGGAGTGCGCGCGTGAAACCCGACGATTTCGCCTATTTCACCAAATACATCTACGACCAGACCGGGCTCGTGCTGGGGCCGGACAAGATGTATCTGATCGAAAGCCGTTTGGCGCCGCTCGCGCGCAAATGGAACGTCGCGACGATCGATCTGCTGGTGGGCCAGTTGCGTTCGGCGCGCGATCCGGCCCTGCAGCGCGACGTCGTCGATGCGATGATGACGAACGAGTCGTTCTTCTTCCGCGACGGCAAGCCGTTCGACCAGTTCCGCCAACTGATCTTGCCGGCATTGCTGCAGTCGCGCGCGGCCAAGAAGAGCTTCCGCATCTGGTGTGCGGCCGCATCGACCGGCCAAGAGCCCTACACGCTCGCAATGATCCTCAAAGAGGAAGCGGCCAAGCTCGCGGGCTGGCGCGTCGATATCGTCGGCACCGACATCAGCCACGAAGCGCTCGAGCGCGCCAAGGCCGGGATCTACACGCAATTCGAAGTGCAGCGCGGCCTGCCGATCACGCTGTTGGTCAAGTATTTCAAACAGCAGGGCGACAAATGGGGCATCGCCCCGGAGATTCGCTCGGCCGTGCAGTATCGCAGCTTCAACCTGCTCAGCGAATTTGCGTCGCTGGGCTCGTTCGACGTGATCTTCTGCCGCAATGTGCTGATCTATTTCGACCAGAAGACAAAGGGTCAGATCCTCGACCGCATGGCCAAGCTGATGCCGGCCGATGGCGTGCTGTATCTGGGCGGTGCGGAGACGGTGCTGGGCGTTACGGAGCGTTTCCAGCCGATGCCGGGCCAGCGCGGCATCTACCAGGTCGTGGCGCCCGGCGGCGGCGCCAAGGTCGGGTAGTTAGGCGGCCTTCCCCTTGGCGGGCGGATCGCGCAGCACGTAGCCGCGGCCCCAGACCGTTTCGATGTAGTTTTCGCCGTCGCAGGCGCCCGAAAGTTTTTTGCGCAGCTTGCACACGAACACGTCGATGATCTTGAGCTCGGGCTCGTCGATGCCGCCGTAGAGATGGTTCAAGAACATCTCCTTGGTGAGCGTCGTGCCCTTGCGCAGGCTCAGCAATTCGAGGATCGCGTATTCCTTGCCCGTGAGGTGCAAGGGCCGCGTACCCGCTTCGACCGTGCGCGCCTCGAGATTGACCATGAGCTTGCCGGTTTTGATGATCGACTGCGAATGGCCCTTGGAGCGGCGCACGATCGCGTGGATGCGCGCGATCAGTTCGCGTTTGTCGAAGGGCTTGGTCAGATAGTCGTCCGCGCCGAAGCCGAGGCCTTTGATCTTGGCGTCGAGTTCGGTAAGGCCCGACAGGATCAGGATCGGCGTTTTGATGCGACCGGCGCGGAAGCGGCGCAGTACTTCGTAGCCGTCCATGTCGGGCAGCATCAGATCGAGCAGGATGATGTCGTAATCGTAGAGTTTGCCGACCTCGAGCCCGTCTTCGCCGAGGGCACTCGTGTCGCAGACAAAACCTTCTTGCTTCAGCATCAGCTCGATCGAGCGAGACGTTGCCTGATCGTCTTCAACCAGCAGCACGCGCATCAGCAGGGCCTCCCGAAAATTGGTTAACAAGGTATCATGGGAGCTACCTTGTTAACAATTCCAAACAAACCGCGTTATTTATCAAATCTTTATGCAGAAATTTACGCAACGTTAATCAAACTTGGCTACATTCCGTGGCTCTCCGCAACCCTCGGATTTTACGCAAGCTTGTTGGGACGGGTGACAGCTCCAATGTCCGCACATGAACTGGTTGCCGCCGTCGAGCGCATCCCAACCTATCGCTATTACGGCCGCGTTTCGGCCGTGCAAGGCATGCTGCTCGAGATCGGCGGCGTGGACGATCTGCTGGCCGTCGGTTCGCGCTGTTTTGTCGGCACGCGCGACCGCCGCCGTGTGCCCTGCGAGGTTGTGGGCTTTCGCCAGGGCCGCGCGCTTTTGATGGCGTTCGGTACGGTGGACGGCATCGGCGTGGGCAGCCGTGCGGAAATCGCCGATTCAGATCCCGTTATCTATCCGCATCGTTCGTGGCTGGGGCGCGTCGTGAATGCGCTCGGCGAACCGCTCGACGGCAAAGGGCCGCTGCCGATGGGCCCGGCCCCTTATGCGATCAAAGCCTCGCCGCCCGCCGCCCATAAGCGCCAACGCGTGCGCGGCAAGATCGATTTGGGCATCCGTGCCATCAACACGTTTCTCACCTGCTGCCGCGGCCAGCGCATGGGCATTTTCGCAGGCTCGGGCGTAGGCAAATCCTCGGTCATGTCGATGATGACGCGCTATACGGCGGCCGATGTTGTCGTGATCGGCCTCATCGGCGAGCGCGGCCGCGAAGTGCAGGAGTTCATCCAGGACGATCTGGGGCCTGAAGGCCTCGCACGCTCGGTCGTGGTCGTGGCAACGGGCGACGAAAGCCCGCTGATGCGCCGTCAGGCGGCTTATATGACTTTGGCGATCGCCGAATATTTCCGCGATCTTGACCGCGACGTTCTGTGCCTCATGGACTCGGTCACGCGCTTTGCGATGGCGCAGCGCGAGATCGGCCTGTCGGCGGGCGAGCCGCCGGCCTCCAAGGGCTATACGCCATCGGTGTTTGCCGAATTGCCGCGATTGCTCGAGCGCGCCGGGCCTGGAACGGGGCAGGGCAGTGTCACGGGCCTCTTCACCGTGCTCGTCGAAGGCGACGACACGAACGAGCCGATCTCGGACGCGGTGCGCGGCATCGTCGACGGGCACATCGTGCTCGAGCGCGCGATCGGCGAACGCGGCCGCTATCCCGCCATCAATATTCTGCGTTCGGTTTCGCGAACCATGCCGGGCTGCAATACGCCGTCCGAAAACGCGCTCGTGGCGCGCGCGCGCCAGCTGATGGCGCAGTACGAAGACATGGCGGAAATGATCCGCCTGGGTGCGTATCGGCGCGGCTCGGACGCACTCGTGGACGAAGCCATCCACTACCAGCCCGAAATCGAGAATTTCCTGAAGCAGGGCAAGCGCGAGCAGGCCCTGCTGGCGCAAGGCTATGCCGGACTTGCCGAGATTCTCGGCATGCCGGATCCCGCCGCTGCAGGCGAAAGCGCCGAAGAGCCGGCCCTTGCCGGTTGAGAACCGCTAGATGGCGGCCAAAACCAAGGGCCTGCGTTCGCTCATTCGGCTGGCCGAAGCCGATCTCGACGACAAGCGCCGCGTGCTCGTTGAAATCGAGCAGCAGGAAGCGACGCTGCAGGCGCGTGCCGTTGCCCTCGAAGCCGAGAAGGACCAAGAGCAGCGCCATGCGCGCGAACTCGAGGTGGGCATGTTCGCGTATGCGGGCTATGCGCGCGGCGTAATCGAGCGTCGCGCGCGCCTGGCCGCACAGATCGCGGGCATGCAACCGCAATTGGAAGAGGCGCGACAGGCCGTGTCGGACGCGTTCCAGACGCTGAAGCGCTACGAAACCGCGTTGGCGGCCCGGATCAAGGCCGACAAAGACGCGGCCGAGCGCAAAGACCAGCAGAATATGGACGAAATCAGCTTGAACGCCCATCGCCGCCGCCAGTTGGCCGAAGCCACGCCGGGGGCAACCTCAAGCGTATCGCGACAATCGCGGGCTTGAAGCGCCCGCTTGCCCTTGCGACACTGTTCCATTGAAGTCTGGGGGGCGAAATGGAACGCAAAAGCAGCTACCTGACGATCCTGATCTGCGGATCTCTGGTGCTTACCGTGATGATGGGCCTGCGCCAGACGCTCGGCTTGTTCCTCAAACCCATGACGATCGATCTCGGCGTCGGGCGCGAAGTGTTTGCGTTCGGGCTTGCGGTTTCCAACTTGCTGTGGGGGGCCGCCGGGCCGTTTGCCGGGGCGGTCGCCGACAAGTTCGGCACCGCGCGCGCGGTTTTGATCGGCGGCTTGCTCTATGCGGGCGGCTTTTGGGCGCTCTCGAATGCGCAGGACGGCACGCTGATCCTGGTCGGCAATACGCTGCAGGGTTTGGCGATGGCCGGAGCCGGCTTCTCGATCATCCTCGGTGCCGTGGGCCGTGCGGCCCCGCCCGAAAAACGTTCGCTGGCCCTTGGCATCGTTGCGGCCGGCGGCTCGTTCGGGCAATTCGCCTGCATGCCGTACGCGCAGGTGCTGCTCGACATGCTGGATTGGCGCGGGGCACTGTTTGTGATCGCGCTCAGCGCTTTGGCGATCCTGCCGCTTGCCTATGGCTTGCGGGGCTTGGCAGCCCCGGCAGCCGCCCAATCGCAGCAGACATTGGGCGCAGCACTCAAAGAAGCGATGGGCCATTCGGGTTTTTGGCTGCTCACGATCGGCTTTTTCGTCTGCGGCTTCCAAGTCGTATTCGTGGGCGTGCATTTGCCCGCCTACGTCGCCGACAAGGGTCTGCCCGGTTGGGTGGGTGCTTGGTCGCTCGCCCTCGTCGGGCTCTTCAACATCGTGGGCACTTACACGGCGGGCGTGCTCGGCCAGTTGCGGCGCAAGAAATATCTGCTGGCGGGCATCTATATCGGGCGCTCGCTCGTGTTCATCGTGTTTCTGCTGACGCCGATCAGCGAAGCGAGCGTGATGATCTTCGCCTCGGCGTTGGGGCTGTTCTGGCTGTCGACCGTGCCGCTCACCTCGGGCTTGGTGGCGCAGATTTTCGGCACCACCTACATGTCCACGCTCTACGGCATCGTTTTTTTCTCGCACCAAATCGGCAGCTTTATGGGCGCTTGGCTGGGTGGTAAGGTCTACGACATGTACGGATCCTACGACGTCGTTTGGGGGCTTTGCGTGGCGACGGGCTTCATCGCGGCCGCCTTGCATTGGCCGCTGCGCGATGCCCCTCAGCCGCGTCTGGCAGCGGCAGGCTGAGGGCAAAACATGCGCCTCAATGCGGCACAATCCGGGCTGATGGCGGGCGGGGCTTTGCTGTTCGCAGGCGCCGTATATCTTTGGGTCGTGCGGGGGCCTGCGATCCTGCTCGATCTTGCGTTCATTGCGTGTCTTTGAAGGAGTTTTGGGTATGACCAATCTGGCATTTCTGGGTTTGGGTGTGATGGGTTTCCCGATGGCAGGCCATCTGCAGAAGGCCGGCCACAGCGTGACGGTCTACAACCGCAGTGCGGCCAAAGCCGCCGCGTGGGTGGCCAAGCACGGCGGCAAGGCGGCCGCGACGCCGGCCGAAGCCGCCAAGGGGGCCGACATCGTGCTCGCTTGCGTCGGCAACGACGACGATCTGCGCTCGGTCGTGTACGGCGACAAGGGTGCTTTTGCGGGCATGACGAAGGGTACGATTTTCGTCGACCACACGACAGCGTCGGCCCTTGTGGCGCGCGAACTCGACAAGGCGGCGACGGAAAAAGGCTTCGGCTTTCTCGATGCGCCCGTGTCGGGCGGCCAGGCGGGGGCCGAAAACGGCCAGCTCGGCATCATGGTCGGCGGCGCCGATGCGGTGTTCGCCAAGGCCGAGCCCGTGCTCAAGATCTACGCCAAGGCGCTCACCTTGATGGGCCCGGCAGGGGCCGGCCAGCTCACCAAGATGGTGAACCAGATCTGCATTGCTGGCCTTGTGCAGGGCTTGTCCGAGGGCATGAATTTTGCGGTCCAGGCCGGGCTCGACACCGAAAAGGTGCTGTCGGTCATCACCAAGGGTGCGGCCGGTTCCTGGCAGATGGAAAACCGCGCCAAGACAATGGTGCAGGGCAAGTTCGATTTCGGCTTCGCGGTCGATTGGATGCGCAAGGACTTGGCGATCTGCCTCGAGGAAGCCAAGACCAACAAAGCGCGCCTGCCGATGACGGCCGTGATCGACCAGTTCTATGCGGCCGTGCAGGCGCGCGGCGGCGGGCGCTGGGATACGTCGTCGCTGATCAATCTGCTCGCAAAACCTTAGCGAGTTCGGCCATCCGGTCGATGACCACGGCACCGGTCGCGGCAAGTTCGCCGCGATCGGTGTGGCCGGCCCCGGCATAGGCATAGGCCTTCATGCCAGCGGCCTTGGCGGCCGCGAGCCCGGCGAGCGTGTCTTCGACCACGACGCAGTCGGCCGCTGCAAAACCCATCTGCTCGGCTGCGAACAAAAACAAATCCGGGGCGGGTTTGCCGTTGGCTACCTGCGTGGCGCTGAAACAGTGCCCCTCGAAAAAGCCCAAGAGGCCGCACAATTCGAGGCTGCGCTTGATGCGCGGCGGATCGCTCGACGAGGCGAGGCAGAAGGGCAAGTCCAAGCCTTCGAGCAATTCCGGCACGCCTTCGACGGCCTGCAATTCGCCCTCGTAGGCGGCCAGAACTTTTGCGCGTTCGGTTTCGGCGAAGTCCGGCGGCAGTACGATGCCGAAGCTCTTATCAATGTCCGCGACCGCAAACGCCATGCTGCGCCCGACATAGCGGCGCGTGGTTTGTTCGAGCGTGAGAGGCACGCCGTGTTCGGCAAGGCAGGCGTGGAAGATGCGGTTGGCGATGCGTTCGGAATCGACGAGCACGCCGTCCATGTCGAACACGACGAGGCCGGGCCTCATGCGCCGATGGCGCCGGGTTTGGCCCAAACGAAGCGCAGCACCTGATGCTCGGTGCCGTCGACCGCGCGATAGGCGTGCGGTGCGCCAGCGACCCCGCCCATGCGCCGGTAGAAGCCGACGGCATTTTCGTTGGCGAGATAGACCGTGAGATGCATGGCCGTGCCCGGGAGATTGGCCGCGACCCAGGCGCCAGCGTGCCGCAAAAGCTGGCGCCCGATGCCGCCGCGTTTGATGTCGGGCCGCACATGCAGATTGTCGAGGAGTGCGCCGTGCTCGGGCTCGGCATCGGCCATCACGCAGGCAAAGCCGAGCGCTTCGCCGTTCCGCTCGGCGAGAGAGAGAAAGCTGCGCGCCGGGTTCCAAGCCGCCATGCGCGCCTGCCAGTGCTGCGCACGCTCGACATGCGCGTTCGCGAGATAGGCCTCGCTCAGAATATCGCGATAGGCCGTGCGCCAGCTCGCGGTGTGGAGGCCAGCGACGGCCGGTGCGTCGGCAGGCCCAGCGCTGCGGATCGAAAGCGGGTCCATATCAGTTGCTGCGGCGGCGCAGATCGCGTTCGATGTCGAAAGCGGTCTGGGTGGGGGCGATGTTGCGGCGATAGACCTGCAGATTTTCCATCACGCGCTGCACGTAGCCGCGCGTTTCCTCGAACGGAATCATTTCGATCCAGTCGACGACGTCGACGTCCGGCTGGCGCGGATCGCCGAAATTGCGCATCCATTCGCGCGCGCGCCCCGGCCCGGCATTGTAGGACGCGATCGCCAGCACGTAGGAGCCGCCGAAATCGTCGATGAGCGAGGCGAGATACGAGCGGCCGAGGCGGATATTGTAGGCGGGCTCGAACAGTCTTGCGTCGGTGTGGTTGCCGAGCGTGTTCTCGGCTTTGGCCACGCCGCGCGCGGTGGCGGGCATCAGCTGCATGAGGCCGCGCGCGCCCGCCGAGCTCACAACCTCGGGCTCGAATTGGCTTTCCTGGCGGATGATCGCAAAGGTCAAAGCGCGCTCGGGCCGCTCGCCCGTCATCGGCAGGACGGGCCAGCCGAGATCGTGGAGCTGCACGCCTGCGGCCTGCGCCGAGCGCTTCGAGACGACGACGGCAAGATCGTTGCGGCCAAGCTGGTGCGCGAATTCGGCGACCAGCGCATGCTGGCCGGGCGTGCGCGCCACGCTCGCCAGGCGCACGAGGAACGGCCGCACGCGCTCGGGCTTTTCGCGCGTTTCAAGCAGGATGCGGGCTGCGATCACAGCTTCGTTGCGCGCGAAGGCTTGACGGTCTTCGGCCGTGGCGAGGATGGGGCCGGGCCAGGTTGGGCGCGCGGGGCTTTTGCTGCGCGCGGCGGCGAGCTGACCGTAGTAGGTGGTATGGAACGCGGCACCACGATTGTACCAATCGTTGGCGGCGGCCATTTGGTTCTGCGCTTCGAGCGCACGGCCGATCCAATAGGCGCCGCGCGCGCGCGACACGGGGAAGCGCGCGGCTTCGTGCACGCGTTCGAAATGCGCTTGGGCGCCCTTGGCGTCGTTGAGGCGGCGCAATGCGATCCAGCCCGCAAGGAATTCGGCCTCGAGGAAATTCGCACCGTGCGAGGGCGCCATGCGGTGGTCGCGGGCGAGGCGATAGGCTTCCGCCGCATCGCCGGCCAGGATCGAGCGGCGCGCGAGCACGGCGCGCTCGTTCCACCAAATCTCGGGCCGGCCCAGATCGCGCGGCAGATTGCGCATCGCATCGCGCGCGGCCGCTTCGCGATTGGCGCGGCGGAAGGCGCGCACGCGGTCGTAGATCAGGCCCGGATCGTTGGCGAGGCTTTCGGGCACGCGCTTGGCTTGCGCTTCCACATTGCCGCCAGCGCGGATGCGCAATCTTGCGTCGGCCAGCGTGCGCCGCTCCGGCGGGACGAGCGGGAACACGCGCCGCGCTTCTTCGGCCTTGCCGTCCCACACGAGGCGGTCGAGCTTGGCGGCGTGGTGCTGCGGCTCCAGCATGCCGCGATAGCGCTCGAGCCAGCGCTTGTGCTGCACATCGTTGAATGTGCCCGAGACCCAATGCTCGCGGATCACGCGCAAGGCCCGCTCGCGTTCGCCCGACGCGGTCAGCGCGTCGGCAAAGCGCATCGCACCGTCGGGCGTGAGCGGATTGCGCGTGCCGAACCAAGCCAGCACCAGCGTGTTGTTGCTGGGCCGGTCGAGCAGCGCTTCTTCGGCCCGGCGCGAGATGGTTTCGAGCGACGGCCAGTCCGGATTCTGGTCGACGAACTGGACGATGTCTTCGAACGCAATACCCGAGCGCGGCAGCTGCAATTCGAGCCAGCGAAAGAGCTTGTTGGCGACCGGATGGTCGCCGCGCGCCAGCAGCGTGCGGGCGGCTTCCCAGCGCCCGGATTCGACGGCTGCGAAGGCTTGCGTATAGAGCTCGCGCTGGCGCGCATTGAGCACGGGTGCCCCGATCGGCTGGATCGTGCGCGCGGCCGTGACGATGGGCCCGGTCGGCGGCCCGGCCGCGAGGTTTGCGACCGCTTGCGCCAGCAGCGTATCGCCGCCTTCGCCTGCATTGGCGCCGCCCGCGGCTGCGACCTGCACGGGTTCGGCCGTTTGCGCTTCCGCCACGATTGCAGCGGGGGGCACGACGGCCGCATCGCTGCGCGCACAGGCGGCGAGTGCCAGCGGCAAGCAGAGGGCGGCCAACCCAACCCTCCAGTCGAATCGAAAACGCGTATTCATGGCACGCAGTTAAGACCGCGAGGCCGCCCCAGCGCAAGCCAAAGGCATTTGTTGCGAAAGCGGGGCGGGAGGTCTAATTTCGCGCTCCTTTTAAGGCCACCGTTTAAGGCCACCGCCGACCTTCAAGTTTCAAGCCGGAGATCCGCCATGTTCAAGGGTTCGTTCGTCGCGCTCATCACGCCGTTCCGCAACGGGCAGGTCGACGAGCCGGCGTTCCGCAAATTCGTGGCCTGGCAGGTTCGCGAGGGAACCGACGGCTTGGTGCCGTGCGGCACCACCGGCGAATCGCCGACCTTGAGCCATGAAGAGCACGAAGCCGTG